>JANWKZ010000073.1 GCA_025451115.1 Bacteroidia bacterium | reverse complement strand
GTTCTGTTTCCATGGGAAAACTAGAGTAGTGACCGCGTTTTTGAATCTAAGTGAATCTATGCTTGTGGAATTATACTGTGAAAAGGCAACTCTTTCAATTTTGTAGCCATTCAGGTTCGCGGTCTTCCATAATTCCGGTTTGGAAGGAGCCCAACGAAGAACGATCTTGCCTTGTTTTACAAAAGAGAGAGCAGCCAGGTCGGGAACCTGCGCAGAAACCAGCGAAGAAAGTAATATAAAAAATATCAGGAACCCCTTTTTCATACTCAATTAACAACATTGCAGGTATTTCCCGCCGCGAAACTGCAGTTAAAATGTCCGTGAAACACATGGAGAAAATCGTAATTCACTCCGATCTCTCCCTGCACCGAACTTGGGTTCGGAAATTTTCCTCCTAACATGGCGGCCGCCGAGATAGATAACAGGTTTACGTCGAAGTCGGCACCCAGTAAGGAACCTCTTGCGCCGATATCGCCCCAAAGCGCGGCGTATACATTCCCCTGTGCATACCAACCGTTAAAACCGGCCCGCGCCGAACTCCCGCTGCAATGCGCGTTCGGACCATAATTGATCGCCATTACATCAAACCCCGCTATCATTCCTAAATTATAGTAAACGCTGAAATCAGGCAAGCCAAAACTTCCGCTGCTGCTTGTTCCAAGTCCGGCACCCATTACTAATCCATTTCCATTACCGGTAGAGATCACATCGCGTGTATCTGCAAAACCATGACCAAACGCGTCCGCAACCTGTACGGGAGGAGCGGGGATCGACTCCAGCTGATTTCCTAATAAGAAATAGGCATTGGCAGAGGCCAGGTTGGTAAAATTCACTAAAACCCGGTTGTTTGGTTTTCCGAAATGGGTATACCAAATGTTCGTGTCAATATGCAATTCAGCTTGTCCTTGCGCGCTAACCGATGGAAGCGTGATCTTCGCGTTGAGTAAGGAATGCACGATCTTGTTCTCATGATCATAGGTCAATTGGAAAGCCGCTTTCACAGGTATCGTGGTCTTTAAAGTTGGAACTCGCTCATTTATCTTGACCATCATAAAAGCATTACCGGAAAATTTTATCGACCCTAATCCGCCGCTATTGGTGAAAAGAAGGTCCATCGCTACATCACCATTCAGTATTTCATTCACGGGATAGGTTCCCAGTGTTACACCGGCTTTAATGCCAACTCCTTTTGTATTGTCAGGAATATAACTCTGTGCCGTTCCGAAGGCAGATGAATAAAGTGTAATTACGAGGTTATTATTAGCCGGCCTCATGTGATAATAAAGTCCGCCCATCATTCTGTAAATAGCCAGGCCTGGCGGAGAAGGCCCGGGAGGAATAAGCACAATTTTGTTTGGAACGGCGAGATCGAAATAGTAGTAATTGTAATTATTCACATTACCGAACCAGCTGTTCACGGTAACCGGGTTTGGTATCACCTTTTCTACAGACAGATTCAGGCTTCCGAAGAAACCATTTCCATACTGCGGATCGTTGCTCCTGAATTTCAGGTAGCCATCGAATTTGAAGGCCGTTGTATGGACGCTGATGCCGATATCGTTCACCACCACTTTATCAAAGCTCCATTTCTTATTATTAGTAGTGGCATTGGCTGAATTCACCGGGATGATCTGCTCGATCTTTGTATGTATGGCAAAGGAAGCCTGTGCCCCAAAAGCCTGGTCGTTCTTATCGGTGAAATTTATTCCTACCCCAAAGCCAATGCGGGGAGCGTTCTGCGCAACGGAAAGTGAGATGCTGTTTATAGAAATGGCAAAACCTGAAAGTTTCGATGCGCTGTTCCCGATGCTGTCTGTAAAACTGAAAAGTCCGTTGGTAAGATAAGGCGCCTCGTCTTTTATGCAAACCTGCTGCATTTCCAGTTTCGCGGTCTCTACATGGTTGTGATGAAAGGATATTTTGCCGTTCAGTTCAACGCGTGGATGAAAGGTGGTGTTCACTTTCTGTACGATGAGTTTTGAAGTTGGGTAGATATCCAGTTTGGCACTGAGAATGTTGGTTGTGTAATTTGTGACCGGCGAAAGCGAGAAGACATAGTCCATTCTTTTCGTCAGTTGATTTTGAAACACCGTGGCAGTGTAATTCACTCCCTGTGTTTCATTAGTAGGAAGAAGGATCTTTCCACCCAGCGAGCCGCCAATTAAAATACTGGATGCAAAGTTTAACCCCACCAGGTCGATCGAAAATCCCCAGTTGCCCATTTTCCCTTCAGAAAGAGAAAAAAGATTGGCGGCTGAAAAATTTCCGCTGAGCCCACTTTTATCGATGAGAAAATGCGTGGCGGCTATTTCAACCTGCTTTTCGTTTTTACTTAACTCTTTCGGTAATTTGATCTTGAACTGCTTTAGGTAAAAACCGGTCCACATAGATGTTTGCGCGCTGTAACCGGGCGGGAATACCATGCCCGGCGAGTTCACAAAATCGCTCATGTCCACGACCGCATCACTTACGGAGAACGAAACATCTTTAAGGCCCTTGATAGTAAAGGGCGTGATGCTCACCTGCGCCATGAAATCATGGATGTCATTCGTATAAACGTCGAAACTTGCTTTTACTACTTTATAAGAAGAAGCGGAATCGGGAACCAAGATGTTCTTTCCAAACTCAAAATAGCCTTTCAGCTTCACGCCCTTAAATCCGTTGCAGTCCCACTCTACATAATTGCTACCGTCGTCGGGCAGCACCAAAGTTATATTAGGGCCGATATGTATTCTGTGTCGACTCACCAGAGCCAACCTTGTATTGTTTCCTGGAATAACACCCTTGGGATTGAAAGCTACATTCTTCGCGGCAAAAGCGATCTTTTGCGTACTGCCGGGAAAGTCGAGCGCCATATAGGCATTGAAAATGGATTTTCCGGGCGCGAAATAAGCGCTATCGATCGCAATGACATATCGCGCAACGCCGATCTCTTTTAAAATTCCAAAAGGTAAAGTAGCTACCGAATCAGGGTGAAAATTTCCTACTAGGTTATTTGTTGATTCAACTTTTGAAACGGTGCCCATGGTCTCCATATACAGGGGAGAGATCACGGTAGTTGAATCCTGGGCCAGGGTAATTTGACCCGCGAAAATGGAAAAGAATAACAATAGTCTTTTCATAAACGGCGATAAAAATAACAAGATTCCTATAACAAAAAGGAGTTTATAGGGTAATTCTTTCCGTTTACATGAATAATTTTGAGTTAAGTAGACGGGTTTGGGAGATATGTTCAGTTTTTGCTAAAAACTGGACATACCGTCAAAGCGTGTCCAGTTCGTGGACATGACAGAGGGAGTGTTTACCAACCCAGAATCCACGCAAACATCAGCGGAGCCACAATAGTAGCGTCGCTTTCTACGATGAATTTTGGCGTGTGTATGTCCAGCTTACCCCAGGTAATTTTTTCATTCGGCACCGCGCCGCTATAAGAACCATAAGAGGTAGTAGAGTCAGAGATCTGGCAGAAATAGCTCCAGAAAGGCACATCATGCCACTCCAGGTCCTGGTACATCATGGGTACAACACAGATAGGGAAATCGCCGGCAATACCGCCGCCGATCTGGAAAAAGCCAACGCCTTTGCCCGATGAGTTCTTACGATACCAGTCGGCCAGCCATACCATGTATTCAATACCATTCTTCACCGTGCTTGCCTTCAGTTCGTTCTTAATAACATAACTTGCAAAGATGTTACCCGTGGTGCTGTCTTCCCAGCCCGGGCAAACAATAGGAATATTCTTTTCGGCAGCCGCAACTATCCAGCTGTCTTTTGGGTCAATTTCATAATACTGTTTTAGGTCGCCGCTTAAAACCGTTTTGTATAAAAACTCGTGCGGAAAATATCTTTCGCCTTTTGCTTCAGCGTCTTTCCATTGTTTCACCAGGTGCTTTTGTAAGCGACGGAAAGCTTCTTCTTCAGGAATACACGTATCGGTAACGCGGTTGAAGTGGTTCTCTAAAAGATCCCACTCGTCTTTTGGCGTAAGGTCGCGGTAATTGGGTACGCGTTTGTAGTGACTGTGAGCCACCAGATTCATTACGTCTTCTTCGAGGTTGGCGCCCGTGCAGGAGATTATCGCAACCTTGTCGCGGCGGATCATTTCTGCTAAAGAAATACCTAACTCGGCTGTACTCATGGCTCCAGCCAAAGTCACCATCATTTTGCCTCCTTCGGCAAGGTGGGTTTCGTAGCCTTTGGCAGCGTCCATCAGGGCGGCTGCGTTAAAGTGGCGGTAGTGATGCTCAATGAATTTGGAAACGGGACCTTTGCTCATGGTATGAATGGTTTTATTGTTGATTGTTATAGGGTTGGTAACAGCAGACCATTAAGCCATTCATCCACCAACCATTAAACAAGCGGCAAATTTATCAGAAAATCCCTAATAAAGGGGTATAGTTTTTCAAGACCCGGTTAACAACCTGTTAAGAAATGACGATCTCGCGAAAGAAATTGGAAGGGAAATTGCCCGAACTGTCTTTTATGTACTCAATATTGGCGGCCACGCAGCTGATATGCCATTTCTGACCCACTCCCTCAATGAGATCACGGGAGGTTTGGCTGGGGCAATTCACCCGTACGTGGTTGCAGAAATGCTCCTTTCCGTTAATGAGCACACGCCATTCTTTGGTAGAAGGGTCGGCCTCGCTATAGCCTGTATTGAAACGTATCTTTACCTCTTGTTTTTGGCTCATGGGTCTTACAATTTTACGAAGATATTCTTTATCTTGTAGCCATTAATTCAAATTAATGATCATCCAGTTTTGCGGATTATCGGGTGCCGGTAAAACAACCATTGCCCGCGGCACCAAAAAAAAGCTGAAGGAATTGAACATTCCCGTGGAGGTCATTGATGGTGACGAGTACCGCACCTTTATCTGCAAGGACCTTGGTTTCAGCAGGGCCGACAGGATGGAGAACATCCGCAGGCTGGCTTTCATCGCGCATACTTTTTCGGCGCACGATATTACGGCTATTATATGCGCTATCAATCCTTACGAAGAAGTGCGTAAGGAGATCCGCTCGCAGTATGGCGATGTGAAAACTATCTTTATCAATTGCGGAATGGATGAATTGGTGAAGAGGGACACAAAAGGTCTGTACAAAAAAGCACTGCTGCCCGAAGGCCATGCCGACAAAGTGAAAAACCTCACCGGCGTGAACGATCCTTTTGAGGCGCCTGCCGATCCCGCCCTGGTTTTAAATACGGATAAAGAAAGTGTTGACGAGTCGGTGAACAAACTGGTAGCCTTCATTAAGAAGAACCGCTAATGCAAACAGCGAAGGAAATATGTTTTATTATCGGCATGGGTCGCTCGGGCACAACCTTGCTCAGTAAATTATTGAATCGTCACCCGGAGATACATTGCACGCCCGAGGCAGTGTTCCTTATTTTCTTTTTGCATACCTGGAGGAATAAAAAACGTTTTTCGAAAGAAGATATCGACCTTGTTTTTGATCAGATCAAGTGGTTCTCCTATACGCATCCCTGGGCCGGCTGGAACTTTGATGTTGAAAAGACAAAAAAACAAACGCAGGACTTTGTAAAGGATAACATAGTTACATACCCCGAGCTCTGCAAGTTCATTTGCTCACACTTCGAGGTGATCGGGCAGGATAAATCAAAAGCGAAAGTGATCGTAGACAAAAATCCATCTTACACACTTTTTACCGATAAGATCAGTGAGACCTTTACCAACTCAAAGTTCATTTACATTGTGCGTGATTACCGCGCCAATATGCTCTCCAGAAAAGAGAATGTCGACCTGCGGTCGCCGGAAGTAAGGCATAATGCCTGGCTGTGGAATTTCTTTAACAGCCGCGCCTTGCATTTCATGCGCGAGAACCGCCATAAGGTTTTGCTGGTGAAGTATGAAGACCTGGTAACGGATACTGAGAAACAAATGAAAGCCATCTTTGGGTTTTTGGGCCTGGATCCTGTAACTGATACGGCTAACACGCAATATGCCGAAGTAAAAGAAGCAGAACATTCTATTCCGGCCGGGCACGAAGCGCGCTTTAAGAAGAAATACGATGACCTGAATCGTCCCGTGAATGTCGATAGGATAGATGCCTGGAAGACCGGTCTCACGGAAGAAGAGATCACGGCCTGCAACAGCATTTGCGGGGATCTTGGTAAAGAATTTGGTTATTTGCCCGGGCTTAAAACAAAACCGGCATCTACGTATATGTCATTCTACCTGAAGGCGAAGAAAGAGGTGATGAAGGAAAGATTCATTTACTCATTGGGACCTGAAACAAAATTAAAGCGACTCAAAAAAGTATATACAACGCTTGGATACAATAAGGGAAAATAATCTGCCGGGCATGGCTTTTATGATCGGCATGGGACGCTCCGGCACCACGCTGCTCACCAATATGCTCAATTCGCATCCGCGTTTGGTATCAACACCCGAGAATGAATTTATTTTGTTCGCACAGAGATCGTACCGGGATAAGGATTTTGGAGATGAAAGCGTGGTGAGGCGTTTTTTAAGGTTGTTCGACTATAATTTTCATACGGAGCCCAGCATCTGGGTGCCCGGTGAGAAGATAAAAGAGGATATCAAAGCGTTGGAAGAGAAAAGCTTTACTAATGTTTGTAAATTAACCTATCTCAATAATCCTTTTGCCGGCCAAAAGGAAAATGTTGCCTGCGTGATCGATAAGAACCCTGTTTATTCCTTACATGTAAGAACGCTGAATAGATTATTTCCTTCTGCAAAGTATATCGTGATGGTAAGAGATTATCGCGACAATGTGCTTTCAAGAAAGAAATTTGCGTATCGGCCCACTTCTGTTTTTGAATTGGGTGTTTCATGGAATTTCTATTACCAGGAGATCCTGGAAAATGCGGAATTCCTGGGGATTCCAATGCATATTGTAAGGTATGAGGACCTCGTAAGTCAACCTGAAGAAACGCTGAGAAAATTATGTACCTACCTTGAAGTCCCGTTTGATGCGGCTATGCTTGACCACAAAGCGAAAGCAAGCGAAATGAAAAGGCATTTGCAGGAGAACACGAGTGGAGAGAAATTCAAAAAAGTGATGGAAATGCATGGTAACCTGGAAAGTGATGTGAACACGAACAGGGTGAGGGCCGCCGAAAAGGAGTTAAGTGCAGAAGAGATCGCTATACTTGATAATATTTGTTTTGACCTTGGAGAGAAATTCGGGTATGTTCAAACAAAACCCGTAGAAAAAACGGCATGGGACTTAAAGAAGAACTATTATGAGTTTAAAATGAATCTATACCTGGCCAGGCAAAAAAAGTATTATAATCTACCTGTTAAGCAACGTTTGCCTTTTCTGCAAAGGATCAAGGTATGAATTTTGCTTCTTTTCCATATCTCTGCTTCCTTCTGTTTAGCCTGCTTCTTTATTTTATTTTAGGCGGAAAGACGCGCCCGGCCTTCTTGCTATTGGCTTCTTATGTTTTTTATTCTTTTTTCGGATTGGGTTTCGTCACACTCATGCTGTTCACAACCGCGGTAACCTTTATTAGTGCTAAATTCAGTTATAATGCCCAGACGAAGAATGGACAAATAGGCGCCTTTCTCATTGGCTTGCTGATCGACCTGGGTGTTTTCATTCTTTTCAAGTACGTTCACATCATTGATACGGATATCATGAACTGGCCGGGTTGGTGGGCACAAAAGGTTTTGATCCCGATAGGTATTTCTTTTTACACTTTTAAAACGCTGGGTTATTGCATTGATGTTTATAAACGAAAATATGCACCTGAAAGCTCTTTTGTGTATTATGCACTGTCTGTCAGTTTCTTTCCACAATTGATCGCCGGCCCGATAGAGAAGTCGCATACGCTTATTCAGCAATTCAGGGCGAACAAGGGTTTTGAGATCGACAGAGTTATAGATGGAGGGAAACTTATTTTGTGGGGTCTTTTTAAAAAACTGGTTATTGCCGATGGTATTGCTCAGATCATTAACCCGGTGTTTAACAATGTTGAGAATTACAAGGGACTTGATCTTGTTTTCGCGCTCTTTGCTTTCATTTACCAGATCTATGCGGATTTTTCGGGATACAGTGATATTGCCATTGGTTCAGCGCGTTGTTTTGGCATTGATCTACCGGCAAATTTTTACAAACCCTTTTTTGCACGAAACCTGTTTGATTTCTGGCGTCGCTGGCATATTACATTCTATGCCTGGTTTAAGGAATATATCTATGACAACCTGTTCAAAACGGGGCGCAGATCAATAAAAGTGGTCACTGCGCTGAAGATCGGTTTCATTTTTGTGATGGTGGGCCTCTGGCATGGGGCAACGGCCAACTACCTGCTGTACGCTATGGCTGCCTACTTTTGGATGTTGCTTGATTTCAGCAGCCGGAAATTCCGTCGAAAACTTTTTTTCGGTGTGCGGAAATGGAAATTCTTTCTCAGCATGCTTAGCTACCTGGGTATAACCTTCATGGTGGCCTCTATCAGTATTTTTTTCAGGCCGGCCACCTTGCAGGACTCCCTGTTCATTTATAAGCACCTGTTTTCCGGGGGGAACCATTTAATAGGCTATTCCCAGGTAGCATATCTTGTTTCTTTGATCCTGTTCTTTGAGCTGATGCAGAGCGGACAAGTACGGGCAACAGGTCACTGCTTCGAAAGAACTCGTTCATTCTATTTGCGCGCACTGATGTACTCCGGGATGCTTTTATTGCTGATCCTTGTGAGTTCAAGGCCCGATGTCACCTTTCAATATTTTCAATTCTGATGGTGAAGAAAATAACATACCTGCTGTTATTACTGCTCGCCGGGCACTTTACACTCCTGCTGGTCTTTAAGAAGATGACCGCAAAGAGAAGCGAGCTTGTTGTGAGATGGGAAGAATATAAACGGGAGAAGAACAAGAAGAATATACTTATTCTTGGCGACTCGCATGCCGAAAGAGGGTTAGACATCTCTCAATTGCCCGGTGTCACTTCTCTGGCGTATTATGGAGAAAATAACGTGCTGAACTATTACCGTCTGAAATATTGCCTGGAAGAGCTTCATGTTAAAATAAAGTATGCAGTGCTTCCCTGCGATATCGTAACGTTCTCCAAAGGCTTCAACGCGTATCGAACAAATAAATTCTTTTACTATTCCCTCGTTCCGTTCTCTGAATTGAACGAATTTGAACAGCAGCCTGTGAATGCCTGCTACGAATACCTTAAGTCGCAGGTTGTGCCTTATGCTGAATGGCAATATGGATTGAACCTGATGAAGGCCGGCCGGGAGCAGAAAGGTTTTGCGAAATTCTCCGATCGTTCTGAGGAACAAAGGAAACAGAATGCAACTCATTTCATTCAGCACGAGATGGCCTGCCAAAACAAGAGAGAGCAACTTTTTTATACTACCGCGCTGACCTACCTGGAGAAAACAATCGAACTATGTTCGAAGAATGGAATTAAACCCGTCTTTGTAAGGTATCCTTTAACAGACCAGGTTTTCGATGAAGTAAGAAATGGAATAGGTGCGGATTGTATCATTGAACGCCCTGCCGAAAAAATGATCTTTGAGAAAAAAATTCCGATCCTTGATTTCGAAAGGATCTTTTCCGGAAAGCCCGAACTCTTTTTCGATTGTCACCATCTTAATGTAGACGGGATGACTTTGCTCACTCCGCTTTTCAAACAAAGGCTCGACAGCCTTTTGAAGGTGTATTGATTTTTACAATAAGCATCTGCACTTTTCCGGCGGAAATTATTTATATTTGAGAAAACGCGATTATGAACACGATCTGTGCGAGGCTGGCGGAGCGATTTGTATTGAAGAAGAGGATTCCCAATGATAACGGAAAGTATTCGCGTTTTCAGCGGGCCAAAGCTTTTCGTGAACTCAGGATCACGGCTGTCAGGCAGGTAAAGGATTTTATTCTTATTACGATCGGGATATTCTCCGCCGCTTTTGGTTTTAAAGGATTTCTTCTTACGAATCATTTTATTGATGGGGGTGCTACGGGTATATCACTGCTTATTTCCGCACTTACGGAAATTCCGTTGTATGTTTTGATCCCGCTCATCAATATTCCCTTCATCATTCTTGGATATCGTGTAGTAGGCAAAGCTTTTGCCATTAAAACGGCGCTCGCGATCTCCGGGCTTGCTATCGTCCTCGGTACCGTTGATTTTCCGGACATCACCCAGGATAATTTATTGGTGGCGGCCTTTGGAGGTTTTTTCCTGGGTGTGGGCATAGGGCTTTCGGTAAGGGGAGGCGCGGTGATCGATGGAACAGAAGTTCTCGCGATCTACCTCAGTAAAAAATTCAGTACCACCATCGGCGATATTGTAACGGTGATCAACGTGGTGATCTTCTCGGCCGCGGCGTATTTCCTTTCGATAGAGATCGCGCTTTACTCCATGATCACTTACCTGGCTGCAAGCAAAACACTCGATTTTATCATTGAAGGTATTGAAGAATACATTGGTGTAACCATCATTTCTACCCATAGTGACGCGATCCGACAAATGATCATTCATGAGATGGGCCGTGGGGTAACGGTTTACAAGGGAAAGCGCGGATTTGGCCGACATGGCGATACAGGCGAGATCGATATTGTTTATTCGGTAATTACGCGTCTTGAGCTAAATAAACTGAACACGGAGATAGAGAAGATCGATTCTAATGCCTTCGTGGTGATGAACAGTGTGAAGGATACCAAGGGCGGAATGATCAAGAAAAGAGCGCACAAGCACTAACTCATAAAGAGTGCCGTAAACTTCATGAGCCACCTGCGCCCAAAGCGGGGAATGTGCTTAATGAAATAAAAATTCTGGAACTTATGTTGCCACCAAAGCGAACCTTTTATTTCGCGACAGATCTTTTTTTCCTCGGCAAGAAATTCTTCGCGCAAAATATCTACTATCAGAACCCAGCGTTCTTCATTTGTATTGTTCCAAACCTCATGTTTGTGCGCGTCGCAAAAAGCAAAAAGCTTTCCTTTTTCCCATGAAATTTTTTGGCCGCCCACTTCCATTCCTATCTCAGGCAAACCTCCGGGAGTTTTTAAGGTGAGATGACACCGATACATCACATTGCTATCCCCAAAATGTGGTTTGATACGCATTTTGGGCTTGAGAATGGAGAAAGCGCAGGAAGTTACTCCGGGAATCGTATTTATCAGCGCGGTGGTTTTCGGTGTCTTTTTACAGTTCTCTTCAAATACACGGTTCCAGGAACGTAGAGGGAAAATGGTCCACGAGGTTGGCGTAGTAGCGAGGGTTTGATTGAAATAAGGAATGATGTTGGGCTCTTTCTTGTTTATGAGTTCCTGCAGCTCTTCAAGAAAGACCGTGTGATTTTCTTCCAGTAATTTTTTCCAGGGTTTGTCGCTCACCTCAAAAAATGGCGCTTCACTTCCGGTGAAAACCTCACCTTCGGCAAACGAATACCATTTTTTAACCTTTTCCATCAGTAGAATTTAAGCGTATTTGCAGCAGCGATGCCTACCTGGATGAAGGGACGAAGAAATACGGCCGACAGCGTTGCAAAGCGTGGTCGTTTGGTGAGATTTTCTACGCGTTTCTGCAAGAAAAGCGAAGTGCGCACCGTGGCGCAAACGTATCTCTGCTTTTTTTCAAATTCCGGCCGCATTACATCTACAATAAATACCAATCTTTTCTTATCGGTGTGGTTCCATGCCTCATGTACATAAGCGTCCATAAAACCAAACCATTTGCCGTTCTGCCAGGCTTTGCTTTCTCCTTTTACTTTAATGCCACAGTCAGGTAAACCCGCGGGCACATCCATTCCGTAATGACAGCGATAAATAGCGTTGGTATCGCCACAATGCGCCACAATATTGCTTTTTGGTTCCAGCAGGCTGAAAGAAGCGGAAACAATCTCGGGATGTTGCTTTAAAACAGAAGTAATAAAAGGAAAATGTTTTTGCACCTTAAATAATTCGATATCCCAGCTTTTTAGTGAAATGGTCTTCCAGCTGTCCTTTTGGGTCACCATGGCTGCGTTGAAGTAGGAGAGCAGGCTGTGCTGACTTAAATAATCTTCCAGTTCCTTTTTGAGGGTGGCATGATTCTTTTCAAAGGTTTGGGGCCAGTTGAATTCGGCCAGCGAGGTAAAGGCGGGTTCTTTACCTTTGTAATTGAAGCTGAAATCGTATATGCTGAACCAGGTTCTTGCCATCCTTACCAGATTACTAAAATAAAGGTTATTTTTGAACTTATGGAGGAGAGCCCGAACCGGAACCCGCATTTTTTCTATCCCAGGGAGCAATTTCCTTTTTTAAAGGTGTTGGAAGATCATTTTACTGTAATACGCGATGAGTTCCTGGTACTGGAGGAGAAAAGATCAGATACCAACTGGCTGAATACGTTCCCGGGTTACGTGAGCTCCGAAAAAGAAAAGGCCTGGCAGGTCTTTTCCTTTAATCTGTTCTGCATGAAGTTTCCGCGTAACGCAGAGCTTTGCCGGAAAACGGCAAACCTGATCTTTTCCTTGCCGCAGATCATCTCCAGCAATTATTCCTCCATGAAACCGCACACGCATATTCTGCCACATACCGGTTACTCACGGATGCAGCTGCGTTGTCATCTTCCCCTGATCGTGCCCGATGAGAAACTTTGCGGCATCCGTGTTGGAACAGAGACCCGGCATTGGAAAGAAGGTGAACTGGTCATTTTTGATGATTCTTTCGAGCATGAAGCCTGGAATAAAGCCGGGAAAGAAAGAGTTGTCTTGATGTTTGACATTCCCAATCCTTTGTGGGGCTATAGCGCCAAAGAAATTTCAAAGTACAAACTCGAAAGACTTGACGACGCTTTTTTATTGGGATTAGCTCCTAAAGAAGCCTGGCTGCAAGGATTTGAAAAGGGTGTGGCACCTATCTAGCCGATTCGCCACGCAGTAATTCGTTTATCTGTTCCATGTTCTCTTCGCAAACGGTACCCGAATAGACCGGGGTTCCCTTTCCGTCGCAAAGCGCCACGGCGGCATTGTTCAGTTTGGTGGCGTTGAGCTTGTAGTCTTCTACCGTGAGTTCATATAATTGGTTCACCGCGTCTTCCTGGCCGGGCAAGATCCGGTAACCGATCAATTTATTATAATGGATAGCGCGATCGTTGGTGCGTAAAATACGGGCGCGCGACCTTTTTAATTTAAGCGCGAAAAAAGAAAAATTAAGCAGGCACAGCGTAGCGAACACGGCGGCGAATGAATTGATATAATCCTTGTCCCAAATAAAAATGCCGCCTTCGCCAAAACCTTCTTCGGGTAAATAGTTCTTGGCATTTATGAGCCCTATCTTCTTCCCTTCAAATTCGATAATGAAATAATAATTGTTCTTGTTGTTTACGCTCGCGAACCATTTTAACTGTTGTTCGGCGGTAATGTGCAGGCGATATTCCATATTGTTGGCTATATCAGCCTGGTTGCGCCAGTGACGCACCAATTCAATGTCTTCGGCTGTAAGACGCGAAAGTCTTATTCCGTATTGCTCGAGGATCAGCATACTACCTCGTCTTCGTTATAAGCAGGAAGGTTGTTGATGGTCTTGATCGACTGGCTGATGTATTGCGCCAGGATACCGATACAAAAAATAATGAGCCCGGTAGAAAAAAGAATGCTTACGATCAAAGAAGCGTAACCGGCCACGTCGATCTTCAGCGCCAGTTTTTTAATGAGGAAATAAATACCCACAAGGAAATTGATGGCGCACAAAAGAAAACCGATACGCGTTACGAGTTTCAGCGGGAAGGTAGACGAGAAAAGGATGATATTCCCGGCCAGTGAGAAAAGGCTTCCCATTTTGTATCTTTTTTTCTCAATGAAATCTTTATTGGGAGGCACAGGCACAAAGGCCATTTTTCGGGTGTACCAAAGCAACAATTCGTCAATGAAAACAAAATGCCGGTGGTTGGTAACGAGTTTTTGCGCCAACGAATTCTTTAGCAAACGGAAACTGCTTCCTTTCCCTTTTTCTTTGTCCTCGATCTTTGAAAGTGATTTGTAAATGCCTGTGAACAGACTACGCAGGAAGGGCTTGTTCAACTTCCGGTATTCTCCGTAAACCACGTCGGCGTTATTTTTCTTTTGTTCAGCAATTAATTTTTCGGTTTCCTGTGGGTGCACTTCCAGGTCGTCATCAAGTGTGACAACAAAATTGCCTTTCGCATATTTGAAACCACAAATGGTGGCACCGTGCTGACCAAAATTCTTGCTTAAACGTATAAGGGTTGTGTTTTTATGCGATTGTTTTATTTTTTTGAGCACATCCCAGCTCTTGTCGCGGCTCTGGTCGTCAACATAAATGATCTCGTAGCTGTATTTTCCATCGAACCAGGCACAAATACTGGCGTGCAGTTTCTCCAGCGAGTTTTCGGCGCCGAAAACCGGAATGACTATACTATATTCTATCGAACTCATTTATTTTATTCCGCTTAACATTAAACCGCCGTCCATTTTCAACTCGCTGCCGGTTATCCAGCGCGATTCGTTGCTCAGGAGAAAGCAAACAGCGTTGGCCACATCTTCCACTTCTCCGAAGCCGAGCGGGTAATTTTTTTCGTAGTGCTTGAAATTCTCTTCACCCACTGCTTCTTTTGTTTCTTCCAGCATGCGCGTACGCACCATACCGGGTAAAAGAATGTTGGATCGCATTTTTTTTGGGGCGATCTCAAGCGCAAGCGTTTTACTGAAAGATTCAAGCGCAGCCTTAGAACTGGCGTAGGCCGCCGCGCCGAAATAAGGATGTTGCGAGGAAATGGAAGAGATAAAAACGAAGGAAGCACCTGGTTCCATCTTTTTTGCTGCCAATAACTCACCGCTCAGCAAAGCCGCGGCAAAATAATTTATTGTGAAAACCTCTTCGAGGTTCTTTTTCTTCAGGAAATTTATTGGTCGCGGACTAATGATGCCCGCGCAATTTACCATGCCGTTTAATTGAGGAACCGTTGCGGCGAGTTTTTTTATTTCTTCTTCTTTGGTAAGGTCGGCCACGTGAATGTCTGCTTTTGTTTTGCAAAGCGAGGCGGTTTTTTCGAGTTCCGCTTTATTGCGGGCCACTAAGATGCAATGCGCGCCTTGTGCAGAAGCTTCCACCGCGCAGGAACGGCCGATGCCTGAGGAGGCGCCGGTGATCAGTATCTTTTGATTATGTAAAGAGAATTTGCTCAATCCAGTTCCAGAATTTCCGTACAAGTTACATGATTTGTTTTGAGTATGCAATTTCCCCACGAATAACCAACTCCAAAGCCGCTCAATAGCAAGTGAAGCGGTTTTGTTTCCATTTCATTTTTAATAGCGTGAAGCATCGTGAGCGGAACAGATGCCGAACTCGTGTTTCCGTACTTTTGAATGGAGTAGGGCACACGTTCGGGTTCTATCCTGCATTTTTTTCTCACACTTTCATTGATAAGTTTATTGGCCTGGTGAAGCACAAAGTAATTGATCTCTTCCTGCGCCGTACCGCTTTGTTTCAGGAGATCCTGCATGGCGGGCGCTGCTTCGCGTAAAGCAAAATTGAACACATCAATACCATCCAATATCAAATGTTTGGGCGCACGTTCAATTCCTTCGTCTATCTTTTGCATCTCAAAGGTTTTTTCAGAAACATGATTCCTACACGCTCCGTCTTCGATCATAATAGAGCGGTAGCCGCTGCCATCCGTGAATAGGTTGAAATACATGGGTCCCGCTTTTTCATCGTATTCAAGCGCGGTGGCTGTCCCTGCGTCGCCAAACAGCGGGAAAGTACTTTTGTCTTTGAAGTTGGTAGACAGCGTTGATTTATCGCCGGCCAATAACAATCCGCGTTTTACGGCTCCGGAGGTCATCAGACTTGAAAGAACATACAATCCGTAAATGTAACCGCTGCATCCCAGATTGATATCGAAAGCGATACTTGTCTTTTTTAAACCTAATTTATGCTGTAAGATGGCCGCTGATGCGGGCAAAATATAGTCGGGAGATTGCGAGACAAGAATGATCGCGTCAACACTTTCCCGGTCCCATTTTAATTTGTCGAGAAGCGCGTTGGCAGAGCGTTCACAAAGATCAGCGGTGGTTGTTTTTTCTCCGGCTACACGTCTTTCTTCCACGCCTGTGCTCTTGATGAACATCTTTCGCTCGTCTTCACTGATCCAAGTGTAATCTATATTTCGTTCCACATGTTTGGGCACGCAGGCGGAAAGTCCACGAAAAGAAATATTTTTTATCTCACTAAACATTTTTGAGTTTCGCCTGTACCAGGTTGTAAAGATCGCTGATCGTATTTGTGCCCCGCAGATCAGGGCCCGAAAGAGTTACATTGAAATTCGCATCGACATAAGCGATCACAATGAGCGCGTGCATCGAACTCCATTGCGCCACTTTACGGTAATCTGTATCTGGTTTCAGTGTACCCGGGGGCAGATCTTCGATCTCCGCTTCCAATCCTTTTATAAATGCCTGTATGTCCATCTCAATTTTTTATAGTTCAACCGTTGTAGCAGCCCAGGAAAGTCCAACACCAAAGCCTGCTATCACGATCGTATCACCTTTTTTTGCTTTCCCCGCTTTTAGGGCTTCGTGTAAGGCTATAGGAATGGATGAAGATACGGTATTTCCGGTATTCTCCATGAAATTAAAAACCTTCTCTTCGGGCACGCCCATTTTTTTCCGGATCGAATCAACAAGGAACAAATTGGCCTGGTGAAAAATAAAGAGATCTACATCTTCTATCTTGCGACCCTCTTTTTTCAGCAATTCATTTATCATTTCCGGTACGGTCTTCAAAGCAAAAATGAAAACCCCCGTTCCGTTCATAAAAAAAGTAGAGTTGTTGGTTGTGTTCCCGTATTCATCTGTTACATCTTGTGTAGATGTTTCTGTGAGCGCGTTGCGCGCGCCGCCATCCTTCACAATGATCTTGTTCTTACCGCTGCCATCCGTACCAAATACAAATTGCCCGATCCCTTTTGTTTCTCTCGACGAAATAAGTGTGGCCGCAGCGCCGTCGCCAAAAACAAACCAGGAACTTTTATCGCGCGGGTGGAATGTCTTAGTGAGCGTAGAAGAGGTGAGAAGTAAAACATTTTTAATGCCGCTTGATTCGATGAGTCCCTTTGCGAGGCTCAAACCGTAAACAAAACCACTGCATCCTAAATTATAGTCAAGCGCCCCGCAGTTTTTAGGAAGTCCCAATCGTTCCTGGATGATGCAGGCCGTGGTAGGGGTATAATGGTCGAACTCCTGCGCGCAGAAAAGCAGGAAGCCTATCTCGCTCCGGTCGATCTTGTGTTCTGTGAAGAATTTCTCAGCCGCCTTCACAGCAATATCCGAAGCGGTCTCGCCTGGCGCTATGATGCGACGATTCCTTACTCCCGTTTTCAATAGATTTTCCTCGCCGGCCCTGGCCTCCGGGAATTGGCTGAAAAAATCTTCGTTCGAATAATTTTTTTCGGGCAAATGATAACTGATCGCTTTTATGTAGGCGTTTGCCGGCATCTTAGCAAATTTACTAATTCAGAGGTCAAAACCCATCTTTGGCGTTGCTTTTTTTTCTATTTTAGGCCATAGGTTTCCACGCCTCCAAAGAATGGCCAAAGCGAAAAGCAATGCTCCTGTATCGTACCGTACTTTTTGTTACGCGATCTTTGCTTTCGCCTTCCTTTTATACGCCAATTCCATTGGAAACGGCTACGCGCTCGACGATAAGTATGTAACAGTTACTAACCCTCAAAAACCGGATAACCTGAGGGTGGCGAAGGGGATCGCGGGAATCCCGGAAATTTTTTCGAGCCATTATGTGGAGTCTGAAACGCAGAGCTTCGATTACCGGCCTTTGCCGCAGCTCACTTTTGCGGTGGAGTACCAGTTCTTTGGAAGCAATGCCAACATCAATCACTTTTTTAATGTGGTTATATATGCATTTAGTTGCGTGTTGGTGTTCTTGCTGCTTATGCGTCTTTTCAAAAATAAAAACCCTGTTTTTCCACTCTTGGTCACACTTCTTTTCGTAGCGCATCCTATACATACCGAGGTGGTCAATAATATCAAATGTAGAGATGAATTGCTGAGTTTTCTCCTGGGTTCGCTATCGCTTTTTTATTTTTTGAAATACCTGGATGAAGGGAAAAATTGGAAGTTCGTTCTGTTGTGCGCGCTTTTTCTGTTGATGGCTTTGCTGTGTAAGAAGACGGCGCTCTTATTTGCGGGACTTATCCTTTTAGCAGGGCTTTTCTTTCGGAATTTTGATCTTAAGCGGGTGGCAATGGGAGTAGCCACTTTGTTTGGCGTGTATTTAATTTATTTTTTCATGGTGCGTGCCCTCGTTCCGGAAGGTCCTGAGCTTCGTAACTTTACTTTTTACGAGAATCCGCTTTATTTTCATCGTGATCTGACCAGCCGTTTGCAAATGGCGCTCTTTACAACCGGTTATTACCTGCGCCTGCTGTTGGTTCCTTATCCCTTGTGTTTTTATTATGGATATAACGCTGTGCCCATGGATGGCTGGGCTTCGCCCTGGGTTTGGTTGTCGCTTGCAGCTTATGGCGCTGCGATTGTTTATGTGATAAAAAAGTGGAAGCAAAAGGACATTTTCGCTTTTGGCATTCTTGTGTTTCTGATGGGATTGGCACCTTTTACTAACCTGGCATTTCCGGTAGTTGGGATCCTGGGCGAGCGTTTCGTTTATTTTTCTTCCTTCGGCTTTTGCATCGCGTGCGGGGTGCTTTTGTTTCGCGTTTTTAAGGCAGATCCCGATGCGGAACTATTGGGTCTTAAGAAAATGCCGTCAACTTTTAAAAGGGTTGTTATTTTGGTTTTGGCCGTTTTTTCGGGACTCATAGTCTCACGTAATACAAGTTGGAAGGATCTTATTACGTTAAGCGTGAACGATGAGAAACATTTTCCCGGTTCGTACATGATACAGGCCTTTGTGGCCAATAACCTTTATGCGCAGGGCATGGGCATGGCGCCGGGTTATAAAAGAGACGCGATAGGGCAGGAGGCGAGAAGGCATTTTGCTCTCTCGGGAGAGATATTGGCAGAGGGGCTGAAAGAAAACCCGGAAGATCATTTTTCGATGACCACGTTGGGCACGATGTATTCCAATTACCTTGGGCGACCGGAGGAAGCTGCGGCGCTTTTCAGAAAGGCTTTGCAGAAGGATCCCGGGTACGAGGTAGCGCAGTATAATCTCATTTATTGCTACGAGTTGACCAACCGAACCGATACGGCGCTTTTGCTCTATGAGAAAATGCTGGCGGGTGGCTCTTTTTACCAGCCCCTTTTCTTTCGCTTACATGATCTTTATGTGAAAAAAAATGAGCTGGATAAAGCACGCTTAAGCGATCAAAAAGCATTGACAAAATACCCCAACGATATCCAACTCAACGTGAACCTGGGGAATGATTTTATGCTGATGGCTGATACAGCAAGGGGCCTTTTCTATTTTGAAAAGGCGGCGGCCCTGGCCCCCGGCGATTACAACCTGCTTGCCCGGGTAGCCGAGACCTTTAATAGGGCCGGCTATGCGCAAAAGGCCAATGAATACAGGCAAAAGGCCGCGAAGGTGAAGCCCTGAACCTCCATTTTGACGAGCTTTTGAACGCTTTTCGAGACACCTTACAGGATGTTCAAAAAAAATACGTGAAAACACGTAATTTTACCACTTATTCAATTGATAACCAGTAGAAAACTGAAATATAAGGATGTAAGCGAAAAGATTTGAATTTGTGGATTTTTTTTTATATTTGTTAACTAATATTCTAAGGGTATAAAATATGATCAAAAAGTACGTTTGTCTTTTAGCGATTTCCTTATTCACCTTCTTCGGTAAAGCTCAATTAACGGTTACTCCAACATTGAATTTTACTGCGCTCGCTCAGAACATTGCAGGTCCGGGGATCTCTATCTCGAATATAGCTTACATATGCGGTACTACTACAGGAACTGTGGTCGCTACGGGGGCAGGAGCGGGAACATTTACATATTCAGGATCGAATCTTGGTATATCAAACGGAATTGTTCTCAGTACCGGTGAGGTTCGTGATGCTCCTTTCGCCGGAGGTAATTTTGCGGATACCCAATTCGGTTACAATTACAATGATGCCAACCTTTTGGGTATTGAAGCTAACGCCAACCATGACGTTTGTCTTCTGCAGTTTGACTTTGTTCCGGTTTGTAATTCTATCAGTATTACCTATGTTTTCGCTTCAGAAGAATATCCGGAGTATGAGTGCGCAGGATTTAATGACGCTTTTGGTATTTTCCTAACAGGTCCCGGTTACGCCGGCACCTATATCGCTACTATTCCGGGTAACATTCCGGTTTCGATCGACAACATTAACGATGGTTCTTTTTGGGGATGGTGCGCCGGACCTAATAACGCGGCGTATTACGTAGACAATTTCACGGCTCCTAACAGCCAGATAATCTACGATGGATATACCATTCCGATCACATCTGCCCGAACCATTACACCCTGCAGCACCTACACGATGAAGATCGCGATAGCTGATGCCGGTGACTGGT
>JANWKZ010000072.1 GCA_025451115.1 Bacteroidia bacterium | reverse complement strand
CGCCGTCGCCGCCATCGGGACCGCCGGTAGCGGTAAATCTATCGCGGTGAAAATGTATGGAACCTGCACCGCCTTTTCCGCTGCGGCAACAGATCTTCACATAATCAATAAAGTTCTCCATGGGTTCCTCCTAATCTCTCCGTAAAGAAAGACTATCTTTTCTTCTTATTAGCCGGTTTACCCGCCTTTTTCTTTGCGACTTTTTTAGGCGCAGTTTTTTTCTTAGTGATCTTTTTTGCAGTTTTTTTCTTCGCTGCCTTTTTCACTGTTTTTTTCTTCGGAGCGACTTTTTTACCTGCCTTTTTCTTATCAGACTTTTTTGCAGTTTTCTTTTTTGGAACTGCTTTCTTAACTTCTTTCTTCTTAACCCCAGACTTAGACTCTTTCCCTTCTGACTTATAACTTCTAACTTCTGACTTCTCATTCATGTGCATGGCCGGTTCGTCCTCCACACTGATATCAGCCACTGTCACAGTTCCATCATGGAAAGGTTCATCCTTGCGGACCTTGTTATCGATGGTAGCGCAAAGCAGGTCGAAAATATCTTCAATGGTTCCCATGCCGTAAACCGAGTGGAATTTACTTTGCATGGAATAGTATTGTTTCAAAGGTGCGGTCTTGCTGTTGTATTCGTACACACGGCGACGGATGATCTCTTCATTCTGGTCATCGGCACGGCCCGATTCCATTCCGCGTTGCAACAGGCGTTTTGTAAGTTCCGCGTCGGTTACTTCCAGCGCGATCATCATGGTAATACGGCTTGCTTTGCTTTCCAGCAATTCATCCAGGGCTTTGGCCTGGGCCTGTGTGCGGGGAAAGCCGTCGAAAATAAAACCATGGGCGCTTTTGTTGTTATCGAGCTTGGAGCCGATCATACCGATCACGATATCATCGCTTACCAGCACACCGCTGTCCATGATGGTCTTGGCTTGTATGCCTAGCGGGGTTCCGCGCGCGATCTCGTCGCGAAGCAGGTCACCGGTTGAGAGGTGTATCAGGCTGTATTTTTCGCATAATTTCTTAGCCTGGGTTCCTTTGCCGGCGCCGGGAGGGCCAAATAAAACGATGTTTAACATGGTTGTAAAATTGAGAGGCTAAAATACGACTTTTTATGAAATACAGACCGAATTAAAGAGACAGATTCCTCATGAGCAACCCGTCCGCTTGCAGCGTGACGTCCCGATAACTATCGGGACGGAATGACAAGGTTCGGGGAACCTACGAGTGTAAAATGTAAATATCCTTGAGGTTACGGCCAAGCCCGTCGTAGTCGAGCCCGTAACCCACCACAAACTCATTCTTGATCTCCATGCCCACATAGTCTACCGGAATGGTTTTTTTATAGGCTTCGGGCTTAAAAAGCAGGGTTGCGACGCGGATCTCTTTGGCCTTTTTGTCTTTTAGCAGGGCGAACAGTTTTTCGAGGGTATTGCCTGTATCGATGATGTCTTCGATCACAACGATGGTACGGCCTTCGATATTCTCGGTGAGGCCGATCAGTTCATTCACCTGGCCGGTGCTGCCGGTGCCCCGGTAGGAGGCCAATTTCACAAAAGAGATCTCGCAGGGAAATTTGAGTTGCTTTACCAGGTCGGCTGCGAAAATAAAGGAACCGTTAAGCACCACCACAAAGAGGGGAAATGACTTCTTTACATCGGCACTTAATTGGGCAGCCAGCTTTTCGATGTTTTGGTTTATGACATCCGCGGTGATATAGGGTTTGAATTGCTTATCGTGCAGTTTTACCAACTCTTCCATGGGATCGCAAAAATACGGAAAAACGCTTAATGGCTCTTCCTGTTGACCAGCTTTTCGAGTTTAAAGCTCAGGAAAGAGGAGGCTGTGCCCAGTAGAGCTCCCATCAGTACATCGGTAGGATAGTGTACGCCGTTGTACATTCGGCTCCAGCCCGCGCCGGCGGCCCAGGCATAGGCCGGAATGGCCACATACCATTTTGGAAAGCTAAGCGTGACAGAGGTAGCGGTTGTAAAAGCGAAAGAAGTGTGGCCGGAGGGAAAAGAATAAGGTCCTACATGTGACTTCGGATGAAAAAGTGCCGGATAGGTGTAAAACGGCCTGCGACGATCGACAGCGTATTTCATACCCAGGCTCACGATGGCGTTCACGCCGAAAGCTACTGAAGCTTTAATTCCTTTATCGATCAATGCTGAATCTTTTTTTACCAGGCCCACGATCAGAATAGCGGCCGGGGCAGCAAATGAAGCGGGCGCTACAGAAGCTGAGAGCCCATCTGCAACCAGGTCTTTGCCCGCGGAACTATCGGCGTGGATATTGGAGAGAAATTTTACCTCGCCGGGTTGGGCGCGGGCAAAAAAATTAAGAAAAACTAGAACAAGAGACAGTCTTAGAAACATTTATCCTGCAAAGATTATTGTTGTTTAATCATCTTCTTTGTTTCGAAGATCTTTCCATCGACAATCAAGGTGTAACTATAGACGCCATTGCTCAGGTCATTGGCGAATACGTTAAGCTGACCTTTTCCTTTTTTGTGGATGTCAACCGCTTTTATCTGGCGGCCGTTTATGTCGTAGAACAGGATCTGGGCGAAGCTTACGTTTTGCGGGATGTTGTAGGAGATGGTTGTTTGTTCGGCAAATGGGTTCGGAACGTTTTGGTTTAGAACTATTGCGTCGGTATTGCTTAACTCTACATCAATTTTTGTAACTCCATTTTCTGAAGTTCTTGATCCCATAGAACAGCAGGAGTTCATTGTAACCAACAACTCATGGATAAGAGAATCTTGTTTAGCAATTTGCTTTTGTTGTTTTTGCATGCCGGCGATCAAGATCCCGATAAATGCATTATAGTTGAGATTTTTGAAGGTTACAGAATTGGTAACGATATTTCCTGCCGAATCAACCTCTGCTGGTTTTTGTGTAGAGCTTACTAATTCTGGAAGTATCAACTCGACATCCTGGGCAACTAATCCATATTGTTTTCGGCTACTAAAATTCATGCGGTACACATTATTAGTATCAAAGTAAAAGGTCTTTGGTTTTAATTGAGAAATAACAAATAATGGGTTTGAAATAGTGTCGATTCCGGTTTTAAAGCTAACATCAGAGGTCAGAGCATATCCTGCAGCGCCATTTAGGGGGCCGTTAATCCAAACGTTTCCATCAAAAAAGCCAGCATACGATACTGGGTGGTTTGGATCTGCATAAGCGCAGACAGCAATATTGGCCAAAGAAGGGAAGGTAGAAATCGTATTTCCGGTTACTATTGCCTGTACAGCTATGTTGCTTGTTGTTCCGGTAACGTCACCGGTTACTGTTCCTAAAGTGCCAGTATTTCTAAGTCCGGCTGCGTTCGCGGTAAAGACTCCCCCAAAAGCGTTTACCCCAACAAGTGTTGAAGACCCTGAATTTTGTATGGCAGTTCCTGCCACACCAATATTATTCCTTGAGTTAGTTCCTGTAAAGTTGCCGCCAATGTTACGTGCAAAAGGACCCGTTTGTAAGCCATCCGTAGCACCCTGTACTGCAATAAAAGGTAAACCGAATATACTTCCCGTATAAATGTCCGAATTAGTACCATTGATTGCCGTTGTGCGGAATCCTGTACTTCCTAAACTCTCAACTACATCGAGTTTAGCAGAAATAACCGTACCGCAAGAGGGCCCTATTGAAACACTATTTCCCGGCCCTTGTCCAATGAAACGGCAGTTGAGGCCATTCAAATCCATTGCCGCATCATTACCCATTAATGCAATTGGAGTCGGACAGGCACCGAAACTGCCGCCTATCGAAGTACTTGTCTGATCCGTTACAAGTATAATATCACCGTTTACATCAACACTTAGTACAGTATTCGTTCCATTGTTCGATTGCGAAGAAGAAGTGTTGATAAGCTGCCTAAAACGGAGACCGCTACCACCGGTTCCGGTATAATTAAAAGAATTCGGGTCAGCATTTATTTCTAGTTTATTTTGCGGAGATTGAACGCCTGTACCGCCTGATAAACCGATACCAACCTTTATTGTATTTACCCCTAAAATCATCGTGTTGGCATCAGGAGCACTGGTGTTGGCCCCTACAGCTGTGGCATCCTGGCCATTAGCTGTTGCAGTAACACCAATTGCCGTGGAATTCATTGCGCCTCCAAAAGCCCCGGCACCTAAAACCGAAACTCCATCAATCCCTGTTCCGCCCGCTTTGTTAGCGTTACTTCCAATCAGCGTGTTGGAATTATTTGACACATTCCCATTCCCGGCGCCTAAACCCACAAACGTGTTGCTCCCTCCTGTTTGGTTTGCGGAACCGCAATTATAACCTATGAAAGTATTACTACTGAGAGTAGTTTGAAGCCCTGCGTGCCAACCAACAAAAACGCTTTCGCCTCCAAGGACCATTGAGAACCCTGCTTGACTTCCAACAAAAGTATTTCCTCTTACAGTGGCCGCATTAAAACTAAATCCGGATTGATACCCAATAAAAGTATGCTCTGCACCTTGATTGTTAAATCCCGCTTCCTTTCCAACAAATGTGTTTTTTATATTCGGTTGTGATGCTAATAAAGTTCCTGTCCCATTAAAACCTGCATCTCTACCGACGTAGGTGTTTTCACTTGCAAGGTTTCCTGCTGCAGAACCAGCTCCAACACCCACGAAAATATTTTCTGTACTTCCCTTGTGCCACAATACCGGAAGATCACCGAGCTTATAAGAAGAGGTAGACGTAGCTACATCTATATCTCCCCCCGAAACATCAAGTAGATCGTTGGGCGAAATATGCGCAAGTCCAATCCCAACCTCTCCCTGTGCGTCTATGGTCATTCTCGTTTGTGCATTTGTTGCACCACCTACAGCAAATTGTAGTCGGCCGATGGTTGGGTTTAGTTGTTGATTAGCTACAATCGCATGAGGTGTATTAACGAGCATACCTACTTTGAGGCCATCCGTGGCAGTGCTCCCGGTTCCGTTTGTTACATGTAAATAAGAATTGGCTCCATCATTGATGTGTAATAGCTCAGTGGGTGCCGTAACGCCAATTCCTACAAAACCAGTAGTATTCATAATGGTCATTCGCTGAGTACCATTCGTCTGAAAATTAATCGGAAAGTTGCCTTTGTGAGCAACAGTCAGCGGAAATAAACGGGTTGCATTCCAACCGCAATAATCTGTCGCAGCCCCAGGAAAACCATTTCCCAAAGAGCTTACCTGAGCTAAAACATTTGTTTTTAAACCTATTGCAATAAGTAGCAATGCCAGCATTCTTTTCATTTGTTTTTTCATGGTTTTTGGAGTTTTAATTAATGGGTTATTATTATGGGTTTGGAAAAATATTGGTTATCGGTTTTTACTTTTATTAAGTAAATTCCAGGTGCAAAATCTGAAACATTTAATTGAAAGTTCTCATTAATACTCATTTTCCTTTTGTAAACCGTCTGCCCTAAATTATTTACGATATACACTTCATCCACTTCTTTCAAACCACCAATGTTTATTCTGTCATTCGCAGGATTTGGGTAAATTGTAAAATG
Source organism: Bacteroidia bacterium (assembly GCA_025451115.1). Classification (GTDB taxonomy): domain Bacteria; phylum Bacteroidota; class Bacteroidia; order B-17B0; family Aurantibacillaceae; genus PALSA-968. The sequence continues at coordinate 4,992 of JANWKZ010000072.1, read as the reverse complement.
GTCTTCACGATTGTTAAATTTTGATATTCCTGTCCACGTTTCATTAAATGAAGAATCTGTACTTACACAAATGTCATCAAGAAAATAATACGATGTGAATGTAAAGTAATTAGTTCCCCCGAAATATAACGTATCAGTATTGGCTTCGTTGAAAAAGTTACCGAGCATTATGTAACTATAAGCAGAATCAGCAATGAAAGAACCCGATATTTTGACCCACTGAGCGGTGTCTGTATAAATCGAATCTGTGTATAAATGAGCGAAATTATTCAAAGCTGGGGGAGTTGTATCAGAATATGGAATGGTCGAAAATTTCATCCCAAGTTTATCCGACCCGATTTTATTCGACCCAAAACTGGCTGGCAGTACAAGACCGAAACTCATAAAAAATGACATGTAATATTTTTGACCAATAACTAATGGACTAATCAGTTGCGCCCCTATATATTCACGATAGTCTGGCCACCCTGAGCTATTAGGGTCAACATAGTTGTAAACACCAATCATCCCAACTCCGCTATGCGCTGAATGAAATCCTGTTGGTGTATTAGGTACATTAAGAGCAGAACTACACCCGTTCAAATAATCAGGAGTTGCTCCATAACTTGTCCAAAAATATGGAAGTTGATTTTCCGCCCAAGGGCAAAACACTGTGTCCTCTAAGTTCGCATCAGGAACAAGATTAACCTGCGCTACCCCACGCATAGTGAGTAAAATACAAAGAGATAGCAAAAGGTTTTTCATGTTCAAAAAATGTGTGCGTTTCAGTATGGACATTCCGTATATAACTCAAAAGAAGGATTCGGAACTAAATTCTGGGCATACCCACGCACCGTAGAAAAAAAGAAAAGGGTTTGTAGGAATATCTTTTTCAATCAAGCATGCAAAATGCTATAAGTAAAAACGTTTTTTTCATAGATTATTTTTTAGTTATTATTTATTAGAACGCGCATATTTATTATTTTTTGATCTGCCTCAATTTGTATAAAATAGAGTCCTGAAAGATTTTCCGGCAAATCAATGTAATTCTCACTAACTTCGGAATAAATCGAATTAATTTTCCCAAAGTGGTCGGACAAAACTATTTTATTTATATTATGAATTCCTGAAAAATAAATCCTTTCTCGCGCGGGAATAGGATAGACCGAATAATTTGGAGGAGAATTAACGGGCAAAATAGCAGTTATTTGAATTTTAGTCAAGACTAAACTGTCAAGATTAATAGCTGAAGGTGCATTGCTTCGACCCCATATTTCAATTATTGAAGAATTGGAGGTAGCGATGAAAGTGGTGTCAAAGTATTTCCAATCGGTTGATGCAATAAAGGGAGTTACAATTGAATCACCTGATCCTGTGAATTTAAAACATAGTTTTGAGGGTTGAGTTACAATACCTCGAAATGTGTTTAAGTTGACATAGCAAGTCAGTCTATAACTGGAGTCTTTCATGACGCCAGATAATAGAGTTGCTTGTCCAGATTCATTTTGTCCGCCAAAAACTACGTAGGCTTTTCCAAAAGCTGCGGTGTCATTGTCCCAATTGCAGGGAATGTCTCCTTCTATCAATCTGTCCGGTGAGGGATTTATTACGCTCCAGCTTGTTGGACCAAGTACAGTGCCGGTAATAATGCAAGAGCTATCTATTCCTCCGAACCAAGCGACAGAGGTACTATCTGGCCCGATTTCAAAACTTGGATTCGGCACAAGATTCACCTGAGATTTTGTCACCAAGACAGATAAACTTGAAAGGAATAAAAAAACGTGCTTTTTTAGCATATAGCTAAGATAATAAAATATCCTCGTAAGAGAAAGGATTTGGAGATGATCTTTATATCTGCTTGCTTTTGGGGAAGCTTACAGCCAAGAGACTTAAAGTTGTTTCATACTGCTGTTGTAAGCCTCAAAGATGTCGCGGTAACGGATGTATCCCGCCACCTTGCCGTTCTCAAGGATGGCAACTTTATCAATGTCGTGCTCCAGGATAACATTGAGCGCCGCACTCAGGTTCTGGGTGCTGTCGATGGAAGGAATTTTTTCTACATATTTTTTTATGGGCAGGTCGCGTTCCTCTCTTTTTGTGGTGATCAATCGCAGGGAAAGCATGCCCATATAGTTCCATTCATCGTCTATTACCACGAAATCGCTGGCGTGTGTTACGGTGGCGTAACTGATCACCTCGTTATAACTCCAATTCTGGTTGATCACCGCGATGTTGCGGAACTCGGGAAAGGCTTCCTTCAGAAGACTGTTCTCCAAAACATCTGTTCGCATATTGTAGCTGTGCGCCGGACTCTTAAATCTATTATCCACCTGGTTCTTGTAAAAAGAAATGCGACGAGAAAGAAGGAAAGTAAAAATGGAAACGATGATAAGAGGAGGAAGGAGCGTATAGTTTCCGCTCATTTCAATGATCATTACAATACCCGCAATGGGAGCATGTGCAACCCCGGCGTAAAAAGCGCCCATGCCAATTACCATAAAGGAAGCGATGCTGACATTCTGGTTCGGAAAAACGATCTGCGTAAAAATTCCGGTAGCCGCACCCAGCATGGCGCCAATAAAAAGTGAAGGACCAAAAATACCCGCCGAGCCCCCGCTTCCTATTGTTAGTGTGGTGGTAACGATCTTTAAGAACGCGATGGCGAGAAAAGTCAACGCAACACTGATCGCTCCTTGTGAAACAAAGTAATCGGGGTAATGTCCGGAAATGACAAACTCCAGGAAATCATTTCCCATGCCGGTTACCTCGAAGAAAAGCAATGCAACGCAACCGGTTAACAGACCGCCAACCGCAGGTTTCAGCCAGGGCGGAAGGAATTTAAGTTTCGCAAAAAAAGTACGTGTATTATTGAAACCTTTTATAAAAAGAAAACCAAAAAGAAAGCACAACGCTCCAAGCAAAAGATAGAACGGGATCTCCTGGGCGTGGAAAGCCTGGCTTTGCATAATGTGAAAAGGGCTTTCGGCCCCCGCATAAGAAATATAAACCAGGTAGGCGGTCACAGAAGAAATAAAGCATGGAATTAGCGCGTCGCTCTCAATATCTTTTTTATAGACCATCTCGGCAGCAGTGAGCGCACCGCCTAAAGGCGAACGAAATACAGAACCAAGTCCGGCTGCAGTTCCGGCAAGAAGCAAAGTTCTTCTGGCTCTTGCGCCTCCTTTCACTAGTCCCGCAAACCAAACGCCGATGCCGGCGCCTATCAAAGAGATGGGACCTTCCTTACCGCCGCTACCTCCGGTAGGTACTGTAAAAAAAGTAGCGATGCCTTTATAAAAAGGTGTGGTTGTATTTATCTTTCCTTCCTTGAAGTGAAAAGCGTGGATCATTTCATCGGTTCCGGTTCCCGACGCGTCTTTGCAGAAGTAATGGATGATAAGTCCGGCGAACAGGCCACCCACAGCAGGAAGCAATAATATGATCAAAGAAGTGCTGGTGTGTTGAGTTGCGAACTGTATCTTTTGGATGAGATTCTCGTTCTTGGCCGGGTCCTGCATGTGCATCGACAGGAAGAACGACTCCAGCAGGTTCATGATGAAGGAAAAAAGCATGGAAGCAACCCCGCAAATGACCCCAACCAGTACAGAATAAAGGTATATACTGTTAGGGTGCCTTACAGATAGTACAAGTTTTAGCCGGTTGAGCATTCTGGCCCTTAAACTAACTAAAATGCTGTAACTGAGGCTAAAAACTTATGTTAAAAATATTACGTATTTTTGTTAGGTAATTACTTCACATGAACTATCGAGTCAGTTGGTTGACTTTGTTTGCGAAACCCCTCTTCTTTAAATCAAACTTATGATCCTGGGTTACGTATTCACGTTTTTGCTTGTATTGCTGAACGGCTTTTTTGTAGCCGCCGAATTCGCTATTGTAAAAGTACGCGCCTCGCAGGTTGAACTAAAAGCGGCCAAAGGAAGCAAAAAGGCAAAGATGACCGCGAAGATATTAGATAACCTGGATAGGTATCTTTCGGCCACTCAGTTGGGGATCACACTAGCTAGCCTTGCTTTAGGTTGGATAGGAGAGGATGTTGTAGCAAAGTCAATTATGAGGTTGCTCGATTATTTTAATGTCAATTTGAGTGAAGTGACCGCGCACCGCATCGCCATCCCGGTTGGTTTTACCATCATCACTATTCTCCATATTGTTTTTGGCGAGCTCGCTCCCAAGATCATCGCTATTCGTAATCCGCTCAGCACTTCGCTGGCGCTTTCTTTTCCTTTACGTATTTTCTTTGTTTTGTTCAGTCCCTTTATTTGGTTCATTAATAAATTCTCTACGCTTATTCTTAATATGCTGGGTATTAAAGCGGCGCACGGCGACAGTCATACAGAGGAAGAACTACGGATGATCTTAACTGAGAGCGAGGAATCAGGAGCGATAAAACCTTCTGAGAACGAGCTTATACAAAACGTTTTTGATTTTGACGACCGGATGGTGAAGCAGGTGATGATCCCCACAAACCGAATTGTTGCCATTGATGTGGAGATGGGACGCGAGCAGGTGACCAAGAAAGTTCTGGAGGAAGGTTATTCACGCCTCCCGGTTTATTTGGGTGATATTGATAACGTGATCGGGATCCTGAACAGTAAAGACCTTTTAAAAGCGGTGATCGAGAACCGCTTCAACAGCATTAGGGATATCATGCGTACGGCACAGTTCGTGCCCGAGAGCATGAAGGTGAATGAGTTGTTGCGCGATTTCCAGCGTTTACACACGCAAATTGCAATTGTAACAAATGAGTTCGGTGCTACAGCCGGTATCGTTACGATGGAAGAGATCATTGAAGAGCTGGTGGGCGAGATTCGCGACGAGCACGATGAAGAAAAACCTGATATTGAAAAGAAAAGCGATTCGGAATACAATGTAAAAGCGCAGACCACGATCGTTGATCTTAACGAATCCTTACCTATAGCGCTCGAGGAGAGCCCGCACTATGATACTGTTTCCGGTTACGTGAATTATATTTTTGGCAGGATACCGGCCGTT
>JANWKZ010000071.1 GCA_025451115.1 Bacteroidia bacterium | reverse complement strand
CCTCGATCATTTCAGCGATCATTTCACGCAAAGGCATAGCGCCTTGCATGGGCGGGTATTGATTGAACCCTTTTTTCATGTAATTCGCTACAAGATCAATGAGCTTTTCCGAGCAGTTGAAGTCGGGAAAACCCTGAGACAGGTTAATGGCATTGTTTTCCTGGGCGAGTTTGCTCATCACCGTAAAAATGGTGGTTCCAACAGCGGGTAACTTGGAGTTAATCACTCCGTTATACTTTATCATGGTCATTAAAAGAATGTCAAAAGTACGAATAAGCTTACACTAAATTCAGCAAGTTTTGTTCCATTTTATTCTTTATTTATAAAATCTTTATACTTCTTTTTATAACTTTGAACCTGCAAATCGCATAACGTGAGCAACCAGCACAGCGGCCACTTCAGTAAAGTTACTTTAGGCGGCCTTCTTGTAACACTCGGGATCATTTACGGAGATATCGGTACCTCCCCTCTCTACGTGATGAGCGAGATCATGGGGAAAGAAGCTATTGATACCAGTGTGGTACTGGGTGGTATATCCTGCATTTTCTGGACACTCACTTTACAAACAACCATAAAATACATTCTTCTTACTCTTAAGGCCGACAATAAAGGTGAGGGCGGAATATTTGCTTTGTATACCCTGGTTAGACGGTTCAAGGTAAAATGGTTATTGATCCCCGCCATTATCGGGGGAAGCGCCTTGCTGGCCGACGGGATCATTACACCGCCCATCTCCATCGCCTCGGCTGTTGAAGGTTTGCGCTTCTTTAATCCTGAAATAAAAACAGTGCCCATTGTGATAGGGATACTGGTAGTGCTTTTCATGATCCAGCAATTCGGTACAAAATTCATAGGTCGCTTTTTTGGCCCCGTAATGATGGTCTGGTTTTCTATGTTGGGTGTACTCGGAATTTTGCAACTAGGTGGGAATATTGGCGTTTTAAAAGCGCTTAATCCATATTATGCCATTCATTTGCTCTCCATACACCACGAAGGGTTTTTTGTTTTAGGTGCGGTCTTTCTTTGTACTACCGGGGCCGAAGCTTTGTATAGCGACCTGGGACATTGCGGGCGCGCCAATATACGCGTAAGCTGGATCTTTGTGAAAAGCATGCTGGTACTGAATTATTTCGGGCAGGGTGCGTTTTTAATAGAACATGCCGGTAAAACCCTGGGCGAAGTAGGTGGCGCGGCAAATATTACCAATCCTTTTTATTTATGTATGCCCGAATGGTTCATCCCTATCGGGGTAATTGTTTCCACCACGGCCGCAGTAATTGCTTCACAAGCCCTCATCAGTGGTTCTTACACCCTGATCAGCGAAGCCATGCGTTTAAATCTATGGCCCAAGGTTTTAATTAAATATCCTACCCAGTTAAAAGGCCAGCTTTACATTCCTTCCATTAACTGGCTCTTGTTGGCAGGTTGTATCGGCGTGGTGCTCAAATTCCAGGAGTCGGCCAACATGGGCGCGGCCTATGGCTTATCCATCATCCTTTGCATGATCTCAACCACCATCCTGCTCTTTTATTTTATGTGGATGAAAAAATACAACCATCCGCTGGTAGTACTGGTAGTGGTGGTTTACCTGGTCATTGAGCTATCTTTCCTTTACGCCAACCTGAAAAAATTTCCGAATGGTGGTTACGTAACACTGATTATCGCCGCTGTATTGGTATCGGTGATGGCTATCTGGCACCTGGCCAAAAAGATCACACGCAGCTACACCGAGTACGTTAAGCTTGGTGCTTATACCCAGGTACTGGCCGAATTAAGCCGCGATCTTACCATTCCCAAATACGCCACACATCTCGTGTACTTAACCGGCGCGAATCATTCTGACGAAATTGAAGCCAAGATCATTTACTCCATCCTGCAAAAACGCCCTAAGCGCGCCGATCTCTATTGGTTCGTGCACGTAGACGTTGTGGATGAACCACACAGGATGGAATACCGTGTACACGAGATCCTAAAAGACGATGTGGTACGGGTGGATTTTAAACTAGGGTTCCGTGTTGCGCCAAAAATTAATTTAATGTTCCGCAAGGTGGTACAGGACATGGTGCGTGCCGGTGAAGTGGATATCACCAGTCGCTACGAATCACTGAACCGTAACAACGTGATCGGTGATTTTAAATTCGTGATCATCGAAAAATACCTTTCTTCAGATAACGACCTACCTTGGCGCGAGCGCGTGGTTATGGATATCTATTATTTCCTTAAGAAATTCAGTCTCTCCGAATCGCGTGGTTTCGGGCTGGATACCAGTTCGGTGAAGGTTGAGAAGTTCCCGATGGTAATACACCCGCACAGGGAAATTCCGTTAAAGAGAATCGAATAACAAAGGTCTCGACTTCGCTCGACCTGACATTTCCTTTTTATATACCCCACTATTACTGTCAAACCGAGCGTAGTCGAGGTTCGTGTAATATCCCTTTAAAGGGGTGAGTTGTTACAGTTTACAAATTGTCGTTAGTACAGAAGATTTCGTACTTTTATAGCTCATTCTTTGGCTATGAAAAAACAGTTTTTTGCCCTCCTTTTATCCGTTTCGTTTTTCAGAGTTCTTGCCGACGAAGGCATGTGGCTGCCGTTCCTGCTGAAACAGCTGAATGAGAGTGATATGAAAAAGAACGGCTGTAAACTTTCAGCTAAAGATATTTATGATGTGAACAATGCTTCTTTGAAAGACGCGATCGTTCATTTTGGTGGAGGCTGCACCGCCGAGATCATTTCCGATAAAGGTTTATTGCTTACCAATCACCATTGCGGGTATTCTTATGTAGCGAATCACAGTTCGGTAGATAAAGATTATCTCACCCAGGGTTTTTGGGCCATGAACCAAAGCGAGGAGAAAACGAATCCGGGTTTAACCGCTACCATTATCCAGCGGATTAATGATGTAACCGCCCAAATAAATGCGGGCGTTACCGATAAACTTTCCGAAAAACAAAGAGACTCCGTTCAGCAAGCAAATTCCAAACAACTGATCGACGCCGCAACCAAGGGAACAAAGTTCGAAGCATTTGTACGCCCCTTCTTTTACGGTAACCAATACATTTTGTTTGTTACCCTTACTTATAAAGATGTGCGCTTGGTTGGTTCCCCTCCTTCTTTCATTGGAAAATTTGGCGGAGACACTGATAACTGGGTATGGCCTCGTCACACAGGCGATTTTTCGGTGTTCCGTATTTACGCGGATAAGAATAACGAGCCTGCGGAATATTCTCCCGACAATGTTCCTTACAAACCAAAGAAGTCGCTCACCATTTCTTTGAAAGGAGTAAACGAAGGTGATTTTACTATGGTCTATGGCTTTCCGGGCCGCACACAGGAATATCTTTTCTCCGACGCGGTTGACATAACAATGAACCAAAGCGATCCCGATCGGGTTGCGCTGCGTGATAAACGCCTTACCATTATGAACCGCTTTATGAAGGCGAATGATACAACGCGCATCGCTTACGCTTCCAATTACGCTTCGATAGCCAATTACTGGAAAAAATGGATGGGCGAAATGCAAGGGCTTAAAAAGTTTGATGCGGTGAACAAGAAAAAAGAATTTGAAAAGAAATTTCTTGAACTACTTTCTTCCGACCCGGCCGAAAAAGAAAAATTCAGTACGGTGTTCAACGAGTTTCATGCACTGTATGCCGATTACAAAGTTTATCAAAAGCAAAATGATTATTTAATGGAATGCCTGCTCGGCATCAACGCGTTTACAGCGGCCCGCGCAGTTGAAAAACTGATCACTACAGTAAAAAAATACCCGGTAGAAAGTGCGCCAAAGGAAATGGGCAGATACTATCCCGATATCGAGAAATTCTTCAAAGGATACAACAAGGCGATGGACAAAAGCATTTGTCGCACTATGCTGGAAGCCTACGCGCAGGGAGTAGAAAAGAAACTACGGGTACCCGCCATTGACTCTTTATTTACCGCAAATCAAAATAATTACGATGTCATAACCGACAAGATCTATAATGAGTCTGTGTTTGTGAATAAAGATAAATACCTAAGCGCTTTAAAATCCGGTGATGTAAAAGCACTTGAGACAGATATTGCCTATCGTCTCTGGAAGAGTATTGCTGCTTATTACGGCACAAATGTTACTCCGCAGTCGAGTGCCATAGACGGGAAACTGCTTGCGCTCTACAAACAATATGTCGACAAGCTCACCAAGGTGTATAAAGACAAAAAATTCTATCCCGATGCGAATTCTACCCTGCGTGTTGCTTACGGAAAAGTGAAACCGTACAAACCGCGTGATGGGGTTGTATACACGCACTTTACGACCCTTGACGGGATGATGGAGAAAGAAGATCCCAACAATGATGACTTCATTGTGTTTCCCAAACTGAAAGAACTGCATGCCAAAAAGGATTACGGTCGCTTTGCAGATAAGGACGGCAGTCTGCACATTTCCTTCATCGCCAGTAACCATACTACAGGTGGAAATTCGGGTAGCCCGGTGCTGAACGCGAAAGGCGAGCTGATCGGCACAAATTACGATCGGGTTTGGGAAGGAACCATGAGCGATATTATGTTCAACCCCGAGATCTGCCGTAACATCATTTTAGATGTGCATTATACCTTATTTGTGATAGAGAAATACGCCGGTGCCGGTTATCTTATAAATGAAATGAAGATCGTGCAATGAGTTTAGTACAAAAGGCTTTAGGTACAGAAACCGGGATCAATATTACCAATATGGGATTGATGCTGATCAGCACGGCCCTTGCCTTTGTCATTCCTTTTAAACTCTTTCTTTTTGTTTACGCCGTATTAGGTCCATTGCATTATCTCACCGAGATCTCATGGCTCGATCGGAAGAATTTCTTCATTGAAAAAAAGTGGCATGTGTGGCCCTATATATTGGTTGCCGTTCTTTTAACCATTTCGCTTTTCAATAATAAGTCGTCCATTCGCTATTACTCAACCACGTTGATGGTAGGCGTTGTGGTTTACACGATCTTAATTGCACTTAGTAGAAAATACTTTTTATCAATACTGATCGCTCTCGGTGTTTCCGTTCTTTGCCTGGTGCTTAAAGTAGATCGCATTTTTTCATTGGTTCTGGCCTTTTCCGTTTTTTTACCAACCATTATTCATGTTTTTATTTTCACTGCGGTGTTCGTATTGTATGGGGCCTTAAAGACCAAAAGTACCAGTGGTTTCATCTCCTTTGGTATTTTTGTTTTATGCGCGCTTAGCTTTGCGTTTGTGAATTTTCCCAACTCAGAGGTTTTGTCTATAGCCGAACGCGGTTACATACAACGGTATTTTATTGTGCTTAACGAAGCCCTGGCTTCACTGTTCCGTATTCCTGAACCGGATTCACAAACAGAATTCTTTACAGTACCGGCCCTGATCGCCGTGCAACGATTCATTGCCTTTGCCTACACTTATCATTACCTCAACTGGTTCTCTAAGACCACGGTTATCAAATGGCACGAGGTCTCTAAAGCAAGGATGGGATCGATCCTTTTCCTCTGGGCTCTCTCCGTGGCTGCTTATTATGTTGACTACCGCTTAGGGTTCCTGGTGCTGTTCACACTCAGTATGGTGCACGTTTTCCTGGAGTTCCCGCTCAATGTCATGTCATTTAAAGGTGTGGGACAAGGTTTAAAAAGCATGTTCACCAAATAATGTTGCTCAGTACCGCTTACCTTCCTCCTATAGCGTATTTTCAAAAAATACAGGCCGCGGATACTTTTTCTATTGAAAAGCACGAGCATTTTGTAAAACAAACTTATCGTAATCGTTGTCGTATTTACGGGACCAATGGTGTGCAGGATCTGAGTATACCTTTAGTGAACACACATGAGAAAATACTAATTTCCGAAAAACAGATCGCTTATAAGGAAAACTGGCAGCACCAACACTGGAGGAGTATAGAAAGTGCGTACAGAAACTCTCCATACTTTATCTACTATGCCGATGAACTACAGCCTTTCTACGAAACGAAACATGAATTTCTTTTCGAATACAATACCGAATTACTGAAAACACTTTTGCGTTTACTTAAAATGAAAAACGAGATCCGTTTCACAGAAGAATTTGAAAAGGAAGTTACAAACGATCATCGTAACAGTATTTCTCCTAAAGAAAGCTCTTCATCTGGATCCAAACCCTATACACAGGTTTTTAGCGACAAACATGGTTTTCAAGCCAACCTAAGCATTATCGATCTGCTGTTTAACAAAGGGCCCGAAGCGACGGAATTTTTAAAAATTTAGAACGAAAGCCGTTCCCTTCGGTTTGTTATCCAGTATGTTCATCTGGATGTTATGCAGCGCGCACAGATTCTTCACAATATACAATCCAAGCCCGGTTCCTTTTGCGTTACGGGTCTCTTCATTACCAATACGGTAGAATTTTTCAAACACACGTTGCTTTTCGATCGTGGGGATCCCGGGGCCCTGGTCTTTTATTTCCATTCGGGTAGCCCCGTTATGTGAATGCACCAATACTTCCACCAGCGAATCAGCCGGCGAATACTTCAGCGCGTTCTCAACCAGGTTAGAAACAATGATGGAAAATACCTGCTCATCCACTTCCAGGAAGTGATTCTCGTCTGACGAGATCTTGATCCGGCCTTTATCTTTGGTGAAGATCTCCTCATGAAGCCTGTATAGAAATTCGCCAAGGTTAATTTTTGTCTTGTTCAATACCGGTTGTTCGTTTTCAGCCCTTGACGCTAATAAAATATTATCGATAAGCCGGAGCAAACGATCATTATCTGCGATCGCTTTATGCAAAAGGTTATTTCGTGTCTCCTCATCAAGCTTATGTTTTTGCAGAGTCTGCAACTGAAGTTTTACGGAAGCAAGAGGAGACTTCAGTTCATGTGTTACCGACAAAAGGAAATTACTCTGCAAACGGTTGAGCTCATTCTCCTTTTTACGGGTTTTATAGATCTTCAGAACTCCCAGCGTCAGCAGGATCAAAAAAACAGTTCCTTCTCCAATGTGCATCCAGAGCTGGTGATTCTTCTTTTTATCGATCAGTTGGATATTTTGCTCCAACATGAATTTATCCGGTATATTCAGCGCGATGATCTTTTTACGCTCCTCCGCCAATTGCTTCGACTGCCGGGCCAATAATACTTCCCACCACAGGAACTGGAAAAGCACGTAGATGACTAACGCGTAAAACAACCAGGGGCCTTTACTTTTATTCTGCATGGGCGGGGATGGATCTTTCCATTTCGTTAAAGATACTCATAACATCCTGTACCGAAGATACGTTTTGTACGGCAATATAAAAACGGGCTCCCTGTTCCTTTAAGGAGCATTGCTTCGGATGTTTTTGAGCAAATTGCAAAATACCTTTAAAAACAAGCGTATTATAATATTCGCTTTGTTGCTTACTGATAAAATAGGCCAGCATTTTTCCGCCCTTGAGCAAGAGCTTCTCAAAACCAAGTTGCATGGCCCTGCGACGCATTTTAATAGCCTCCAATAGGTTCAATACCTGTTTAGGCAACGGTCCAAAACGGTCGGTCAGCTCCCGGGCTATGGCCTGTAATTCCTCTTCCGTATGCGCTTCATCAAGCTGCTTATACGTATTCAAACGCTCGGTCGTATTCTCGATATAAGTATCAGGGATCAGCAATTCGAAATCTGTTTCTAAGATGGTATCCTTCACAAACACTTTCGAGAAAGCCGACTTATATTCTGTTTCCGGAAGTTTTTCGTCTTTCGTTTGTTCTTTATACCAGGCTTCCTCTTTCAGCTCTTCAACGGCTTCGTTCAATATCTTCATATAGGTATCAAAACCCATATCATTAATGAACCCGCTTTGTTCGGCGCCTAACATGTCGCCCGCGCCACGAATATCAAGATCGCGCATGGCTATCTGGAACCCGCTTCCAAGGTCGGTGAATTCAGTTATGGCACGCAATCTTTTCTTTGCATCGTTTGTCAGCGTCAACAGGGAAGGAACCAGTAAATAGCAAAAAGCTTTTTTATTGGTGCGCCCTACCCTGCCCCGCATCTGGTGCAGATCGCTGAGACCAAAATTCTGAGCATCATTAATAATTATTGTATTGGCATTTGAAATATCAAGTCCCGATTCCACGATCGTGGTTGAAACCAAAATATCCGTTTTACCATCTACAAAATCCATCATGGTCTTTTCCAGTTTGTCGCCATCCATTTGTCCGTGACCAAAAGCGACTTTCGCTTCGGGTAACAAACGCTGAATAATGCCGGCCACCTCTGTGATACTCTGTACTTTATTATGAATGAAGAAAGCCTGTCCGCCCCTGGAAATTTCGAAGCGCAGGGCATCACGCACAAGCTCTTCGTTGAAATTATGCAGCTCCGTTTGTACAGGATACCGATTGGGCGGCGGCGTGGCAATTACCGAAAGATCGCGGGCACCCATTAAGGAGAATTGCAAAGTGCGGGGAATTGGCGTTGCCGTTAAAGTAAGCGTGTCTACGTTCTGTTTCAGCAGTTTCAATTTGTCCTTTGAGCCTACTCCAAATTTTTGTTCCTCATCAATGATCAATAATCCCAGGTTCTTGAATTTAACCGAGCCTCCCAACAATTTATGTGTACCAATGATAATATCCGTTTTTCCTTCTTCCATTTTCTGCAGGCTCTCTTTTTGTTCCTTGGAAGATTTAAACCGGTTGATATAATCCACCTGGCACGGAAAATCCTTCAGACGCTCGGCAAAGGTTCGGGCTTGCTGCATGGCCAAGATGGTTGTAGGGACCAAAATGGCCGTTTGTTTTCCATCGCACGCGGCCTTGAAGGCCGCCCGGATAGCGATCTCGGTCTTTCCAAAACCCACATCCCCACAAACCAGCCGATCCATTGGGTATTGTTTTTCCATGTCGCGCTTCACATCATTGGTTGTCTTCAACTGATCGGGTGTATCTTCATAAATGAAGGAAGCCTCCAATTCGTGCTGCAGGTAATTATCGGGCGGAAAAGCATGTCCTTTAGAGGCTTTTCTTTGAGCGTACAATTTAATAAGATCATAGGCCACTTGTTTTACGCGCGATTTTGTCTTGTTCTTTAAGGTCTGCCAATGCGTGGAGCCCAATTTATCAAGTCGCGGCACTGCTCCTTCCTTACCGGTGTATTTGGCGATGCGATGTAAAGAAGTGATACTTACATAAACAACATCGTTGTCTTTATACACAAGCCGAACTGCTTCCTGGATCTTATCCCCGGTCTTTATTTTTTCGAGCCCGGCAAACCGACCAATACCATGATCTATATGCACTACATAGTCGCCGGGATTTAAGCTTTGCAGTTCTTTTAGAGTAAGTGCCTCGCCTGTTTTAGTGAAAGAAGCAGGTGCTTTGTATTTATGGTAGCGTTCGAATATCTGGTGATCTGTATAACAGGCTACTTTATTTGCATAGTCGATGAATCCTTCGTGAATGCTTAAGTGAACGGTTTGAAAAAGGTTATCGGCAATAGTATTGGTTTTAGAAACGTCGGAAAGAATTTGCTTTAATCGTTCGGCCTGCTTCTCGGTATCTGTGAACAGGAAATTCGAAAAACCCTTTTGCTTATTCTCAAGAAGGTGCTTGAACAGCAGATCGAAATTCTTATTGAAGGAGGGTTGCGGCTGCTGACTTAATTCTACAGTATCTGTAGCATAAACAGCATTGGCAGCTTCTATGATCTGCTTCTTTTCTATAGCTATTTTGATCTCCTCTTCGGTACAAAATAATTTTGCCGGTTCTAATTGAACAGTTTCAACCAGCTTTTCGTAGGCAGTTGTTGCTTTTTCAAATAATTGTTTCGTCTTCTGGAAGAGATAGCTCACGTCCTTACAAAAAACCAATGTCTCCTCATCTGCAAGCGTATCTAAAAAACAAACTTTGCCTGCAGCGAGGTTCTCATCCCCGATATTCGGTGTGATAAGGACCCGCTGATGCTTGGCCGTGGAAAGTTGCGTAATAGCGTCGAAACTGCGTATTGATTCAATTTCCTCACCAAACAACTCTATACGATAAGGCATTTGAGCCGAAAAAGAAAACACATCAATAATACCGCCCCGCACAGCAAACTGCCCGGGTTCACTTACAAAATCCACGCGCTGAAAATGATACGAGAAAAGAAACTCTTCCAGGAATTCAATGGAAAGCTTTTCCCCTACCGCAATTTTAAATGTATTATCACTCAAGGCACTCTTATTCGGGATCTTCTCGAAAAGCGCTTCGGGGTAAGTAACGATAATATTCTTTTTCTCACTATTTGCTATCCGCTCCAGCGTTTCGATGCGTTGCTGCTGGGAAGCCGTGTTTACAGTTCCATTATCCAGCGGCCGGTCAAAATCATAGCTATTCGCGTAACTAAAAGGCAGGTACAAAACCTTTTTTTCCTGCAGTACCTGTAGGTCACCAAGCATGTAAAGCGCGTCCTCCGCGTCTTTACAAATAACAACAAGGTTCTTGTCTTCTTTAGCCCCGCACGCGGCATACAGAAAGCTCCAGCCCGACCCGTGCAGTCCTTTCAGGGCAAGGCGCTGCCCGTAGCCAATGCGTTCTATGGCCTCACCAAAAAAAATATGTACCGGAATGGCTTTCATCCCGGTATTAATGATCGAATTTCACCGCTAAAACAGCCACAAAGGTCGTCATAATTTGTCAAATGTCAGAATGGCCGTTCTTATATCATTTTACCCTCTTAAACGAAAGCTAAAAAGGCCTGCTTTTTTGTGTAAAAAATGTTCGTCCAATTTCAAAAAATTGGGGATATTGCGCCTGCTAAAAACCGGATGATTATTTACATTTGCTTATAACCATGCTACGCGCTACACTGATTATCAGCCTCTTCATTCTTACAGGCAAAACCTGCTTAGCCGACGTATTTTTTAAAAAGTACAGTGCCGACGATTACATAGATCTTTATAAGGATATTGCCCTGCGCGAAATGCTCAATCATGGCATCCCGGCCAGCATTATTATGGGTCAGGCCATGGTAGAAAGTGACTTTGGCAACAGCAAGCTGGCACAAGGATCCAATAACCATTTTGGTCTGAAATGTCACAAAGAATGGGCCGGTGACACTTATAGTTACGATGATGATGATGCAGGCGAATGTTTCCGTAAATACGAACATGTAGCAGATTCGTACTTCGATCATTCGGTTTTCATTAAAAGCCGCGCACGTTACCAATCTTTATTTGAGTTGCCCATCACTGATTACCGTTCGTGGGCATACGGACTCAAAGCAGCGGGTTACGCAACGCACCCCGAGTACGCCAAAAAACTGATCGACGTGATCGAAAAGTACCGCCTGTATGAGCTCGATCATAACAGCTTCATTTCAACACCGGTGGTGAACCTGATCAGTAATTCGGGTAAATTCTCTTCGGAAGCACTTTTAAAGAAAGAGCCCGTTGCGGGAAAACACGACGTAGTAAAAACGAAAGGCGGTAACTTCATTATTGTGAAGCCCGGCGATACCTACAGCAAGATCGCACGGGAATTTGATCTGTCACTAACAGATCTCCTCAAATACAATAATTACTCAAGCAAAGAAGATATCTACGAGGGCGATGTGGTGTTTATAGAGCCCAAGAAAAGTTATAAAAGCCAAACGTACCATGTAGTGTCACGAAAAGAGACGATCAACAGTGTCTGCAAATTCTACGGTATAAGCATCAAGGTTTTTTGTGATAACAATAAATTAAAACCGGCCTCGCCCTTGCCCATGCCCGGTACTGTGGTAAATGTAGACAAGCAACCAAGCAAAAAGTATGTGGCAGGAAAAAAATAATTACCTCGTAAGGGAATTTGTCTTTAAAGATTTCAAACAGGCTTTTAGCTTTATGATACAAGTGGCCGCGCTGGCTGAAGGCATGGACCATCATCCTTTGTGGACCAACGTTTACAACAAAGTTGAGATCAAATTAAACACGCACGATGCCGGTAACATCGTAACCCAAAAAGACCGCGACTTAGCGGCGGCCATCGACAACCTTTTTTAGTGCTGCACCATTAATTTATTGCTGCTTAGGGTGAGATCTCCTGATCTTACCTGCAGGAAATAAACTCCCTGGGGTAAATTACTTATATCTATAGGCAACTGATGCTCTCCCGGCGGAAGCAGGCCGAAATGCTTATTGCTGAGCTCCTTTCCGCAAACATCCTGAATGATCACCTTAACGGGCACACTTTGCTTCAACGCAAGACCAACAGTAACCTCGCTGTTAGCTGGATTCGGATAAAGTTTAATGGGTTCGTCGCCCCGCAGGATGCTGGTGATCCCGTTTACCGGGTTGCCATCAATATTTATATCATCAATGAAAATATTATTGCCACCACCACTTGTAAAACGGAAAAGGAGACGTGTTGCCGTAGTGATGTATGTGCCCGTGATAGTAAAACTATCTAAACGCCATTCAGTTGAGCCGATGGCCGGATAATACTCGAAACTGTAATTGTTCGGAGTGGTTTTCAAACCCGAGTTAGCCATACGGTTATAGCGCAGGTTCCAGTTCTGTCCGCAGTCTTTCGAAATACAACCTATAAGTTGGTCGTTATTGGTAGCATCTGTTGCAGAAAAATGAACCCTGAATTTTACCTTTATCCCGGTAATACCGGTGACATCAAATGCAGGGCTTACCGCGTCATCCTTCAGAGGAGCAGGGGATCCGAAGTTGCCCACCATAATACTATTCACTCCGCTGTAAGCGGTTGCTCCCGTTACACGCCATGTTGAATCGTTATCGTAATTCACCACGGTCCAGTCGTTCGTAAAATATTGTGGGAACTCGAATCCTTCCGAATAAGGCATCAGGTAATTTGTGTTTGGGGCATTAGCGTAAACAATTACACGTTGGTTGAAAGTGTCTACATTGGTCCCGTTTATATTCCCTACTGCCAATCCAACATTATAGATGCCAGGTGTTGCGTAGGTAACATTTATGATCGAGTCCGTAGGCAGATCGGTTGTTGTTCCACCTGTATAGGTCCACAGACGAGAGGAGATACTTCCGCCATAAGAAACATCCGTAAATTTTACAGTTGTCCCCGCGCAAACCGTAACCGGCTGGTATGGCATCATCGTGGGTATAGGCGCGCAATCAGGAGTGACCGTTGTGGTAGTTCCTGTGGCAGTATTATTGGCCGGATTCCATAAATTACTTCTTCCTCCAACTCCCGAATTCATAGCGGCATCCATGCGGTTTACTTGTCCCTGCGTAAAAATGTTCAGGCAAGCGCCCTGCGAATAATCCATGTAATCATCATACATTTCTCCGTCGGGACCTGCTCCACACGTATTATTTGGATTATGTGGGAATGTAGAACAACCTGAGTTACTTGCCGGCGCGGGAGGCGTATCGCTTACAAAATCATTACCGCAAACAGCATCACCCCATATATGACGCAGGTTCATCCAGTGTCCCGTTTCATGGATAAGATATCGCCCCATAAAATTTCCCCATCCGGTATTTGTGGCGGAGGTACCTATACTTCCGATAAGATCGCCGCGAATAATAACTCCGTCTGTAAAAGCTGAGCCTCCACCCGGAAATTGCGCGTAGCCACCGCCATTGCAGGAACCACCGGTTGAATAACGCAGAATGGAAACCACCCACACGTTAAAATATTTATTGCTGGGCCAGTATACGATCGATTTTACGTTTTGCGGATCATAAGCGCAATTAGTGAGGTTACTGTAGGTACGGGTAACGCCTTGTGTGCAATTTCCGTTTGGATCGATAGTGGCAAGCCTGAATTCTACGTTGATTCCTGCAGCAAAAGGTTTGAAGGCAGCAGGTGTAAGGGCCGTATCGGCCATCATGCGCTGGAAATCTGAATTGAGCGTGGCCACCTGGTCCTGAATCTGCGCGAAACTGATGTTATCTGTGGTGCCGGTATGAATGATATGAAAAACAACCGGGATGATCATGTTCACGGCGCTGGCTTTTTGTCCTTTTTTGTTTGCAATAAAGGTTTCGGTTTCTTTCTCCAATTGAGCCTGGTTTTTTGCATACTCGGGATTTTTCATTGCCTGCTCGAACATTTCGGCGCTGCCGCAACCATGCTCCTGCTGCTGCGCGAAAGTGAAGTTTAAAAGAAATAATGCTGAAAGCGTGAATAGTCTTTTGATCATAGTAAGGAAATTTACTTCAAACATAGAGCAATTGGGTTTCAAAAGCAAAAAACAGGGGGGAATGAGCCTAAAAAAAGCTTTGCAGGGCAATTTCATATCCTTTCAGGCCAAAGCCGGATACCGAACCTTTACAATGGCGACCTAAATACGAAACATGGCGATAATCTTCGCGTGCGAAGATATTGCTGATATGAACTTCGACTACCGGTGTTGAGATGGCGGCTACCGCATCGGCGATAGCGAGGGAAGTATGCGTGTAGGCGCCGGCATTCAGAATGATGCCATCCACTTTTTTATCGGCACGATGCAGCTCGTTGATGATCTCACCTTCTACGTTACTCTGGAAGTATTCAACGATCGCTTTCAGGTTTTTTTTTCGTAATTCCTGCAGGTAATCTTCAAACGACTTGTCTCCGTAAACATCGGGTTCACGCCTGCCAAGAAGGTTAAGGTTAGGGCCGTTTATGATCAGAATTTGCATGGCGCTAAAGTACGAATAATCCCTTTTCTGATAAAAACTATTCGAATCAAATGGTATTATCCGGAGCGAACCGGACCTCCTTATTTATTCGGTTGTATGTTGAGCCTCCGGATATGTTGTTGTATTTCGGGAAAAAATGAGCTGAATTCCTCCTTATAAGCTTCATAGTTTACTACTAACTCTTTGGCCGAATGTTCCATGCCCGACTCAAAGCGGGCTCGGCGAGCCATACCCTGCATCACGCGATCGATACCTTCTATTTTAGAATAAGAAAAGAGTATGTCATATTGTAGCATGTAATCATAAAAACGCTGGGTGCGGAGAGGGAATACGGGATAATATTGTTTTAGGAACACATAGATCTCATTTGTATAATCACGCAAAGAGCGCTCGGAGAATTCGTTCCAGTGCAGGGCAAGAAAATGATCGTAGAATACGTCAACCACCACCGGCGCGTATTTTCCGAAGGGCTTTCTGAGCCTTTCTTTACTTTTCAGGACCGTTTCGTGTGCGTCCATATACGTATCTATCGCGCGGTGAAGTTTGATGCCTTCCCGGATGCCCGGGGAAAATTGAGCGGAAGAACTTCCTTTCACCGAATCGGCCATAAAGTTGCCAACCATTATCTCACCCGGTTGGCCTGAGAGGAAAATATGTGCCAGGAAGTTCACGTTATAAAGGTAGGAATTAAGCGTAAATTAGCAGGCAGCGTGGGTAAATGGCAAACCGATATCAAAGGCTTCGAAATGTATCTTTCTACCGAAAGATCGCTAAGTCCCAATTCGGTAGAGGCTTACCTGCGCGATATTCGTGGTCTGGCCCTGTTCATGGATGAGGAAGGGACCTCACCGCAGAAGACACAGCTCAAACATTTACAGAAATACATTAAACAACTGAATGACCTGGGTTTAAGCGCCTCTACACAGGCGCGCATCCTTTCAGGTATCCGTTCGTTCTTCAAATTCCTTTTGACCGAGAACACCATCGATAATGATCCTACGCTTTTACTCGACTGGCCACGCCTGAGCCGCAAACTCCCCGACGTACTGAACGAAAAAGAGATCGATGATATCCTGAGTCAAATTGACCGAAGTACGCCTGACGGAGAACGCAACCGGGCCCTGCTGGAAACTCTATACGGCTGCGGCTTGCGGGTAAGCGAAGTGGTGAACCTACAGATCAGCAATATTCACAATAACGAAGAATACATTATCGTGATCGGCAAAGGAAATAAACAGCGCCTGGTTCCGATAAATGGAACTGCTTTAAAACATATCGAACTCTACCTGAAAAACGTTCGGAGTCATGTTCTAATAAAGAAAGGCAATGAGGACATTGTGTTTTTGAACCGCAGAGGAAGTAAACTTTCGCGTGTGATGATATTCATGATCATTAAAGACCTTGTGGTCAAAGCCGGGATTAAAAAAACCATCTCGCCACACTCACTACGCCACAGTTTTGCCACTCATTTAATAGAGAACGGGGCCGATCTGCGGGCGGTACAGGAAATGCTGGGACATGAAAGCATTACTACCACCGAGATCTATACACACATCAGCCGCAAACAACTGAAGGATGTGATCGAGAAACATCATCCCCGGAACAAATAATTATTTCCGAAGTTCCTTTAATTCACTTTTCTGCTTGATGCTCAGCTTTTCACTTGCCGAGCTGAAAGCAATTCCGCTTACTTTATGGATATTCTTTTGCATCCAGCCAAAAGTTTTTTGAGGATAGGCATTGTATAATTCACGTAAGCTCCAACCCACTCCTTTTTGTACATAGTATTCTTTATCGTCCAAAAGCTTTTCTATCAGCGGAAGGATCTGATCGAACGGAAGCACTTTCTTTTTTGTCCGCGTATAATAAAGAAGGCTTATAACTGATTGCCGGCGCTTCCAGGGGTCCTTGTCTGTGTTCCACTTTTTAAGCTGTGCGTATACTTCCTCCGGAAAATACTCGAGGTGCTTCGTATAGATCTTACTAAGACTGTCGCAAAACGACCAGTCGCTCACCTCATTCTGCCATTTCTTTAAGATCTTCCATGCATGCTTGCTGTTCTTTTCCATTACCGCGTGCTTTTCGCAATAAAAGAAAGGCTGGGTCTTTACGCGCCAATTATTGTTGTTTTTCCAGATGTACTCCCAAATGATCAATTGCTCTTTGAAAGGAAGGTTCGAGAATGAGTATCCTTTTTTAAAAGCAGACCTCACATCCGGTATGGTTTGGCCGCTTTTAAGGATCCTTCCCCTTACTTCGTAATAGTAGTGTTGCATGGAGCGAAAATAAATAATTCCGGTATACTGTCGTTCACGGGGCCATCGATAGTTAATTTGAACAATTACGTCCGCCAAAACATACAGGTCGTCTAAAGCATACGTTCATTTACCAGAAATCTCTATTTTTACTCATAGGCTTTTTTCAAAAAATACTTCCTCTGCTCCTGCTGGCCGGTTTTACTGTTTCCGCGCAGGATACGCTTTGTCCGTACTGGCCTAAGAATAAGGGATCTGTATTCGATCCGAACGGCAAAAAAGACACCGCCGAAAAGAAGTTTGTGAAGCTGACCGAGCAACAGGTGATGTTTTCGAAAAAAGTCTGGAGCTTTATTGATTTCAGGGAATCGATCAATAAGAAGCTTTGCAATAATGGTGATACCAAGCAAAGTATTTATCCCCTGTACGAAGTGCTGAACCTTTGGATCGTAAAGGGAAAGATAAACTGCTTTAAAAGTTCGGATTTCGGTTCGGTTAAAAATGTACCCATCAAAATGGCTGAATTCAAACGGCTGGGTATTAGAAAAGACACCGTGGAAGAACGTATCATTGACGAGAATGGTGTAGATACCCTGGTAAAAACACTTCGCGCCGATACGATGAGCAGTGATAAGATCATCGGATACGTAGTAAAGGAAGACTGGTTCTTCAATAAGCGGAGCGTATTGATGGAAAAAAAAGTGATAGGCATAGCACCGGTTTATTATGATCGCAAGTTGGAAAAAAACAAAGAACTATACTGGGTCTATTTCCCGGAATGTTGCGAAGTATTGAGCGGCTACCTGACCATGAACCCAACCGGAACGAAGGATCTTTACACGTATCGTGATCTTTTTATGAAACGGCCTTACAGCAGTTATGTGTTGCGGGAAAGCAATGTGTACGACAGGGATAAACCGGAGAACAGCAAAGGATTTGAGGTAGATACCGAGAACAAGAAGAATCGCGAAAAAATTGATAGCGGCGAGGAAGATCTTTGGCATAAGTAGGCAATTTTACACTTCCTTTGGCGTTATAGGCTGCGATAGTAAATTCGTATATTTGTAAACCAAAAACTTTAACATGCCAGGAACAGAATTATTTGGCGCCGAAGAGCGTAAAGAAGTAGAAGATGTATTGAACACCGGATGTTTATTCCGTTATAACCAGGAAGCCATCCGCAACAACCACTGGAAAGCTAAGGATTTTGAGGCCGAAGTGAGAAAGATCACCGGCGCTAAGTTCGCGCATGCCATGAGCAGCGGTTCTAAGGCCATTGCTACAGCTTTAGCAGCGAGCGGTATTGGTACCGGCGATGAAGTGATCGTTCCGCCCTTTACTTTTATGGCAACCATCGAGGCCGTTCTCTTCGTAGGGGCATTGCCCGTGTTCGCTGAAATTGATGAGACACTTTGCCTGAGCGCCGAGGGGATCAAGAAAGCGATCACCCCTAAAACAAAAGCGGTTTGCCTTGTGCACATGTGCGGGGGCATGGCCGATATGGATCCGATCATGAAGGTGATAAACGATCATAAACTTATTTTGGTTGAAGATGCTGGACAAGCCTTCGCTTCTTCTTACAAAGGAACTTATACGGGACTTTTCGGTCAGGCCGGCAGTTATTCTTTCGATTTTTTCAAAATTGCAACAGCCGGTGAAGGTGGTGTTTTAGTTACAAATGACGAAACCACCTACAAAAAAGCCGATGTGTATAGCGATCATGGTCACGACCACATTGGGAACGCCCGTGGAATGGAAAACCATCCTTACTTAGGATTTAACTACAGAATTTCTGAATTACATGCGGCCGTTGGAGTTGCGCAAACACGCAAAGTGCCTATGATAAAAGAAAAGAACCGCAAGCATAAAAAATTTATGCAGGAGCTTTTATCGAAAACGCCGGGCATTTCATTTGCAAAGGTTGCTGATCCGAACGGAGACTCTGCTACGTTCTTAAATATTATGTTGCCGGATACCGAAACCACCAAACGCGCCGTTAATGAAATGAAGAATGCCGGTGTTGCAGGATTTGATTATTGGTTTCTCAACATGTATCACTTCATCAACCAGTGGGATCATATCAAAGAATTAAAAACAATAAGCAAACTGCCTATCGAGGTTTTAGGCGCGCCCCAGGATTACAAAAATCTTCAGCTTCCAAAAACACAGGAAACCATCGGTCGTTTAATTTCGTTCGGCATAAAATTCAAATGGACCGAAGAAGATATGAAAACGTTGGCGGCAAAAATTTCGGAATGTGTTACTAAGGCCATGAAACCGGTTACCGCTTAATTTATGCAGCACAAGAATTTCAAGAACATCGACAAAGTGGTTTTCGGGCGCGGGGCATTCAACATGCTCGACGAGATCATTGCCCCGATCCGCAAAGAGAACAAGAACTATTTTGTATTTGTAGTAGATAAATATTTTGAAGGAAAGGAACTCTCCAAAAGAATTCCGGCAAAACCCGAAGACATCGTTCTGTTCGAGGATGTTGACCAACATGAACCAACTACGGAACAGATCGACAATCTACGCGATAGGATCTTAAAAGAAAAAGGATTGCCCAGCGGTCTTATTGGCATTGGTGGCGGAAGCATCATGGATATTGCCAAAGCCGTTGCTCTAATGCTCACCAACGAGGGTTCTTCTACTTTGTATCAAGGTCTAAACCTTATTAAGAAACCCGGCGTTTATCATTTAGGGATACCAACCATCAGCGGAACCGGCGCCGAATGCAGCAGTACGGCCGTACTTACGGGCCCCGTAAAAAAATTAGGTTTGAAATGCGAGTGGACGGTTTTTAATCAAGTGATCCTCGATCCCGAATTAATTAAGAGCGTTCCCGACGATTGGTGGTTCAATACCGGCATGGATACTTACATTCACTGCATAGAATCAGAGAACGGAACTTTGAACAACGCTTTTAGTCACGCCTACGCAGAGCAGTCACTTTCACTTTGCCGCGAAGTTTTTTTAGGAAGTAACAGTGGTCGTTCTGAAGTAAATGATGATAAATTAATGGTCGCTTCTTTAATGGGCGGACTAAGTTTAAGTTATAGTGAAGTCGGTGTTTGTCATGCATTGAGCTATGGACTTTCGAAAATATTAGATTACCGTCACTGTTACGCCAACTGCGTTGCCTTTCAACATTTGGATGATGTTTATACTGATGGCGTGAAAGAGTTCAAGCAAATGCTGGTGAAACATAAAATTGTATTACCGCAAAACCTTTCGAAAACATGGAGCGACGAAACCATTACCAAAATGGCAGAAGTAGCTTATAACTTACCCCACATGTGGCACCAGGCTTATGGCGATAGCTGGAAAGAGAAAGTGAACATAGCCTCGATCAAAGAACTTTACAAAAGAATGTAGTTGTGAGCATCGCCGAGATCGAAAATGAAATTATAGAAGAATTTGAATTGTTTGGCGACGACTGGGAACAGAAGTACGAACACCTGATAGAGCTTGGAAAGTCGCTTCCTATTATTTCTCCCGAAAACAAAACCGACGATAAATTAATTAAAGGCTGCCAGAGTCGCGTGTGGATGCACTCGGAACTAAAGGACGGGAAAATACTTTTCACCGCCGACAGCGACGCTATTATAACGAAAGGAATGGTTGCGTTGATGGTGCGGGTCCTTTCTGATCAAAAGCCAAAAGACATTCTTGATGCAAAACTTGATTTTATAGAAAAAATCGGTTTGAAAGAGCATCTCTCGCCTACCCGTGCCAACGGGCTTGTAAGTATGATCAAGCAGATGAAGCTTGACGCGTTTGCTTTGAGTCATAAATCTTAAGTCGGACGACAACAGCAGGAACCACAAAGAACACAAAGTAAACAGCCCACAGAGAACACGGAGAGTTATTCTTTGTGCCCTCTGTGTTGTATTTTCTCGGCTGTTTCCTCTGTGGTTTCGGCTGTTTGCGGCAAGTAAATCTGTTAAATGAATCCTTAAACTAAATTAACCGCTTCATTGGTTTAAAATCCGTAAATTTGCGCCCTTAATGTCAGCCATCATTACATCTAAAAACGCGGAACTTGCTCAACGAGTGGTCGATGAGATCAAGACCTGCTTCGATCCGGAGATTCCTGTGGACATTTGGGAGCTGGGCCTCATCTACGAGATCAATATTGACGATAATAACGATCTAAAGGTTATTATGACCCTTACTTCCCCTAATTGCCCGGCCGCCGAGAGCCTTCCGGCAGAACTTGAAGGGAAATTAAAGCAACTCCCTGATATTAAGTCGGTTAAACTTGAATTGACCTTTGAACCGCCTTGGGACAAGAATATGATGAGCGAAGTAGCGCAGCTTGAGCTGGGCTTCATGTAATTGACTTCCAACAATTCTGTTATTTATTGTAAAAAATGCCGGCTTGTCTGCGGTTTTGGCTTGACTTTTGACCTTTCTGACACTATATTTGCAGCTTTTAAAATTAATCCCGTAAGATTAAAGAGATTTTCCCGAAAGGTGGTTTCCCGTGTTTTACGATAAGAGAAGAGAGGACCCAATTTATGAAATTAACCGCATTTAAGTTTAACCTGCCTAAAGATTGCCTGGCAGAGTACCCCGCCAAGAATCGTGATGAAAGTAAGCTGATGGTCATTGACCGCAAAACCGGCAAATTCCAGCACAAGAAATTCAAAGACATCATAAACTATTTTGACGATGGTGATATGATGATCATGAACGACACAAAGGTTTTTCCGGCGCGTATGTATGGCAACAAAGAAAAGACCGGAGCCAAGATCGAAGTATTCCTGCTGCGCGAGCTGAACCAGGAAAGTCGTTTGTGGGACGTGCTTGTTGATCCTGCGCGTAAGATCCGTATTGGTAACAAATTGTATTTCGGCGAGAACGATTCTTTGGTTGCAGAGGTAATAGACAACACCACATCACGCGGACGTACACTTCGCTTCCTGTATGATGGTCCGTACGAAGATTTTCGCAGGACATTGTATGAGCTGGGCGAAACACCGCTGCCAAAATACATTAAGCGTAAAGTGGAAGAAACGGATAAAGACCGCTACCAAACTATTTTCGCGAAGAACGAAGGAGCTGTTGCCGCGCCTACGGCCGGTCTGCACTTTAGCCGCGAGCTGATGAAACGTTTAGAGATCAAAGGCATTAACTTCAGCTACGTTACTTTGCATGTGGGCTTAGGAACTTTCCGCATGGTAGAGGTTGAAGATCTTACCAAGCATAAAATGGATTCTGAGGAAGTAACTATTCCGCAAAAAACTGTGGATGTAGTTAATAAAGCTATCGACCGCAAGAGACGCGTTTGCGCGGTTGGAACAACCGTGATGCGCGCAGTAGAAACTTCGGTTTCTGTATCGGGCCACTTAAATCCGTATACCGGCTGGACCAACAAATTCATTTTCCCTCCCTACGATTTCAGTATTGCCAATTGCATGGTCACAAACTTCCACATGCCTGAATCAACTTTATTGATGATGACCTGCGCATTTGGCGGATATGATCTTATCATGAAAGCGTACAAGGAAGCGGTGAAAGAGAAATACCGTTTCTACTCTTACGGAGACGCGATGTTGATACTTTAAAAGAGTAACTTTTAGCTAAAGTATAGAACAGACCTATGTTTTACGCTTACGTTCTTTGCAGTTTGAAAGATGGCAGCCTTTATAAAGGGCATTGTGAAAATTTAGAAGAAAGGCTAAAGCAGCATAATGCCGGACACACTCAATCCATAAAAAATAAAGCTCCTTTCAAAATTGTCTATTCAGAATCTTTTGCGGCGCGGGATGAAGCGATAAAACGTGAAAAGTATTTTAAATCTGCCGCGGGTAGAAGATTTTTAAAGATAAGTTGGTCTCGTAGTTCAATGGATAGAATAGAAGTTTCCTAAACTTTTGATACAGGTTCGATTCCTGTCGAGACTACTACTATAATCGATCTCGTAGTTCAATGCCCGCCCGAACGTACCGAGTTTAAATGCCAGAAAAAATTTCTTTCACGTTCGGTACGGGCGGGGATAGAATAGAAGTTTCCTAAACTTTTGATACAGGTTCGATGCCTGTCGAGACTACGGATAAAACAAAAACCCGCCCATGGCGGGTTTTTGTTTTTTCAATATACCTAAGGATACGGATTGCGAAACCCTAAGAAATATCGGAGTTTTGATTCCTATCAAACCTTCAAAAATGAACAGAATTAAACTATCCCTTATCTGCCTGCTGGTATTCGGCTTATCGGTTGTTACAGTCTATGGTCAGCCCCGGTTCTTAGCCTACAATTTTTACCAACTTAGCCAGGTAACCGCTTCTTCTCCCTCATTTCCTTCCGAGAGTGCAAAAAATGCACCACTTACTCTAACCGGTATAGGTATAGGGGGCGATAACTTTATGTGGTTTGATGCGGGATTACTTTTAAATGCCGTGGTTGCTTTAACCAGCAAATCATACAAAGGTTCTGAAACTAATGCTGCAGGCCATACAGCCATCGACATGGGATTTTTTTCTTTTACACTCGGAAAACAATTCAAAACCGAAGATAAATACACGATAGGAATAGGGGTAGATTGTGATATCCGTGGCTTTAGCGGCAATCCAAGTCCTGTTGGCCCGCTCTTGTTTACACTGGGCCCTGCCGTTTGTGGTCAATACAGGCCCAATAAAATATTCACCTTTGTTTCGCTGGTTGGTGCAGGGATGAGTTTTGGCGGACGCCAGTCAGCTCCCGTAGATGGGTATGGCGTGTTATGGAGAAATTTTGTGTCGGTAGGCTACGGTGTATTTGGATTTAATATTGGCCCTGATCTTCACTTTTTCAATGTAAAGAGCAATAAGGAAGAAAAATGGCGCGTATTTACATCCTGCCTGCAAGCCGGGATTTCTTTCAGGCTTGAATGATGGGCTTTTCATAGGTAAATAGCGGGTATTTGCTATTTTTGCCCCATGATCCGCTACAATCCTAAGGACTGGTTCACCTTTATTTTTAAGTTCCACAAAGCGGATACGGTGCGCAAGCTGTTTCCGCTTTTGATATTGAACGGGGTTTACGCCTTTATCATCGCTTACCTCGAACAGGAAGTTCTGCATTTAGGAAAGACCAGTCACTTGGCCAATCTTACGATGGTGCACTCGCTGCTGGGGCTCGTTATTTCTTTGCTACTTGTTTTTAGAACCAATACAGCTTACGAGCGCTGGTGGGAAGGCCGCAAGATGTGGGGCAGTTTAGTGAACAGCAGTCGCAATCTTTCTTTAAAACTAAACGCGCTGTTACCGAAAGATGCCCGTGAGGATCGCGATTTTTTCCGTGCCGCTATTCCTAATTTTTCCTTCGCGCTTAAAAATCATTTGAGGGGCAAATTCTTAAAGCAGGAGCTCGATCTAAATAATTCGTTCCCGGAAACCCTGCTTAAGGAAAGCGGCCACGTACCAAACCAGGTGTCGTCGCTCATGATGGAGAGATTGGTGCAACTACAAAAGAAGAACGTTTTGCTTCCCGAACATTTGATTTTAATGAACACCGAGATACAGAACTTTGCGGATGTGTGTGGTGCCTGCGAGCGTATCAAAAAAACACCCATTCCTTTTTCGTACAGCGTGTTCTTAAAGAAATTCATTTTCTTTTATGTGATGACCTTACCAATAGGTTACGTTTTTACTTTGGGTTATTGGATCGTTCCCGTTGTAGCTTTTTTCTTTTACGTATTGGCGAGCCTTGAGCTCATTGCGGAAGAGATCGAAGATCCCTTCGGAACCGATGCCAACGACCTGCCCGCCGACCAGATCACGCATACGATCAGACACTCAGTAAAAGACCTTTTAGAATAAATAAATATGGCAACAGAAAAAACAAAGATCACCATTGAGGCGACTGTGAACGCACCCGCCCAAAAAGTATGGGATTACTGGACCGACGCTAAACGTATCATTCAATGGAACTGCCCCAGTCCCGAATGGCACACACCAAAGGCTGAACACGAAGTAAAAGAAGGTGGAAAATTCAATTTCCGCATGGAAGCACGCGACGGCAGCTTTGGTTTTGACTTTGGTGGTGTTTATGATGTAGTAAAACCCGCAGAACAATTGGATTACACATTAGGCGACGGAAGAAAAGTGTGGATCACTTTTACTTCGAACGGAAACAGCACGCACATCAAACAAACTTTCGAAGCGGAGAGCGAGAACCCGGTTGAAATGCAGCGCGACGGCTGGCAGGGAATTCTCAATAATTTTAAAAAATACACTGAAGAAAATTGACCTTATGAACAACGACATCTATCCCTGTCTGTGGTTTGACGGCAAAGCCAAAGAAGCTGCAGAATTTTACTGCACCGTATTTAAGAACGCGAAGATAACCAGCGAAAATCCCTTAGTGGTGATGTTCGAGCTGAACGGAAAAAAATTCATGGGCCTGAAT
This sequence comes from Bacteroidia bacterium, assembly GCA_025451115.1. Lineage (GTDB taxonomy): Bacteria > Bacteroidota > Bacteroidia > B-17B0 > Aurantibacillaceae > PALSA-968. The sequence goes on along the minus strand of JANWKZ010000071.1, from coordinate 13,700 downwards.
GGTGGGCCGATGTTTAAATTCAACGAAGCCGTTTCTTTTGTGGTGGATTGTGAAACGCAGGAAGAAATAGATCACTACTGGAGCAAACTTACTACCGATGGCGGAGAGGAAAGTATGTGCGGATGGCTAAAGGACAAATACGGTGTTTCGTGGCAGATCGTTCCGCGCATCATCGGACAGCTGATCAGCAATCCTGACAAAGAAAAGGCCGGACGCATAATGCAGGCGCTCATGAAAATGAAAAAGCTTGACATTGCTACACTTCAAAATGCCTGATCGGGGCAAAAAAATATCGTTCAGGGATGCTGAACGATATTTTTTCGAAGAAGGACAGCCTGGTGCTAAGCCAGGAAGAACATCTTCATTGATTTCTTGAATGTAAAATTACGTCATGAACAGCCCCTTGTGAATGATTTTAGGTAAACGCCGTTTTTTAATAGCCGGAACCGGAAAAAATTATTTTTTCTTTTTCTGTGCCTTAAAATAAGCGCAGCAGGAACTTACCGGGCACTCAGAATGCTTAGGATTGGTAGGGCGACAGATCTCTCTTCCCAGAAAGGAAATAGCCATACCTATTTGTCCCCAGTCTTTTTCGGGTATGACTTCCATGATCTGCTTTTCAATTTTTTTAGGGTCGGTGCCGGTGGCAATACCCAAACGCGGTGCAACACGAACTACGTGAAGATCAACAATCACACCTTCGGCTTTTACACCCGATTCGCGCATGATCACGTTGGCCGATTTTCTTCCTATTCCGGGAAGAGCAGTAAGCTCTTCCATGGTAAGCGGAATGTTCTTATCGTCTTTTATTTTGGCTGAAAGATCTAAAAGCCATTTTGTTTTATTGCCAAAGTTGCGCACTTTGCCAATGTAGCGGTACAAAGTTTCCGCATCAGCCCGCGCTAAACTTTTCATATCAGGGAATGCCTCGAACAAAGGAATAGCAACCTGGTTGATGTGTTTATCAGAGTCCTGCGCCGAAAGCACAACCATTACCAAGAGCTGGTACAGGTTCTTATACTCGAGCGGATGTTTTTTATTTTTGTATTTGGCCAGCAGCGGTTTCATGTCTGCGGCCCAGGTAGATTTTGTCATGACAATTGCTTTGGGATAAAAATAGAAAAATAGCGGGAAATAAAAAACCCCGCCAGAGGCAGGGTTCTCTATTACATTGAATATTTTTATTGTACAGCCAAACGCTTGTTGATCTTAACCGAAGCGTTGGTAAACTCAGCTACATACATTCCTTTCGGTAATTCGCTTACGTTTATTTCAAGCTCATCTTTTCCGGCAGGCAATACGATCTCTTTTACTTCGCCGCCAAGGGCGTTATAAAGTTTCAGCGTGCTCTTTTGTGCCAAGGGGAAATTCAACCTCAGCACCACTTTATCAGCAGCCGGGTTTGGATACAAATTAACCCATGAGGCTTTCAGTGGATTGATACCTGACACCTTGTTGTTGGTGATGTTTGATTTTGATTTCACGAACTGGGCCTGTGTTTCGTTATGGCCATCCTGGCGCATGGAAGAACTACAGCTTATAGCCCATTTGGTTGTCAATCGCCATAATCCATTGGGAAAAGAGGCGGCGATGGGATCGACGGCGTTCTGCGTAGTGTTGGTCATTGAGTCGATAGCGTGCCATTGATTCAACCCGTTATCATCACGCAGCAGCATGTATTTATTTACCTGCCCGGTTCCTACACCTTCAATGTCGTAAAGATTCCACGCGTAGGTGGTTACATTCTGCAGGCAATACAGCACCGTATGATACGGACCAAGTTGACTATAACCGCCTACGGCGTCGTAGATCTGGAGTTTATAGCGATTAAGTTTTACGTTAGGATCGGCGGCGGTATCCATATCCATGAACTGGCTCAGCGCGTTCTTATCCTGGGCCATTATGCGGGCGTATACGCCGGCCGTATTGGTCTCGCGCCAAAGAATGAAGCTGTCTGCAATAGAGAACTGGCTTTTGTCATAAACGATAATATTATGCTTTGACGAGTCGTCAACGGTAACCATACAAACACCCGGCTGCGCATAGGTTGCCAGGGATAGACCGAGAAATGCGATAAATAGAAAGTAGATTTTTTTCATATAGTTGGTTTAGTGGTTTTTGATAAGTAAATATAAAAATATTTTCGCGGAAAAGCAAATGCCTCTATTTTTGCCGACCTATGCCAACGCTTATAAACGGAAAAGAAGTTTCTGAAAAGATCCAGCAGGAGATTGCCGCTGAGGTTGAACAACTTATAAAGGCCGGCAAAAGAAAACCGCACCTTGCAGCTGTTTTGGTTGGTAACGATCCCGCCAGTCAAACCTACGTAAACTCCAAAATAAAGACCTGCGAAAAAGTGGGCTTCACATCGAGCCTCGTGCGTTTTGATGAAAATGTAACGGAAACCGAGCTTTTAAAGAAGATAGAGGAAATGAACGAAGATGCCGGCCTCGACGGTTATATTGTTCAGCTGCCTCTACCCAAACACATTTCAGAACAGAAAGTAATTGAAGCCGTGAAACCAAGTAAAGACGTAGATGGTTTTCATCCCATCAATGTAGGGCGTTTGGTTTTGAACTTACCTACTTACATCAGCGCAACTCCTTATGGCATTGTACACCTGTTAGAGTACTACAAAATAGAAACCCAGGGAAAACACTGCGTGGTAATTGGCCGCAGCAATATTGTTGGCACGCCCATGAGCATTTTAATGGCCAAGAACACTCCGCTTGCCAATTGCACAGTAACGCTTTGCCACAGTAAAACAAAAAACCTCAAAGAACATACCTTGCAGGCTGATATCGTGATCGCAGCTATCGGTCGCCCCAACTTTGTGACCGGCGATATGGTGAAGCAAGGCGCGGTTGTGATAGATGTTGGGATCAATCGCGTAACAAGCACAGAGACCAAGAGTGGATTTAAACTGGTTGGCGACGTTAAGTTTGACGAAGTAGCCCCGAAATGTTCATTCATCACCCCCGTTCCCGGCGGTGTTGGCCCAATGACGATCGCTTCTTTACTGAAAAACACTTTATTGGCAGCTAAAAAAGAGATCTACAAATAATTTACTTTCCGCTTGGTCATCCTGAACTTGTTTCAGGATCGCCTAAGCCCATCAGAAGAATGTTTTTAGCCGGCCGAAAAAGGCTTGAGAAAGGTATTGCATTCGGATGGCCTTTCAAAGCCCATAATTAGCCACTAACCCAAAACATAGTGCGACCCTGAAACTAGTTCAGGGTGACGGTTCAGTGTGATGGTTCAGGATGACGATTGAGGGATTATCAGCTTTTATTCATCCGCTGCAAATGCTTCTGAATGTATCTCTCGCTGGTAAGTAAGGTCCTTTGTATCCTCCTCGCGTAGTGAATACTGTCGAGGATCTCTTTCTGCTTTTCTTCTACCAAATGTTTCTGCCTTGTGATCTCTACATTGGCTTTTTGTTTTTGCCGGTAACCGCGCAGAATAAAGAACGCAAGGAGGAACATGAGCAGGAAACCGATGATAAAAAAATTCCGTTGCTGCGCGGCCTGTTTTGTTTCGGCATCTTTCTTTAACAACTCTTTGTCCTTCTTTTCGGTCTCGTATTTGGTTTGCATCTCTACCAGTTGCCTGCTGCTTTCCTCGTTCAGCAAACTGTCGCGCGTTTGCGAATACAATTTGTGATATTCGTAGGCCAGGTCAAATTTTTTCTGCTGCGCGCAAATATCTGCCAGGTTCACATAAGCTTCCTGCATCTCGTTGCCCGCTCCTATTTCCTTTGCCAACGCCAGGCTTTTATTCGCATACTCGAGAGCCTTGTCATAATTCTTTTCTTCGCGGTAAATAAGCGAGATGTTGTTCAGCGTGATCACAACGCTTTGCTTGTCGCCGGCTTTTTCCAGGATGACCATGGCTTTAAAATAGTACTCCAGGGAAAGATCATAATCCCGCTGGCTACGCAACGGATCTTTTGTTGCTTTAAACCCGCCCCTATCTGCATACACATTGGCCATATTATTTAAACAAGCGGCCTGGCTTTGCAAAACCTCCATTTTCTCAAACACCAAAAAAGCATTTCGATAATGATCAAGGGCGCCCTCCAGGTAAGCATCCGAAAGGCTATCGTTCTTGTTCACGGCCGCCAATCCTTGTTTGTAAAGCGTCATCCCTATATTCACATAGCTGGAGGCCACCGCCGCGCTATCGCCAAGGCGCGCGCGGATGCGCAAAGCCTTCTTGTGATAATCAAAAGCCATAGGATATTTTTCAAGTCCCCAGTACAAAAGCCCGATGTTATTGTAGCTGTTTGATACGCCCATGCTGTCGCCTGATTCTTCGCGCAGCTTAAGGGCTGTGAAATGTTCCTTCAACGACTCGTCATATTTTCCCTGCGCCCGCAGGATCGTTCCTTTGATGTTATGAGCAAGGGCTTCGGCTTTCTGAAAGTGTGTTTTACGGGCCAGCCTGGCAGCCTCTTCGGCATAATTGAGCCCTTTTTCGTAATCGGCATTAGCGAAACATGCCTTGGCAAGGTTAAGCAAGCCAGTTACTTTGACCGTGTCATCGGGGCGCGATCTCCATACCTGTTCCATCGAGTCGGCAGGTGTAATTTGCGCCCCGCTTTTGTTGTGCACAAGGAGCATGGCCGCCAATGATATGAAGCAAACAAAAAACCGCATGGGCTGACTAAGATAAAACAATTTTTGGGGTGAATTTGATTCTACATTTTTCTGTATTGGCTGCTCTGCGTTAGGGACACAGAGGGCTCGCAGGGGCTCTTTTGCCGAGTATGATGTGATAAGGAACGCGGATGACGCAGATTAGTATGATTCTATTATGATGGAACAGTCTGTAGCTGCAAAAAGCGGAACCCCTCAGTGGCCCGACCCCACACGAAATGCCGATAAAAAACTCAAATGACTATCGCGGGGGAACGCCCAAAAAACCACAAAATAAATGCCTGTACTCCAATAAAAACCCTATTTTTGAAGGATAATATTTTTAGCGCATGAACATTCACGAATACCAGGGAAAACAGATCTTAAAAAGCTTTGGCGTAGCAGTGCAGGAAGGCATTGTGGCGGAGACCCCCGACCAGGCTATTGCAGCAGCAAAAGAGTTAAAGGCCAAATATAACAGCGATTGGGTGGTAATTAAAGCCCAGATACACGCGGGAGGCCGCGGAAAAGGCGGAGGCGTGAAGCTGGCCAAGAACCTGGACGAGGTGAAAGAAAAGAGCACCGCCATAATTGGCATGCAATTGGTAACACCCCAAACCGGAGCTAAAGGAAAAAAGGTGAACAAGGTGCTTGTTGCGCAGGATGTTTACTATCCCGGAGCTACACCTACCAAAGAATTTTACATGAGCGTGATGCTTGACCGCAGTAAGGGACATAACGTGATCATTTACTCTACAGAAGGAGGAATGGACATTGAGGCGGTGGCAGAACACACACCGGATAAGATCTGGAAAGAGCATATTGACCCTAAAGTGGGCCTGCGCGATTTTCAGTGCCGCAAAATTGCCTTTAACCTGGGCCTGAGCGGAAACGCCTTTAAGGAAATGACCAAATTCGTAGCCAGCTTGTACAAGGCCTACGACAGCATAGATGCTTCTTTATTTGAAATTAATCCTGTTCTGAAGACGAGCGACGACAAGATCATTGCGGTTGACAGCAAGGTGAGCTTTGACGGGAACGGCCTTTACCGCCACCCGGATTATGAGAAATTACGCGACCTGAGCGAGGAAGACCCTACCGAGGTTGAGGCCAAGGACGCAGAACTTAACTACGTTAAACTGGACGGAAACGTGGGTTGTATGGTGAACGGGGCCGGTTTGGCCATGGCCACCATGGACATTATTAAACTGAGCGGCGGTGACCCTGCCAACTTCCTGGATGTGGGCGGAACAGCCAACGCGGAAAGGGTGGAGAAAGCCTTCCGTATCATATTGCGTGACAGCAATGTAAAGGCCATTTTGGTGAATATTTTTGGCGGTATTGTACGTTGCGACCGTGTGGCCCAGGGTATTGTGGATGCCTACAAGAATATGGGCAATATACCTGTACCCCTTATTGTGAGGCTGCAGGGAACAAATGCCGAGGAGGCCAAAAAACTGATAGATGCCTCAGGATTAAAGGTTTATTCGGCTATCCAATTGCAGGAAGCTGCTGATTTAGTTAAAAAAGTGATAAATAATTAATAGATTTGCTTACCCAATTAAAATTATGAAAAAAATCATTTTTAATAAGTTAAGCCTGCTTGCTTTAAGCGGGACGCTGGTTCTGGCCTCTTGCGGTAACGGCGATAAGCCCGACGGCGATGAGCATATGACCGATACAACGAAAGTTGACTCTTCGGCGGCCAATAACAGTGTGCCTTCCAACGAGATGTCATATCAGGTACCTTCTCCCAAAGAAATGTTCCAGTTCATCCGCCAGGTGGGTAGCAAGAACAACAAACGCACAGATGTACTTAACAGCCCTGATAACGCAAAAACCTACAGCGACGCGAAATCAAAGGCTGTGAACTTTGGTATCTACAGCTGCGACCTTACTTATTGTTCCATCTTTGAAATTGGTGCCGAGGCGCTGAAGTATTTTAAAGTGGTAAAGCAATTGGGTGATGAGATAGGTGTTTCTACCAGCATTAAAGCCGACATGGTGAAACGTTTGGAAAAGAACATGGGGAACCCCGATTCATTGGTTGAGATAGCTGATGATATGTATTTCTCTTCTTTTGAAACGTTGCAAAATGGCCAGCAAGGGAATACACTTGCCCTGGTTGTTGCGGGTGGTTACATTGAGGGTTTATACATTGCCACCAACCTTATTAAATACGAAAAGAACAGCCCCGCTGTTGAGCGTATTGCCGGTGAGAAATTCACCCTGGAGAACATCATCGATTTCATGAAAAAATACGAAAGCGATGCGAGCGTGAAAGATGTTATCGTAAAACTGAACGACCTGAAAGCTGCTTTTGAGCAGGATGTTACCGCTACCGATAAAGGAAAAGTGGAAATGAAAAAAGAAGGTAAAGACAACAAGGTTGTATTAGGCGGCGGCGAAGAACTGTCGATGACCGATGTGCAATACAAAGCCATTGCCGAGAAAGTAGCATCTATACGCAATTCATTTACTGCAGGAAAATAAAAGAAAAGATCATGAAGAAATTATTTTTAATACTGGCTGCTTGTTTAGGGATGAGCAGCGCGTTTGCCCAGGCCAGTGTCTGTGGCGGTTACCACAAAAGCAATTGTATTATTGAAGGAACCAAGGCTGACAGAAAGGCTTTCGGGTACAACTCACAATCAAAGAGCGGTTTGTTCTCGCAGGGAACAACCTCTAAAATGCGTTGTGTAGTTTACAAGGGAATGGACTACCGCATGACCGTTTGCTGCGATGTGGAGATCTTGGGCGACAAGATCCACTTTAAGATATTTGACGGCCGCACAATGGAGTTGCTGTTTGACAGCCAGAAGAACGAGGATACGCACCAATTCGAGTTCTCGGCTGGTTCTACCCGCCAATTGGTAATTGAACTTACTGTGCCTACCGGTGAAGTGAAAGAAGAAAAAGGAAAACCTTCTGACGCGGCCTGCGTAGGTATGTTGATAGAGCATAAGGTTGCTGATAAGACCGGCTTCTCGCAATATTAGTATTATAACCTTTTTGGTCGAGAGACAAAGTCTCAAGATGGCGAGTTTACCTCGCCATTTTTGTTTTTAGGCGGGCTGATGATTTAGTACTTTTGAACTGACAAGATGCGGAAGAAGATAAAGCGGATATCAAGGATCTCGAGATATGTGGTGTACAGGGAAACGCTGGTTGACGCGAAGGAGCATATCTGGTCGTTCCTGGGTGCTTTTTTTGGAATAGGGCTTATTGCTTTTGCGCAGAGCGGTATTTTGGGCGCGCAGGACAGCGTTTATTTAATTGGATCTTTTGGCGCCTCTAGTGTTTTGGTGTATGGCGCTATACAAAGTCCGCTGGCGCAGCCGCGTAATTTAATTGGCGGACATATTGTTTCTGCTTTGGTTGGTGTTACCGTTTTTAAATTGATGCCCGATATTGTTTGGCTCACTGCTCCTACCGCTGTAGCGCTGTCAATTGTTTTGATGCAGATAACAAAGACCATGCATCCGCCGGGCGGCGCCACGGCTTTGATAGCGGTTACCAGCTCGAAGGAATTGGGTTATTTGTTTGTGTTAACGCCCGTACTCTCGGGCGTACTGATCTTATTTGTGGTGGCGCTTATCTTCAATAACATAACCTCGCACCGGAAGTATCCTACCGATTCGAGGTTTACGAAGGGGTTGAGGAAATAGTTGGAAAGTGTTTTAAACTTTCCTATTTTTAATACATCAAAGCCCCAAACAACCAAAAGAATGAAAACACGCTTATTTTTTGCTTTCCAGCTATTTGTTACTTTTTGTCTTGCGCAAAACCCCCTCAATTACCTGGCTTCTACCAAAGGTGGATCGGGTTACGAAGTATGTTATTACAATAACTACCTGTACGCCGGCTGCGCCAATACCCTGATCGTATTCCCACTTACCGGGCCCAATAAAACACCGGGCACAGCCACGGATTCCATTCGTTTTATTTCGAACATCGATTACATGACGGTGCGCAACGGCTTTCTTTATATATGTGCCAACCACGATGGTTTATGGAAGTACAACGTGTCTAATCCAGCTCAGCCCGCGTTTGTAAGTCACTACTCCCCGGCAAGTATTAATGAATCGATCTACGATATCGCTTTTTATGGCGACAGTATTTTAGTGGCTGCCAAAACCAGGATCAACCTTTTAAAAGACAACGGCAGCAGTTTTTCTTTCCTGGGCACCGTAACTACCTTCACCGGAACAACCACGCGTGTGCGTGGGGTGGATGTAAAAGACAGCTTACTTGCTTTTACAGCCTGCTATTCTTCGGGTAATACACAGGACGGCATTTACATTTATAATTTAAAAACAGGATCACAACTGGGTTTTTATAACGATACACAGAGCGATGTGCAGGATGTGAACTTCGGGCAGAACACCAAAATGCTGCACGTGATGGGCGGCACTATCACAAATTCGTTCGTGGATGGAAGATATTATGTGCTCGATTATACAAACCCGGGCAGTCCCACCCAGGTGTTTAGCGACACCATCAAAGGAATGCTGATCCTGGGAAGTATTTCCAATCCTATGAACGCTACTATTATCAACGATACCGTTTATGTTTCTACGCACGGTGGTGGGCCTAACAATTACAGCGGTGGCCCGTTCACCGGGCAGATCTACGTTTATGATGGTCACACACAAGGCAACGTATCCTTTCTTACTGATATTTACGCCGGGCTTTATCATTTCGATTGTGATATTGATCCCGTAACACGCACGATGTATATTGCTTCCGAATGGTATGGAATCCTTACTATGGACGTGAGCAATATTTACAGCGAGGTGTTCCGTAAAAAAACAATTACCGGTGGTTGGTGTCATGGCAGCGCGAAGGCCAAGAACAAACTGGTGGAAGCCAGCGAAGGTTTTGGCATGCGCTCGTTTGACGTAAGCAATATGCAGAACCCGGTGCTCCTTGCTGAGGATACTGTTGTTGGTTTTTGCAGAGCTATCAGTATCTCCGATTCGGCAGATTACGCTTACGGCTGGTACTTAACCGGGAAAAGACTGCGCGTGCGAGACGTGAACAACAATCTTTCTTTTGTAGCCGATACAACGGTTGACCAGGGTACATTTATCATCTCTGATTTTGAAAAATCGCGTTACCATAATGGAAAAATAGCTGTAATAGAGAACATCGCGCCTAACAATAAAAAGATCGTTGTTGGCGATGTGAGTACCCCTACGCAACCCAAGATCACTTTTTATCGCCAGAAGAACAATGTAGCTGATATCCTATTCCATCCTGTAACCGGGCATCTTTTTACTCTATCTCACGATTCGATACTTATCTTCAATACAAGTAACATGAGCGTGGCAGCTTTCGCTGTAACACCACTTGGAAGTTTTTTCCAGCCTTATAAAGCATTCACGTTGTCGAACGACACGCTCTTCGCCTTTTATGAAGGCGTGGGCGAAGGCGTGGCAAGATATTATTTCGATCCCAACCTGGTAACGCTTACTTACTTAAACGCAACGCCATTTCCGATGTTATCCAACGATCGCATCTTCATGGCTTCTGATAATTCACTGCTTTACATTTCTTCTTCTTTGGATTCTTTGCGAGCCATCACAAAACCGAATTGCGCAAGAGTAGCCGTTTACAATCATGGAGCCGATTTTGTGTACGATAATCTTTGGGGCGTTACCGATCTGTACTACAACAAAGGCTATTTGTTCCTGAACGAATACATGGGGCAAACCAGCATTTTTGGTCCGGCTAACACAATGGGCGTTTCAGAAGGAATTGCAAATAAGAACAAACTTCAGGTGTATCCAAACCCCGCTACCGACCTTGTAACTATACAAACCGGGACCAACGAAGAAAGTTTTGTACAGATCTATGATTCGCAAGGAAAGTTGATGTACCTGGCCGATGTGCGCTCGGAGAAATTCCAATTGAGCACACAAGGCTTTCACAGAGGATTATACTTTGTTTCTGTTACCGTGAACGGAAAAGAAAGCAGTACGAAACTCCTGATCGAAAGATAGATCAGTCGCCGGTGCTATCGACCGTCTCGAGCACCTCTCCCGTGAGGATATTGTAACCGCCCTTGTTTATGATATCAGTTGAATCGAAAGAAGCGCCCGCTCCTATCAGGTAAGAGGCTACATCTGTATAAGCCCAGCCATTGTAACCCGTGGCATGCCACACTATGCTGTGTCCTTTTTTATCCCGCTGTTTCAGATCCGTTTTTTCTATGAGTAGCTGAAGTATTTTTTTATCCTTCTCGTCGGTGATATTATGGTAATGACTGAACTTCATAATAGCGTTGTAACCGTTCTCATTCTGTTGGTTGGCGTCTGCTTTGTATTTCAGTAAAAGCTCAATGTTCTCTGGACTAAAACCCTGCTCGGCGGCTACCATCAGCGGCGTATCGCCATCGTAATACGGAATGTTGGGATCAGCTCCGTACTTCAGCAGCATTTCCATGGCATCATAGTGACGAAAACCGGCGGTGAGCGCTAATGGAGTACCGCCGCTCTTGCTACGAATATTTGGATTGGCTCCACTCTGCAAAAGCAATTCCATTGCCTCATAGCGTCCACCTTTGGCTGCGTAATGCAAAGCTGTCCTGCCGGAAGTGTCTTGCGCATTCATGTCAGCCCCCGCGTCGATCAATCTTTTCAGGTAAGGCTGAGGTTCATATTCAATCGCCTTGATCAGCGGGGTGCGACCGGCACGGTCAGTAAGGTTTATCTCATCTGCCTCAGGAACTTTTGCCCCCACAAACAAGGGCCCGATGCAACTTGCCATGGCCACCAGCAACGAGAGTCGGTAATTACGTTTTTGTTCCGGCGTACGTTTGGCGAGCCACTCCTCAATGAAATGCCCCATACGGATGGGATAGTAAATAAGAAAGAACATGAACGTATACATAAACAGCCTGAAAAGAAAACTATCGGCCAGCTCGTTCATAATGCCGCTTAAAAAACCACTGGCGCCCACACTCTGCCAGGTAACAGCAAACACAAGAAAAGCGTAAATGGAAAGTATGATATCGGCCAGGAAAACTTTTTGCTCCGGGATCTTTTTAATTTCCTTTTTGAGTTTTGGTTTTTTATCTCCCTCATCTTTTATAAGAATTCCTTTACTGAGAAGAAAGAAGAGAAGGATAAATTCTTTGATGCCAATGATCCAGAACAGGGGCAGGTTAAGCCATTTGAGCGGGCCCGGCATAGCAAAAGCCATTGTGAGTGTAGTGAGAACCGTTATTACGCAATGTGCCAGCCATAAATAAATAAATCGTCCGGTGAAGTCGCGCTCCCGGTGGTCGCTTGCGTAAATTGAATTGATCTTGATGTAGAGCCCATAGGGTTCGGCAAGAAGGCCGAATAGCAGCAGAAAAGCAATTACGAAATTGGTGTGATCGAGTTCCTTTACCAGTTTTATTTCATGAATAAGATAAGGACCCAGCAGCAGCATGCAAAAGGAAAGCACCAGGTTAAAGACCGAGCCTTTATTCTCACGCGCTATATCGCCGAAACGGAACATCTATTAATAAGCGCGCGAAAGTTCTTATACGAACATCGCAACGGGATTCTCGAGGAATATCTTGAGTGTTTGCAGGAAGGCCGCGCCTGTAGCTCCGTCTACCACACGGTGGTCGCAGCTCAGGGTGATCTTCATTACATTACCGGGCACGATGGCTCCGTTCTTCACAACCGGAACCTGTTTAATTCCGCCAACGGCGAGGATACAGGCCTCGGGTGAATTGATAATGGAAGTAAACTCATCAATACCAAACATGCCCAGGTTGGAAACGGTGAATGTATTTCCTTCCCAATCTTTAGGCTGCAGTTTTTTCTCGCGGGCGCGTTTACCGAAATCTTTTGCTTCGGTAGCAATTTCCTGCAGAGATTTTCCATCTGCAAAACGAATTACCGGAACTAAAAGCCCTTCATCTACCGCAACAGCCATGCCGATGTGAATGTGATTGTTGTAGCGGATCTTATCGCCCATCCAGGCTCCATTTACTTTAGGATGCTTTCTTAAAGCTGCGGCGCAGGCTTTGATGACAATATCATTATAGGAAACTTTTACCTCCTGAATTTTGTTGATGGCTTCGCGCGATGCGATGCAATGGTCCATATCGATCTCCATCGTGAGATAGAAATGCGGCGCATTCGTTACGCTCTCTACCAGGCGTTTGGCAATGACCTTGCGCATTTGCGAAACAGGCTCTTCTGTGAAACTTTCTGTTCCAACAAAGCTCGACTTCCGCGCACCACCCGGACTATAGAATTCAATGTCTTTTTTAATGATGCGGCCAAAATCCCCGCTCCCGCTTACCACTGAAAGATCGATGCCCTTATCTTTTGCGATCTTCTTTGCAAGTGGAGAGGCTTTGATCCTTCCGTTAGAAACAGCCGTTCCGTGTTTGGTAGATCCATGTTCCACGTTTGCAACAGCCGCTTCAGCCATTTTTGTTTCCTGCTTTACAACTTCTACCTTCTGACTTGTAACTTCTGACTTTTGACTTACTGCTGACTTTTCGTATTCAACAATTTTAGAAATATCTTCTTTGCCCGTAGTTCCCACAATGGCAAGGAGTGAATCAATGGGCACGTGCTTACCGGCTTCCGCGCCAATGTGCATTAACACGCCATCATAGAACGATTCGAATTCCATCGTGGCTTTATCGGTCTCAATTTCTGCGAGCAATTCGCCGTTCTTCACTTTATCGCCGATTTTTTTATTCCACTTAGCTACCACTCCATCCGTCATGGTATCGCTAAGCTTGGGCATGCGGATGATATTTACTCCCGCAGGAACTTCGGGTTTTGCAACAGCGGCAACTTCTTTTTTCTCTAACTCAGGAGCAACCGTTTTTTGTGCGCCGTTAGTTGCAGTTTCCTTTACAGGTTCCTGTTTAGCTCCGCCTCCGTTTTGATTGGCGGCAATAATACTTTTAATGTCTTCTCCCTCTTTTCCAATGATCGCAAGCAAAGAATCTATCGGAGCAGGTTTGCCGGCTTCGGCACCGATGTACAAAAGCACACCGTCGTAAAAAGACTCAAATTCCATTGTAGCCTTATCGGTTTCGAT
>JANWKZ010000070.1 GCA_025451115.1 Bacteroidia bacterium | reverse complement strand
TCATTAAAATAACCCGGGAAAAACTGCGTGGCAGGCGCCCCTGGTTTGTCAGGTTGGCGTAACGGACATCGGGGACATGGACGAGTTTCCCAACCTTCCTTCCATGACCAACGAAATGGTAGACGAGCCTGTTATCCGTTAACCGGGAGTGCCTGCCCCGCAGATACCCGTAAAAATCTGATCATGAAAAAAGATCTTGCTTCCATGCTTCTGCTCGGTTTTTTATCGATCGGAACTTCTGTTTTTCTTTTCCAGTGTAAAAAAACATCCGATAATTCCAATAGTTCCGGAGCTTCAAGCCAGAACCCCGGACCGAACGAGGTATGGATCCAGAATATGGTATTCTATCCATCCTCAATTACTGTGTCGGTTAATACAACCGTTAAGTGGACCAACAAAGATGGTGCGGCGCATACGGTAACAAGCACTTCGGGTCAGTTTGATAGCGGCAATATAGGGGTGAACGGATCTTATTCGTATAAGTTCACCACCACCGGCACATTTCCTTATAAGTGTAATTACCACGGAAGTATGACCGGAACGGTTGTAGTGCAATAAATGCCGGCTTTCCTTAAACCTTTCCTGGGCTAAAGAAAAGCCGCTTTACCGAATATCAAAAAAAAGCGTTTTCTAAGCGGGTATTTTTGAATAAATAAAATATAAATAAACATTTTAAAAACATTAGTATGAGCACAGGAAAAATTTTATTAGGAGTACTGGCAGGCGCAGCCGCCGGTGCGATCCTGGGGATCTTATTGGCACCCGATAAAGGTTCTGAGACCCGCAAGAAATTAGTTAAGAAAGGCGAAGATTATGCCGATGCACTGAAAGATAAGTATGACGATCTCGTAGATGGGCTCTCAGAAAAATTCAGCGGAGCGGAAGAAGAAGCCCGTGGCATGATCAACAAGGGTAAGAACCGCGTGGATGAATTTAAAAAGGATGCGAAGGCCGCTATCGGCTAAGAACAAAATAGATTGATGTATGGAAACAACAGAAGATAAAACCGGGTTGCTTGGATCGCTGGTTGAAAAAGCTGAAGCATACGGAAAAACAAATTTCGAATTGCTGAAACTGAAAGCCGTTGATAAGGCCGCTGATGCTTTATCTTCTGCGGTTTCCAAAATTGTAGCTATTCTTTTACTATTCATGTTCCTGGGGATCGCAAGTGTGGGCATAGCTTTGTGGCTGGGAGAACTGCTCGGAAAAACCTATTACGGGTTCTTTTGTATAGCAGGTCTTTACGCCCTGGTGGGAATGACCCTGTTTTTGGTAAAGAACAATTTTATCAAAAAAGGACTCAACAACTCGATCATTGAAAATGCACTAAACTAGCCCGTTTATGAAAAGGATAACAAATGTAGCCGAATTGAAGGAGCGGATCTTTGAGCTTGAAATAGCAAAAGAGAGTGAAAAGCGTGAGTTAAAAGCCCGCTTACATGAATTGCGCGAGAGTCTTCGTCCGGCTAACCTGGCACGCAAAGCAGTGAAGGAAGTGACTTCCAGTCGTAATGTGCAAGGCAAAGTACTGGGCGCTATCCTTGGGTTAGCCGCCGGCTTTCTTGTTAAGAAGTTTGTCTTTAGATCATCAAGTAATCCGCTTAAGCGCATGGCCGGAAATCTGATCCAAATGGGCATTACCGGCGCTGTTTCCCGGAATAGCGATAGTATGAAATCATTTGGAGCCGGTGTCCTGCAGCGACTTTTTAACCGGGAAAAAAGTAATGGGCATGTACTCGATAATACAGATCACATGTAAAAAATGAAAACCTTTCATTTTGATGCAATGACCTTTCGTGAAAAAGGCGCAAGGGAAATAAGAAATAAATACCTGTACGGAGGATTAACTTTAAAACAAAACAAATGGCAACAGATACTTCCACGGGGAGAAATATTTTACCCGCAGTTAGTCTTCAATATGTAAAAGGCCTTACTTCTTCCTTAGGAATAAGACAATTTTACGAACCCGAAGGGGTATCCATCTTCACCCTTGATGATAATGCCCGGGCACTTGTAGCCTTTTGCAGTCACTACGCGCAAACAGGGGATGAGGAGGACATTCCTTTCATTAATACGTATTTTAATTTTATTAAGCATTGTCGACAACCGGAAGGATACTTTTTGAATTATACGGATGAAAAGGGAAATTTCACAGAGCTCAATAATTTTACCAATCTGGCCGATGCTAACGGGCGGGCTATTTGGGCGTTGGGATACCTGGTATCACTTGAAAAAATAGTGCCGGCTGAGTTCTCTACCAGCGCAACGACGATCATTCAAACTGTTCTCTCCCGCGTTCATTCTTTGCATTCAACGCGTGCCATGGCTTTTATTATCAAAGGGCTGTGTTATTCTAATGAAGGCAGGGCATCTGACGAGAACCAATCGCTAATAAAGGCCCTGGCCGATAAACTGGTGCAGATGTACAAACATGAAGCCGAGAAGGGCTGGGAGTGGTTCGAAAAATACCTCTCATATGCCAACGCTGTTTTACCTCACGCCATGCTTATGGCTTATTCGGCAACCGGAAATGTGTTATACCGAGAGATCGCCAGATCATCTTTTGATTTTCTGCTTTCTTACGATCCGGGTGAAAAGAACCTGGCTATGCACAGGGATCCTTCTTTGGGAGAGAAAGATGATGGAATACCTCGCGGAGAAAGATCACTGGAAGCAGCCTACACAATAAGCGCGCTTGATAGTTTTTATGAGGTTTTCAGGGCTCCGGCCTATCTTCAAAAACTGGAAGAAAAATTTGTGTGGTTCACATCCAATGAAAAGGTTGTCTTTGACCCACTCACTGGAAATTGCTGTGACCCGGAGACCGGCGGACGCTGTAGCGCGGCTTCGGCACTGGCTTATGTATCCTCACGTCTTGTGATAGACAACTATATTAAAAAGGAATTATTTACAGATCCCGGCAAAGACTATAGGCAAACGCAAGTTGCCTGAGGTAACCATCCTTTTAAAAAATAACTAAAAACACGATTATGGGAAATTTACTTTATGTTATCGCCGTCATACTGATCATTGCATGGTTAATAGGCTTTGTTGGATACCATGTGGGAGGAGGGCTTATTCACCTTCTGCTGGTGATCGCTATCATTGCTATTTTACTGCGCATCATACAGGGTAAAAAGCCGATCGATTAAACCGCTTCATTCCCGGGTTTTCCGCTGGCTATTGCCAGAGAGGGGTAAATAATAGCCGGGAGCCGGTAAATACTAGCCGAAATCTTTTATTTTTCATTTCCGCGTTAAGATGTATGCTGGTATTGGGTTTATCATTATTTTTGGCCAGCAGGTATGATGAATTGCATTATAATTGACGATAGCAAAATGGCCCGTACGGCCCTTAAGATGCTTATCTCACAGGTTGAATTCCTCAACCTGAAAAAAGAATGCATGGATTCTCTCGAGGGGTTTAATTACCTTAAATCAGAAGAAGTTGATCTCGTTTTCCTGGATGTGGAAATGCCCGGCATGACGGGCATTGAATTGGTTAGGAACCTGAAAAAACCTCCTCTTATCATACTGGTTACTTCCAAAAAAGATTACGCTGTTGAAGCTTTTGAGTTGAATGTAGCTGATTACCTGGTGAAACCGGTAACCATGCCACGCTTCATGATCGCCGTTGAACGCGCGAAGGAACTTTTCGATAACCGTGACGGCAAGTTTGAGATGGACGAAAAAGATAAAGGGTACATCTTTGTGCGCTCTAATTCCGCGCTTAATCGGATCAAATTAACCGACATCCTATACATCCAGGCACTAGGAGATTATGTGAACATTTATATTCCCGGAAAGAGATACATGGTGCATTCTACGTTAAAGAGCATGGAGGAAAAATTGCCCCCGGCAAAATTCTTCCGCTTGCATCGTTCTTACCTCGTGGCCCTCGACCACGTGGATGTTATCGAAGAAGGAACCGCTTTTGTTGATAAGAACCCGATCCCCATCGGAGAGCAATACAAGAAGGACCTTCTTAAAAAACTGAATCTCCTCTAGCGGGGTGGTATTTGACATTCTTTTTTTGTAGCCCCGAAATTTCACGGACTCAACAGAAGCCGTTTCTGGCTATTTTAAGCCTTACCTTATCGAAAAAGAATTTTGCAAAACTCTATTACTTCTATTTTGGCTGTGGTTATATAAACACACAGATTTTATTAAATGTTACAATTTTCCGGAACGCTAACCAAAAGAACCAATCAAAACCACTAAAAACGAAACCTATGAAATGTATTGTAGTTGATGACAACAAGATGTCACGCACCATGGTGAAACAACTGATCGAGCAAGTTGATTTCCTGGAATTGAAAGCCGAATGTGAGAACCCTGTAGAAGCGTTTAATTACCTGAAAAAGGAAGAGGTAGATCTCGTTTTCCTCGATGTGGAAATGCCCGCGATGACCGGCATTGAAATGATACGCAACCTGGAAAAAAGGCCCATCATCATCCTGATAACCGCAAAAAAGGATTACGCGGTAGAAGCGTTTGAATTGAACGTGGCAGACTACATCATAAAGCCGGTTACACTTTCGCGCTTTATGACAGCGGTTGACCGCGCCAAAGAACTTTTTGAGAGCAAAGATCAGAAGATCGTTATTAACGAAAAGGAAAAAGACTACATCTTTGTTCGCTCCAACTCTTTGCTCACCAAAGTGAAGATACAGGATATCATTTACGTACAGGCCCTTGGCGACTATGTAAATATTTTTACCCGCGACAAGCGACTTACTGTTCACATTACCTTAAAAGGAATGGAAGAAAAACTACCCCGCGATAAGTTCTATCGTCTTCATCGTTCCTATTTAACTTCTCTGAATCATATCGATAATATAGAGGAAGGAACGGCGTATGTTGGAAAGCATCCGTTGCCAATAGGTGAACAGTTTAAAAAGGAGCTTTTAAAGCGGATCAACCTTATCTAAAAAAGGCCGTTTTTTAGCACTTTCCCCGGCTATAAAACCGGCTTGCCGGGCTATTTTTGCCCGGTTCCTACCGAATAATAATCACGTTTTAACGCTTATTTCCTTTATTTGAGGCAACTTCGATCTTTTCGAAAGAAGTGCCTCATTTTGGGAATAGGAAAACGGCACTTTTTTTGAAAATTCAATTCAATTAATACCAATTAGTTACCTTTTTCTTCAATTGAAAAAGACCAAAATTGAGATTCGAAAAGGCCTTAAAATAGTACTTTGTTTAGATGATAATACAGAATACATTTACCTATCACCCTTACAGAGTCAGACGATAAACACACTCTAAAATCAAACTCTCATGAAATCTAAAAGCGCTAAAGCTGCCCGCTCTTCCCGGCTCCGCACAAGCGGAACCAAGCCGAAAGCCGAGCTACCCAAAACCAACGGCGTCCATTCTTTGGTAAATGGCAACGGAAATGGACATGCTCATAAGAATGGTCCGAAACAAAACGGTTCAAAGAAGCAAAAAAGCAGCGACCAAAAAATAAAAGCAACATCTCTTATAAAAGATTCGGCACTTACCGACGCTGAGTTCCTTAAAGTATTAAAAAGTGTGAGGAACGGGAATTTCACCCTTCGTTTACCCATTGACCAGGCCGGAACACATGGCGCCATTTATGAAACCATCAACGAGATCATCGACCTCAACGAACGAATGGTGTTTGAGTTCGAAAAAGTGGGTACCAGCATTGGTAAGCAAGGTAAGCTCACCAATCGTGTGGCGCTTGACGGAGCTCGCGGATCATGGAGCACGTGTGTAGATTCTGTGAACATGCTGATCTCCGATCTTGTGCACCCAACCATTGAGATCGCGCACGTTATTACTTCGGTTGCCAAGGGAAATCTTTCGCAACAAATGCCCATGTCGGTTGAAGGAAACGCGCTGCAGGGAGAGTTCCTTCGTATCGCGAAGGAGGTGAACGGAATGGTGAAACAGCTTAACCTCTTCTCGATGGAGGTAACACGTGTGGCCCGCGAGGTGGGTACGGAAGGAAAACTCGGTGGCCAGGCCAAAGTGAAAGGTGTGGGAGGTGTATGGAAAGACTTAACAGACTCGGTAAATAAAATGGCCTCAAACTTAACAGGCCAGGTACGTAACATCGCCGACGTAACAAC
>JANWKZ010000069.1 GCA_025451115.1 Bacteroidia bacterium | reverse complement strand
CCTTTATGATCGGGTATTGGTAAACTGCCTTTTTATCAATTAAATGCGGTACAAACATGCCCTGGGCGCTTACTATTGCATCCTTGGGAATTAGGGCTATAATTTCCTTCAATTCGGTTTTGTTAAAATCGCTTTGGTAGTGCCCCGATTGTTAGAAGCGAATGCGGGTCTTGTCTACAAAACCTACTGTATTGTCACACAAGCGGATGGTGACACCCATGCAGGACACCAGGGTTAGCCATCCCAGGGCACGTTGCAATTGTATTGTTTTTTTATCCAGAACCTCAACCAGGCACCAGGCCAAAAGCGGGGCAAATTCAATATTGTATTGCTGGGCCACGCTCCACTTGGCAGGATCATCGTGGTACATTTTCTGCATCATCACGGGTAGCAGCATCCAAAGAAAAACAGGCCGCCAGATCATCAAAAAGCCGCCGGACAGCAGCCAGAAGATCCATGTTTCAGTTTTCGTTCCGTTAAGTGAAAGATCCGGCAAATGGTTTTGAAACAAGAGTGAAAAAGCACGAACAGGGTGTTGCAAAATAGAAAGCACAATTTCTTTAAAACTACTTCCTAACACATGGAATTCGATATGGCTGTACTGCTTTTGAGAAGAGAAGAACGGCATGGCATAAAAGATGACCCAAACAAAGAACAGAAGTGATGTAAGTGATAGACTTATTGCTGCTTTTCTTAAAGGAACATTCTTTCGATGTACCCAAATAAGACCCGTACAAATAAAGAACATCCAAAGCGCCATATTTTCTTTGGCCACAAGAATGAAAATAAATACTGCGATCATTTTTTTAAAGTTGCGGCCCGTAAAATAAAGCACGAACCAGGGCAGTGCGCAGGCCGCCACCACACTGCTGTGATAATCGAACGCCACCGCCGAAAAAACACCGAAATACGATAGAAAAATAACCGCGGCGAGGGTAGCTGTTCCTTTTTCCAATTTCCGCTGAAGCGCCAAACGATAAACGCCTACAGATCCGAGGTAAATGGCGGCGAGTTGAACTACCAATAAAGTTACGTTCCCAAAGATCCACCACATAGGGGAGAAAAGTATAAGCAGCAGATCGAAATGATCGCTGAGAATATTCTCCGGAACAGACCTGAAAACTTCTCCATAACTGGGATGAAAATGGGCGTAATCGTAAAGCGCCCTGGTATAAGCTCCCAGGTCCAGCGCATAGGTACGGTAATTGCAGTGGTTTACGAAACAAATGAGTGAATACACAAGCAGGAAGACCAATTGAAAGATCAACAACATTTTGTGCTCTCTTATTCGTTTTATTAAGCCTCCGGCCATGATCACAAGTTTACAAACAATCTCTTTAACCTTTATGTGTTAGAAAATAAATTTAACCTCAATCCGCTGTGTATAAACTGTACTTATTTTTAAGCATGCGTTTTATCCTGTTCATCTCCCTTTTGTTGATCGGCAAAGCCGGCATTGCGCAGACCTATGAACAGGTGAAGAAGCGCTTTGATAAATACCTCAACTATAAGGGTGGCCTTGACAAATACGTAGATATTTCGCCTGAACAAATTACTCTTTATGAGTACAAGACCGGAAAAAAAGAAACGGAGTTGGTCTTAAGCAAAAACGAGTGGAGCAGTTTCGTTACGCTGTGCAAAAAGCTGTCGCCCGATTCCATGCAAAAGATCTATGAAAAGAAAAAGGCAAAGGGTTCGTCTTATCGCATCGAACACGGCGCGCCGGATAAAATGCTATGTTCGATCCCCGGCAAGCCGCTTTGCGAAAAGAAGATCATGATAGATCCCGGCCACATGGCGGGCACCATGCAAATGGCGCGTATTGAGCAGAAATACCTGCATTTTTCCCAACAAAATTGTCCCAACCTCAAGCTCGACAGCCTGGATATCGCGGAGGGGATCTTAACTTTTCAAACAGCAAGCATTCTAAAAAAAATGCTGGAAGAAAAAGGCGTTACGGTTGCTTTAACACGTAAGGAAAACGCTACCTCTTTTGGTTGTACCTACGAGGAATGGATCAAAAACCATAAGAAAAGAACGCTCGACAGCCTCTTGAAAATAAAAAAGATCGTGGCGCAAAAACACAAGTGGCTGATGAAAATGAACAAAGGAAAATTCTTCGTGGAGTTCTTTAAGGATTTTGAATTATTACAACGCTCGAGGGTAATAAATACTTTCAAGCCCGATCTCACTGTGATCATTCACTACAACGTAGATGAAAAAAATGTGCCCTGGGAAAAACCTTCCAACAAGGATCTTTGCATGGCTTTCATTCCCGGTTGCGTTCTAAACGATAATCTCGAAACTACAGCCGGTAAGATCAATTTTCTGCGACTGCTGCTTAGCGACGATGTCGATAAAAGCGAGAAGGTCTCGGGCTTGCTGGTTGAAGAGCTGAGTAAAAATCTCGATGTTCCCATAGCCAAAAGTTCAGATGCGACATATCTTAACGAACATTGCACCGCAACTTCATCAGCAGGTGTTTTTTGTCGCAACCTTGCTTTATGCCGATTGGTGCAGAGTCCACTTATGTATGGCGAGTGTCTTTACCAGGACCATGAGACGGAGTGTTATGAGTTGCTGAAGAACACAGAGAATAAATACGGCGTGCAAACCAATAAACGCGTGGTGCTGGCCGCCGAAAGCTTCTATAACGCTATCATAAGGAATTTTACTCCCTAAAGAAATCCTTTTATCAGAGCTACGCTTTGGGGAATCGCCTCGAGGTTAAGTGTGTGCCCAACGCCTTTTATGATCTCGAGTCGCGAGCCCGGAATGTTCTTATGAACTTCTTCGGCCATGTGCGAAAGTATCAGCATATCTTTTTCTCCATGAATGATGAGGGTTGGCGTTTTGATGACGCGTAGTTTTTCGCGGTAATCGGGGCGATCTTTCGTTGCGCGCATCAGTTTCAAAAGCGCCTGCGAATCGTTATTGGCATCAGTACGCGCCTGGCGCATCATATCGATGGGAATGACCGGGTTTTTAAAATATTCTTCTCCTAAAACACTGGGCAGCATGATATCAAAAAGCAAGGGATACCCCCCGGTTTCCACCGCCCTGCCCCAGCCTAATTCGATAGCTTCGAAATACGGCGTTTTATGGGCAAAGGTGCTCATCAATATTAGTTTTTCCAACCTTTCCGGAAACAATACCGCAAAGTGCTGGCCTACCAGGCTGCCGTAGGAAAGTCCGATGAGTGTAGCTTTAGCTATCTTCAATTCATCCAGCACACTTTTCACATCCGCGGCGTGCTGATCGAAATTCCTCACTTCCGCTTTTTTTTCTGATTGGCCCTGGAAGATAAAATCCATCAACACGATCTTATAGTCATTCTTGAAGAAAGGAGTAGTTAAGACCCAGGCCAAAGTTGACTGCGAAAGTCCGTTGAGAAACACTAAGGTTTTGGCACTTTGCGGGTTACCGGCAACCTCATAATAAAGGCTTAAATTATCCGTTGTTTTACAATACATATTTATGCAAGTAAAAGTATTAAAAAAGCCTAAAAAAACCACTGAAAAGGGGTGTTTTTAGTTATATTTGTAATGATGCGCGCAAGGTTACTTTTCATTCTTGTTCTCCTCGGTTATTCGGCATTCGCCACGCACAACCGTTCGGGTTATATCAGCTATTGTTATAATGTACAGACCGGTAAGTACACTTTTCGCATTTTTACCTATACTAATTTAAACAGCGTTTCGGCCGACCGTTGCGAGCAGGTTCTCTATATCGACAACCAGGATAGCGTTATTTGTCCGCGCGTGAACGGCAGCGGCCCATGCCCTAACGGCGGTAATGGCGTAGATGGCGTTGCTATTGTTCCGGCCAATCTTGGATCCGGCTATGGCGGCGTAAAAGAGAACATTTACCAGGGAAGCTTCTCCCTTAATCCCGGCATGCACGTACTAACCGTGATCGATCCCAATCGGGATGACGGGGTTATCAATCTGGGTGGTAATTCGGATGATATTGCTTTTGCGATCGTTGATACTATTTACATTTACAACGTTGTGGGTGCCAAGACCAATTGTTCGCCCACGGTTTCGAATCCGCCCATTCAAACAGCTTGCGCCGGGCAGCCCTGGTGTTATAATCCCGGGATGATAGATCCGGAGAATGACAGTCTTGTTTTTTCGATTGTAAAATCTTTCCAGGACGACCCTAATAATCTTCCCGGTGGCGTGGTGCAGATCCCGGGCGCAACTATTCCTAACGGAATGTTTGTAGGATTGAATTCGGGGACACTCTGTTGGAATAACGTTTCAAACACACAGGGCGAATACAATGTTGCTTTATTGATCAAAGAGTATCGCAAGAATCCTATTGATGGCAGACGGTACCTGGTTGGCGAAACGGTCTTCGATATTCAGATCCTGGTTGTAACCTGCGCCAATCCCGGCATTGTTGTCACACAGCCACCCAACACCTGTATTGAAGCCGGAAGTACTTACACAACTGCTGTAACAGCCTCGATAACAGGTGCTGCTCTTCCACCTATGCACTTAAGTGCATCCGGGCTGGCACTTACCTCTACAAGCATCGGTAACGTAGCTACTTTTACGTCTACTTCAGGCCCTACAGCAAGCGGCACCTTCAGCTGGACACCGTCTTGCCAGGCCGTTCAAACAAATCCCTATTATGTTACTTTTCAGGGATACGACAGCAACTCTCCACCTGCTGCGAATTACTCTACTTTCAACATGCTTGTTGTTTCACCTCCGCCAACAAATGTGATAGCAACCGCACAGGGATCTTATGTAAACCTGAGTTGGACAGCACCCGTGGGATGTGGACAAACGAATGGTAATATCATTGATAAGTATTTAATTTATCGTAACGACAGCTGTAACAATTTCGTTCCCGCCCCATGCCAAACCGGAATTCCCGCCAACTCCGGATATGTTTTCATTGGTATAACAAGCGCAAGCACATTTACTTTTACGGATACTAATTTTGGACAAGGCCTTGCATCGGGCAACTCTTATTCTTATGTGGTAGTTGCTCAATATGCAGATGGCTCCCTGAGCATCGCGTCTTCATCAACAGCAAACACCTGCGTAACGCTAAAACTCGATGTGCCGCTGATGATGAAAGTAAGTATTGATACAACTGATGCTGTGGCAGGAAAAATGCTGGTGTGGTGGAAAAATCCATTTATAGATGCTAGCGGGCTTGACACAACAGCTAATCCGGGTCCTTATCGTTATATACTTGAAAGAAAACAGGGTAGCACAGGATCTTTTGTTCCGATCTATACAGTTACCGAAACTTATTTTAATGATCTTAAAAAATTACCCGATACCACTTTTACCGACACAAATATTGATACACAAACCAAACAATATTTTTACCGCGTAGCTTTTTCGGCCAATAACGGTAACAGCCCCCTGGGAACGGCTCCTACTGCCAGTTCTATCTTCTTAACCGCCACTCCACACGATAAACGTGTTGATCTTAGCTGGAATGTTCAGGTGCCGTGGACCAATGTAATGTATTACATTTTAAAACAGCGCTACGGAGGGCCAACAGACGCGTATGATATCATTGACAGCACAACCGCCACAGCTTATACAGTTGATACACTTGTGAATGGTTATAACTATTGTTTTAAAATATTGTCGAGAGGTCTTTATGCGAACAACAAGGTAAATCCGGCGCCTCCTCTTTCAAGGTTTACGATGAATTATTCTGAGAAAGTATGTACTACGCCTTTTGATGATGCGCCACCTTGCGAGCCCGCAACATCCATCTCCAAGGACGAAACCTGCTCCCAGGTCACTCTCAATTGGACCAACCCTAACCACGCCTGCGGCGTGAATGATGTAGTAAAATATTACATTTATTTCACTCCGTTCAAGGACAGTGCGCTGGTAAAGATCGATTCGATCCTTAATCCCAACGATACAAACTATACCACGATCAACCTCAATAGCATTGCCGGATGTTACGTAGTTGTGGCCGTTGATTCTGCCGGAAATCAAAGTCAGCTCATTAACCAGGCGTGCATAGATAATTGCCCGGAATACGAATTGCCTAATATTTTTACGCCGAACAGCGACAACCTGAATGATTCATACATTCCGGTGAAGAACAAACATATTAAGAGCGTAGAGTTTGTGATGTATAACCGGTGGGGGCAAATTGTGTTTGAAACAAGTGACCCGGCGCTTAAATGGGACGGCAAATCCGAGCAGATGAAACAACCTGTGAGCGACGGAACCTATTATTACATCTGTACGGTCAATGAAATTCATTTCTACGGTATTAAGACGCGTAAGCTCAAAGGCTTTGTTCAAGTTTTACACTAGTGCAGATACCCGCCATTTCAGGTAAACGTATTTTGATCTGTCCTCTCGATTGGGGGTTGGGCCATGCGGCACGCTGTGTTCCGCTTATCAAACAATTGCAACAAAACAACCATATCATTATTGGTTGTAACGAATGGCAACAGGAATTTTTTGAGAAAGAGATCTCAAATGTTGAGTACGCTCCGCTTTTCGGGTATAACGTAAAATATTCCGAAAAGATATCGTTAGGACTCAAAATGCTTTCCCAGTTTCCGCGTTTATCACTCACGGTCCGGAAAGAAAATGCGTGGCTAAAGAAATTCCTTGAGAAGAATAAAATAGACGTGGTGATAAGCGACAACCGCTTTGGATTGTATAATAAAAATGTAGAAAGCATTTTCATTACGCATCAGCTCTTCGTTCCCGCCCCATTCTTAAAAACTGCCGTTAACAAGATAAACGCGATCTTCATAAAAAAGTTCGATGCCTGCTGGGTTCCTGATAACGAAAATGAAAAGAACTCTTTAAGCGGTAATTTATCTCACGGCGGGCCGATTCCTGAAAATGTAAGATATATTGGTCCATTAAGTCGTTTTACGATCGGAAAAAGAGTAGAGCAGAAAGATGCTATTCTGATCCTGTTATCCGGTGTTGAGCCGCAAAGAAGTATTTTGGAAGAAAAACTTGGAAGGGCTTTTTCTCAAAACGATAGTCAGGTGGCACTGGTTAGAGGAACTTCGCGTAAAAGCTTTGTAAAATTTCCCGCACATTTCACAGTTCATGATGTTGCCGACACCGCAACCCTTGAAGCATTACTGAAGTCCTCAAAACACATCATTTGTCGTTCAGGCTACTCTACCCTAATGGACCTTCATGCGCTTAGATTGAAGGCTATGTTAGTTCCAACTCCCGGACAGACAGAACAGGAATATTTAGCTGAATACTGGAATAAGAAATTTGGGTTTCTATATATGGCCCAGGAAAAAATTACCCGCGACTCGATCCTGGGTTTGCTTGAAGAGAAAGATCCTGCGCTTCAAAAACGATCCGCTTAACATCCATTGTTTCGGGTAAATGCCCTGTATTTGGCAGCACCGAAAGAGAAGCATTTACCGCTCCTTTGAACATAGCTTGTGTTTCAGCAACATTTACCATTTTGTCCTTATCCCCTACGCAGAATTTTACCCTATTGCTGATTCCTCTTATATTTTCACTTGTAAGAATCGGTTTCTCGCCAAGCGAGATCATCATTTCTGCCGTCCGCTCAGCCACTTTTTCCCAATGCGCTCCGTGCCTTTCCTTTAATTGAGCGGCCAGCTGTGGCACTTTCTCTAACATTAATTGCGGCTTCAGGTATCCGGCTTCTTTTTTTGAAGATTCAGCGTTCCAATCGAACTTGGTTGCCAGCGTCATTATATTTCCAATTAGTCCAGGTTTTTGCAAGGCTGTGCATAGAGCTACATAGCCTCCCATGCTGTATCCCAAAATATTGATCCCGGTAAATCCATTTTTAGCTATAAACTCCCCGAGGTCGGATGAGAACCGCTCTATGGAAAATCGCACGTCTTCTCCTGCACGTGTTCCGTGCCCGGAAAGATCCAATAACTGGCATTCAAAATTTATGGATAGCGCTTTCGCCCAGGCTTCAAATTGATTTCCGCAACCCAGGGCTCCGTGGAGGATCAACAGTTTACTCTTCATGACCTCAAAAATACGAATCCAAGGATACTTTGCAAGAGTATCAACCCATCTACTCCATACAAATAGTAGAATGAATGCTTTTTAGAAGAAGATCCCCAGGTAAATAAACAACTTGCCAGGAATACAATAAGAGTAACACACAATCCTTCCATTCGGGGAATGGCAAGGTAAGACAGAACTGCATACCCACTTAAGAGAAGTACGGTAAAGATCTTTGCCATCGAAGCTCCGTATAATACCGGCACAGTGTAGGTTCCTGCTTTGTGGTCATGCTCCATGTCCCGGATATTAAAAAGCACGCATAATGCGGTAATGAATAATAATTGTGAAGTCCAGAAAAAAGTGTTCTGCATATCAAATTTAGCTGTGTCAATAGGCGCCATCACGCAAATAAACACCCACACGATCCCAATTATAAAAGACTTAAGAAAAGGGATGGCCCGCAGGTTCGAGAAAGGAAGAAAATAAAGTAGACTGATTGCGGCGGCGGCGGCATACGTAAGCAAAAAACGAAGTGTACTGGTGAATAAGGGATAGATCTCGCTGATTGCTACCGCGGCCATCAAGGCAAGAAGTAAAGCATTCTTCGAAAGCCATTTTTCATATTCCGACGTCTTTCGCACGGTCAGGAAAGAAAGGAAAAGTTGTTGAGTATTATACAATACAAACGTACAGCCAAAAGTTATCCAGAGGATTCCCGCATGCAGTTCTTCTTTAAATACAAGATGGGTATACCAAACCACCGAAGCGGCACAAATAGAAATAAAAACATTGGAATAGGCTATAAAAACAATGAGGCGGTAGAATATGTTATGCTGTTTTCCCAAATATCTCTTCGGCGTTTGCCGTGGTTATTTCCGCAAGATGACCCACATTACAATTCTTGATCTCTGCCAGCCTGCGCGCAATAATACTTACATAAGATGATTCATTTCTTTGTCCCCTGTAGGGAACGGGGGTAAGGTAGGGTGAATCAGTTTCGAGTACGAGATGCTTTAGATCTACCTGTTCAAGTGTCTTATCAAGTCCGCTGTTCCTGAAGGTAACTACTCCTCCTATTCCCAGTTTAAAATTCTTTAAAGCGATCACTTTTTCTGCCTGCTCAAGATTTCCTGTAAAGCAATGAAAAATTCCTTTCGGCAAGGTTTTAAATTTCATCAATACCTCATAGATTTCATCGAAAGCATCGCGGCAATGTATAACGATAGGCAAATTAAGATCAAGGGCCCACTCTATTTGCGTTTCAAAAGCTTCTACCTGCTGTGCGAAAAAAGTTTTGTCCCAGTAAAGGTCCAATCCTATCTCACCTACAGCTATGTACTTTCCTTTCTGTAACAGTTCATAAGCGGTTGCAAGCTCTTGTTTGTAATTTTCCTTGACCGAGCACGGATGGAGGCCCATCATAGGAAAACATTGGTCAGGATATTTTTCACAAAGCTGATGGAGGGATTCGACAGAAGTAGAATCGATATTCGGTAAAAAGAATTTATCGACCCCGGCTTTGATCGCGCGCGCGATCATTTCATCGCGGTCGTTCTTAAACTCTTCTAAGTAAAGATGTGTATGAGTGTCAATAAACATGAGATGAGGATCTATACAAAACGTTCGCCCTTCTTCACGCGTACGTCATTCACAAAGTTACGGATCTGTTGCTCGTCTTCCTTTTTACAGATAAGCAACACACCCTCGGACTCTACCACAATATAGTCTTCGAGGCCTTGAATCAATACAAGCTTGTCCTTAGGTACATGTACAATGCAATTCTTTGTATCATACAGCATGATATTCTTCCCAACAGCGGCATTATGATCTTCGTCCTGTTTGATGTGCTCATACAGACTTCCCCAGGTGCCCAGGTCGCTCCACCCTATTATAGAAGCGCGGACATACACGTTCTTTGCCTTTTCCATCACGGCATAATCAACTGAAATATTCTTACAGGAGATATAGGCTTTTTGAATGAATTCATTCTCGGAAGGGGTATTGTAATGTTGAATACCATCCTTAAAGATCGAGGCCAGTTCGGGTTCATGTTTTTCGAGCGCGTGAAGAATACTCTTGGTGCTCCAGATAAAGATCCCCGAGTTCCACAAAAAGTCGCCACTATCCATGAAGAATTGGGCCATTTCAGGATTGGGTTTCTCCGTGAAGGTCTTTACTTTTTTGATGCGCTTATCCTTTTCCTTGTCGGGAGATTCAACGAATTGGATGTATCCATAGCCGGTGTCGGGACGTGTTGGTTTGATCCCAATGGTAAGCAGGCTATCCTCGGTCTTGGCTTTGCGGTAGCAGGACTTCACCGCTTTCATGAAAACATCTTCCTTGGCAATAAGATGATCGCTGGGCGCTACCACTGTTACGGCTTCGGGATTCAGTTTATGTATCTTGTAAGAAGCGTAAGCAACGCAGGGAGCCGTGTTGCGACGGGATGGCTCGAGTAAGATATTCTCCTGGGGAATGTAGGGTAACTGTTCAAAAACAAGGTCCTTGTATTGCTCGGAGGTAACTACAAAAATATTTTCGGGCTTGCAGACCTGGAGAAACCGATTGCAAGTGCTTTGTAATAAAGTATGGCCGGTTCCCAATACATCCAGGAATTGCTTGGGTTTATTGGTTTTGCTCATGGGCCAGAACCTACTGCCCACTCCACCTGCCATTATTACGCAATAAAGATTTTTCATCCGCTTAGGAAAGCTTTTTAAGCGCGTTTCGCAGGTTGCTTATCACCGCCTCGATATCGTCGGCCTTACAGGTTCCAACGCTTAAACGGTACCAGGATGAATTCTCAGAAGCTCCGAAAGCATAGAAAGGAACAACGGCTACCTTTGCTTCATCAAGAATATATTTAGTAACATCTTTTGTGGTTTGCAACACCTTTCCGTCTGCGGTCTTTTTACCGTGCAGTGAGAATTGTATTGTTAAATATAAAGCTGCCTGCGGCGTGATGGCATCCACGGCATGACCTTCCGCTTTCAATGCCATAAACCCTTTATAAAAACCATCGAGGCGTTTATGCAATTGCTCTTTTTGGTTGGCAAGGAATGTATCGTAGTTCTTAAGATCGGCAAAGTATTTTGCTGTTGCCATTTGCTCGGGTTTAGGTGCCCAGGCACCAATGTGATTGAGCAATGATTTCATTTTATCGATCACCAATTTTGGGCCCATGCTCCAGCCAACACGCACGCCGGTTGCGGCCAATGATTTTGAAATGCCGTCAACAAACACCGTGTATTTTTTCATCTCCGGACGAAGTGTCACAGGATTGAAATGTTCGGTCTTTCCATAAGTAAGTGCCCAGTAGATCTGATCATACATCAGGTAAACCGGTTTTTTATCTTCTCCACGACGTAGGTTTTCTGCCAGGATCAGGTCGCAGATCTCTTCAAGCCCTTCTTTTGTGAAAACCGTTCCGGTGGGATTTTGTGGAGAGCAAAGTGCTACAAGGGTAGCATTTTTGATGTGTGGTTTAATGTGCTCGGCGGTTGGCATAAAATTGCTTTCGGGACCGGCATCAACCAATACGGGATTTGCGTGGTTCAGGTAAGAATAGTGATTATTATTCCAGGAGGGAACAGGAAAAATAACCGTTTCTCCCTCATCAACCAAGGTACGATAGATGGCGTAAATAACAGGGCGCGCGCCTGCGGCTATGAGGATCTCATCAATTCCATATTCGAGATCGCCTTTTTCTTTCAGCAGTTTTGAAACGGCCTGACGCAATTCGAGCATACCATCTGCCGCGGGATAATTGGTCTGATCATTATTGTATTCTTCAACAATAAGCTTCTTTAACTCGGTTGGGATAGGAAAGATCTTTGAATTGAAATCGCCGATCGTATAGTTATAGATATGCTCGCCTTGCTTTATCTTTTCATTTACCTCTGCTGCAAGTTTGATGATCTCAGAACCTATGATGTTCTGGGCAAGTTTAGAGACTTTAGGTGCGGAGCTCATAGTTTTTGTTTCCATTTTTCACAATATAATCCTACCTCACAAACATACTAAAAATGCTTGAAATTAAAGGGATTTCTTGTAAAAACGGAAAGCCTACTGAACCAGTACCGACACCACTTTCTCGGTCTTTCCTTTAAGCTTCAAAAAATAGAAGCCTTTGGCCAAACCTTCGGGTAAATTTATCTTGATCTGCTGGGGGCCCCTTGAGCAGGCACCTTCAAAAAGCTCAGATACAGGGTTTCCTTTCAGGTCTATCAATGTTGCCTTTATACGTTCATTGTCATTTAGGTAATAATGCACGTTCATTTCGTTGGTGGCCGGATTCGGGAAAACCGAGAGATTACTCATTTCAGACCCCTCCCATTTTACAACGGAGTTAGGACTGGCCGAAAGAACCAGGGATGTGTTTGCAGGCGCCCCGAAATCCGAACTTCCTACCGCATTCACTGAAACATATAAGGTTGCTTGTCCGGAAACGGGGGCCACCCAAACAAACTGGAAAGTAGACGACCCCGTGCCCAATTTTGGTGCTGAATGATAGGCATTGGTTCTTGCGCCTGCCGAAGCCATAATTTGAACCCCACTGAGCCCTGCTGTAATTGTGCCTGCGTCATTATCCTGCGCATTCAGTATCTCGGCATCAAAGCCAAACTTGGTGGCACCTGTGTTATTAATGGCTATACTAATGGTATAGGTTTGGCCCGGAACATATTGATTCGCCGTAAAGGCGGGGCTGGCGCTGATGTTGATCTGGGTAGTCCCTGTTCCGCCGCTATGACAATTTGCGCAGGTTCCTTCGCCCGGTGAACCGGTTACATTGTAAATTCCGTTACTGAACAGTACAAACCCGGTACTGCCCAGAAAAACCAGTATGGAAACGGCGCTAAGTATAATTCTTTTCATAGGTAATTTTTAGTAAAATTACGCTACTAGCTGCCTTTGGGGGCAGGACAAATCGTGGCTTTAACTGGATTTTGTACGTATGACCTCACGGTATTCGCTGGGCGTACTCTTGAGGAGTTTTTTGAAAAGACGGGCAAAATAGGCCGGATCCTCGAACCCAACGGCATAGGCGATCTCGTTTACCGAAAGGTCTGTAAAAAACAGGAGCCTCTTGCTTTCCAGTAAAAGCCTGTCCTGGATCAGCTCGCTGCTCGCTTTTCCATAAGCGGCATGTACCAATTCATTCAGGTATCCTGTGGTTATATTGAGTTCTCCGGCATAGAAGGCCGGTTTGTGTTGAGTTGCATAATTTTTTTCGAGCAGGTGTTTTAATCTTATGAGTACATCCGTTTTGGTATTCGTTCCAGGTGCTTCCTCCTGCTTATTTTTTGTGCCGCTTCTGCATAGCAAATGCAGGATCAGCATAATATATTGCCCGCATATCCTTTCAGCGAGCGGAAGCCCGGCTTTTTCTTCGGCTATCACTTTTTCGAGCAGGTAATTGATCTCCGGAAAGGTTTGTTTGGATATAGAAAAGTCTGTGCGCGTTTTTTGATTGTAAAATGGTAGGTCGAGAAGAATATTAGAGTTCGGCTCCTGGTTCTTGATAAGAAGGTCTTCTTCAAAAAGAAGAACAAAACCGCTGGAGTTCGATCCCCGTTCAAGTTTATGCACCTGGCCCGGCAAGACAAAATGCGCACTGTGATCATGAACAGGGAATGATTTGAAATCGATGATATGCTCTCCCCCGCCCTTTTCAAAAAAAAGAATTTCATAATAATCATGTCGATGGAACTCCCGTTTTGGTGGAACTTTGAAAGGAAGGAATTTGACCACTTCAAAAGGCCCGTGATCGTGATCGCCTATAGATTGTATATGAAATGAGCTGTTTTTTGCCATCCGGCAAATTTATTTAGGCGCCTTATAAAGTGGAACTGTGCTGCAAGGTTCGCCATACATAATACTTTTTGCCAGTGGCTTGAGGCGTTCGGTGATAGCCACGTAAGCAGCGATGGGCACCGGCTTGTTGCCGCAACCTTTTATGACAATGCGACCGTCCTTGTATTTAGAAACGTCAAGTTTAGCAACGATCTCTTCGAATAATACGGTCTCAAGGGTGTCAAGACTTCCGAAAACGATCTTTCTTGCGTGGGGCTGAAGCGCAAGAGTAAGTAACATATAGGCCCAGGTAGGGACAACGGCATCGTTACTGCATGTAACAGCTACATAAGCGTCTTTATACTTACTCCAATCCTCGTTCTTTATGAAATCGCGGAAATCCTTTTCCTTCAAAATAAGTTCCTGGAAAAGGAGTGATTTAATATCGAGCAAAACACGTTTTCCCTCGGGGTAGAATTCCTCCAGGTCTACTGTAATGATCCCACTCTGGGCAACCTTATTTACGATCTCGTCTGACATAATACAAAAATACGTCTAAATAAGCAGAGGGAAAAATGAACCAGGTTATTAAATCACCCTGTAAAGAAGCGGCCTGGAAGGGGCCGCATCATTCTCAATGGCCGCTACCTGCAGATCGAGGAGATAAGCGCCATCGAAAATGGTATTGGGAATATAGACCAACTCTGTGATAGTGCGGGTAGTATTAGGTTTCTCGGGATAGTTCCAAAACGCGCGGTGCGCCAGCAGTGCGCCTCCATCTACTTCCTTATCAACGCTGGGGGTATCAAATAGTAAATGTTCTATCCCCTTTTCCACGATGTATTTCATGGCTTCAGCATCAATATAAGGCGGATTGGTGTTTGAATAGTTATGGTGCGTTTTCTCTTCACTGTTGCCAAGGGTCCTTAATACAAGTGCCTCCGGGTTCTTATCACTGAGAAAAAGCTCAAGCGATTTCCGGGTAATAACCTTGTCTCCATTGATCTCTTCCGGCAGAACGGTGATCAACTCAGCCATGTACATAAATTGCTTCAGGCTTTTATTCACCGAGTAGAATTCTTTACTGATATGCCCTACACACTCGGTGTGTGTGCCGTGACCATGCGGATTGAATGTGATGTTCTTAAAATTAACGGTTCCTCCCTGCGCCACCTCGCCTACCCAATCGCCCATGCGCACAGGCTCAATTACTGGCTCGCCCACATACCAGGCTTTTACCCCGCCTTTTGTTACAGGCAAAGAAATATCTATCGGATGTGTGAAATCAACACGAAAAGTTTTTCCTTTATGAGTGATGGTGGCCGTCATACCGTAAATGTAAGATTTTATTCCGTAGCCTCCGAGGTTAAAAATAGATCTGAGGCAATGCCGTCAGCGAAGTGCTTCCCTTTTTGGTTGAGGGTAATTATATTTCCTTTTCGTTCCAAATATTGCTCATGCAAATAGAGATTCTTCCGGAAATATTCTTTGAACTTATGGCCAAATAATTCAGCTATCTCAACCAGGTCACATCCCCAATTGGTGCGCAATCTTGTCAAGACATACTCGTTGTATTTATCCAACTCGGTAAGTACTTCTTCTTCTGAAAACCCCTTTCCATTTTCAATGGCTTGAATGTATTTTGTATTACTCTTTACATTAAAACTTCTTGCAAACCCGTTATACGAATGGGCAGAAGGCCCAAGTCCTAAGTACTGTTCTCCACGCCAGTAATTGCTGTTATGCACAGCCATAAACCCGGGTCTGCAGAAATTAGATATCTCGTAATGTTCGAATCCTGCTTTTGTTGCTTCTTCCATCAGGGCATCAAAAAGCTGTGCACTTAATTCTGTATCCACTTCCGGCTCCTGTTTCTTACTAAAAAGATCGCTCAATTTATTCTTTCCCTCAATGGTGAGATTATAGGAGGAGATGTGCTGAATATTCAGATCAAAAACCCGGCTTAGCGTTTGCCTCCAGGTTTTTTCCGACTGAAAGCGGCTACCATAAATAAGGTCAACGGAAATATTGGTAAACCCGGCGGCCCGCGCGTTCTTTACACAGTCCACACTTTGCTGAGCTGTATGGGCTCGATTCATCCATTTTAATTCATCTTCATCAAAGCTCTGTATTCCTATGCTCAGGCGGTTGACTCCGGCCGAGCGTATCGCTCTCAAATAAACAGGATCCGCATCTTCCGGATTCAATTCAAAAGTTACCTCTGCATTTTTTTCGATTTCAAAATATTCTCCGATCGTGTAAAGTATTTTATTGAGCTCTTCAACATTCAAAACACTGGGCGTGCCTCCTCCAAAATAGATCGAACTCAATTTCCTGTCTTCCAGGTAGTCCTTCCTGAGTTCAATTTCTTTACAAATGGCATTTACCAGTGTCGTCTTCTTTTCGAGGTTGACGGAAAAATGAAAATCGCAATACGAACAGGCCTGCCTGCAAAAAGGAATATGTAAGTAAATACCGGGCATCCGGCTGTAAAGGTCGGAAATTTTTATCTTTACGCCTATGCTTAATCCATGCGACGAGAAAATAAAACAACAGCCTCCCGAATACGCCGAGATCATGCTCTTTCTTCGGAGGCACCTGCTTTCCTACAATAGGAACATACTGGAGTTCTTTAAGTTCTTTACCCTATTTTACGAATATAAAGGTCGTCCTCTCTGTTACATACATTATAAGGATGATTACGTCTATCTTGGCTTTTACTGTCGCAATGGTCTGAAGCACCCAAAACTTCATGCCGAAGGGCGAAAAGTGGTGAAAGTCTTTAAGTGTTTCGTAAATAAAGATGTGGACATAAGGTCTTTGAACGCCATTCTGAAAATGGCTTGTAAATGAATTACCGTACCAAAAGGCCCTGTGCTCTTAGATAATTCAATTCGCTGATCTTCGTATTAAAGGACGCGTCCGAAAGACGATAGACAGTTTCTTCGTAGCTTTTTTCCACCATCCGGTACTCCATGAAGTTTGAAAGTCCCAGCTTGTATCTTTGAGAAGCAATATCCAGGTTCTGCCTGGCTAATCCCGCGCTTTGCTTTTCCAGTTCCATAATAGCGAGATCATTCTGGAAATTGACATAAGCCTTGAAAAGCTCTGTTCTTTCGGTTAGTCTGGCCGCCTCGAGCTTTAATTTTTCTGAGGATATCTGCACTAATTGGTTTTTGATGGATGTGTGGATCGTAAGATTATTTAAAAGCGTCCAGCTGGCAGTGAGTCCCAAAGTATAGCCCAGGTTTTGATTAAGAAGAGAGAAGCCGGCCTGGTTTTGGTTGCGAGATAAAGCATAATTGCCGAAAACCCCGATACGAGGATAACGATTGCCCCGAAATTCTTTCAGTACCAGCTCGCTTATCTCTACATTCTTGGAACCAATAAGAATGCTACTGTTCTTTTCCTCCATACTCTTGGCCGCATTCTCGTATTCAGGCTTTGTTTGAATAAGGATAGTATCTGGTACTGAAAAATTGGTTTCTGGGGCACGCTTAAAAATGTTATTCAGGTTGGCTTTTTCCTCATTCAGCAGGCTCTGCTGTTGCATGATCTGCACCTGTAAATTGTTAAGATCGATCTGCGTTTGCAGAACCTCTATATTTGAAGTTGCGCCTGCCTTTAATTTCTCTGCTGCCAGTTTTTTCTGTTCGTCTGCCACCTGCAAAGAGATCTGCAGCGATCGGATAAGTTCCTGGATGCTTATGATCCTGTAATACGAGGTAAAGGCCTTTAATAAGGTATTCTCGAGTGCTTGTCTGAATTGCAGGTTGCTGAGTTCTTCATTCCTATTCAATTTCCTTTTCGTAGCAAACATTTTCAATCCGTCGAAAAAATACCAGGTAACGCCTAAGGAAGCCGAAATATTAGAGGACCCTACGCCGGTTCTCTCGATCTCAGTTCCATTCGAGAATTTCTGGTTTATATTGTTGTTGGATGCCGAAGGGGCTGCGTTCAGGGTTACTTGGGGCAACATGCCGGCCGCCCCCACATTATTGGAATTCTTAGAGATCTCTGTATTGTTCTTCGCGATCTGTATATCGAAATTATTCTCGATCGTAAGTTTGATCACGTCTTCCGGTTTCAAAATACTTCCCTCCTGTGCTTTTAAAAAAACACAGATCATTAAGAATATTCCTATGAAAAACGATTTTTTCACGCGTGCTTCTTCTGTTTTTTAGAAAGGTAGGAGTACATGGCGGGGATCACATACAAAGTTAAACTGAGAGAGAAAAGAATGCCTCCCACCACTACAATTCCCATTCCCATACGGCTTTTGGCCGCAGCGCCAAGCGACATTGCAATAGGCAGAGCGCCCAGCGCCGTAGCAAGGCTCGTCATAAGAATGGGTCTCAACCTTGCGGTTGCTCCCTGTACAACCGCTTCCATGAACGGAACACCTTTTTCTTTGAGTTGATTTGTAAACTCCACTATCAGGATCCCATTCTTCGTAACGAGCCCTATAAGCATGATGATCCCTATCTCAGAGAAAATATTCATCGTTTGGTTAAAATACCAGAGCGACAGAAACGCGCCGGCGAAAGCCAGTGGCACTGTAAGAATGATTATGATGGGGTCTATAAAACTCTCGAACTGCGCAGCAAGGATCAGGTAGATCAATAAAATAGCCAGGCATAAAGCAAAAAGAATGTTAGAACTACTCTCTTCGTAATCACGCGAGGGTCCGGTTAAAGCGGTGCTGAATGTTTCATCCAATTGATCTTTTGCGATCCGTTGCATTTCCTTTACCCCGTCTCCAATGGTCTTTCCGGGCGCAAGACCTGCAGAGACCGTTGCCGATTGATACCTGTTATAATGATATAATTGAGGCGGACTACTGCGCTCCTGCATCTTCACAAGATTATCAAGTTGGATCAGGTTTCCCGAACTATTGCGAACATATAACGAAGTTATATCAGTAGGTTTGTCCCGACGCTCTAATTCCATTTGCCCGATCACCTGGTACTGCTTATCGTTCATCACAAAATAACTTAACCGGTTCCCGCTAAAGGCCAATTGCATGGTCTGAGCTATGTCTTGTGTTGAAACACCTCATGATCTTGCCATGTCGCGTAAAATAGTT
>JANWKZ010000068.1 GCA_025451115.1 Bacteroidia bacterium | reverse complement strand
GATGATGCGATCAAAGGTTTCGTTCACCATACCGGCCAATCCTACTACTAGTAAGGGAAGCGCGTATCTCATCATTTCCGACCACAGAGCGCGATCGAAACTGTAGGAAAAGCCAAGGAATTGTTTTCCGATAAGAAGTAGGGAAAAAAGATTAGCGAGCAGATTAGCAAGAAAAGCGTAACCAATACCTATCTGCGGATCGTAAAGTTTGCCAAGCGTAGAAGTCGTTCCGTTCTGAAGATCGGATTCGTAAGCATTCTTGCAAAAGTGGATGAAGAAAATGGTGATGCCAATATTCACCACCACGTTGGCAATTTTTATTATGGCAAACTGCAAAGCTTTTTGTTCAGCGCGCAGGCGGGCAAACGGAATGGCCATGATGGCATCTGTAGCAATGATGAAAACCATCCAGCGAATGAAATTCACATTATCGGGATAGCCCAGCTTTTCGGCTATCATGCCGGATGAAAAATAACCGAGCAGAATGAACAGTGTACTTGAGCTTAACAGAGAGATAAGTGCCGTACTGTACACCAGGTTCTTGTTCTCATGCTTATTCACGAAATTGAAGAACGCGGTCTCCATGCCGTAAGTAAGAATTATATTCAGAAAAGAGATGTACGCATAGATCTCGGTATTGATACCAAAATCGGAAGGATTGGTGAATTTATACGTGAAAAGCGGGACGAGCAGGTAATTCAGAAAGCGCGGCAAAATGGTACTAAGCCCATAGGTAGCTGTTTGCCCCGCAAGTTTTTTTAAAGGATTGCCCACGTAATTTCCTGAATAACGGGAAAATTACGATTTAATTTTATCAATGAGGGAGGTTGTTGAAAAACCCTGTGTAAGTTCGATGGTGATCACTTCTCCGCCACGTGCTTTCACTATATCAGCGCCCACAATGTCCTCGGGTTTGTAGTCTGAGCCCTTCACCAAAACATCGGGTTTAACAGTTTTTATGAGTTCGTAAGGAGTGTCCTCATCAAAAAGAATTACAGCATCCACTACCTGCAACGAAGCGAGAATGAACGCTCTTGTTTGCTCATTATTGATAGGGCGCTCGGGCGATTTTCCCTGGCGTTTTACGGAAGCATCTGTATTCAACCCTATCACCAAAACATCGCCCAGGGAACGGGCCGCGCATAAATAATCTACGTGGCCTTTATGAAGAATATCGAAACAACCGTTGGTGAACACGATCTTCTTATTGAACATGTCGCGCCAAACCTTTACCTGTTTCAGGATAGACTTTGTGTCTACTATTTTTTTCTCAAGTATTTTTTGATAATCCATCTGCGTTACGGTTGAGCAAAGGTAAGAGTATAAAGCAAAGTGCGCCAATTATTATTATTGCAATAAACTGCGCGCCCCACACGATCCAGGGGAAAGAAATAGAAATGCTGCTGGCCACTCCATAAAACAATAACACCTGCGTGGCAATAAGCTGGTAAGCTCCTACCCCACCCGGACTAATAGCAACGCCTATTGTACCGAATAATAGCACCGAAAGCGCCGGCTTGATACCCAGGTCTTTTGTTTCCGGAAAACACCAGAAGCATACATACAAACTGAGAAAATAAAGGAACCAGATAAGAAAGCTTTGAAAGATAAAAAGCGTGGGATTTTTTACATCTTTAACAGAGCGAAGTCCTTCGCCAAAACTTTTCAGGATGGCTCCCATCTTACCCGTTAAAAGTCCTTTTATTTTTTTACGGAAAATGAAAAGACCGAGCACGATCAAAACAAAACCGGTTATCGCTATGTAAAACAGGTTTTTGTTCGTGCTGAATTTTGCCTGTACAGGATCAATGACGTATTTATTGGTGAGGCCGGTGAGTTCAGTGAACTGCACCGCCAGCGTAATAAAAAATAAAACCAGCATTAAGAGCAGATCAACGATCCGCTCGGTGATCACTGTGCCAAGCGCGGCAGGGAAAGGAACTTTTTCGTATTTGGTGGCCACACCGCAACGACTCAGCTCCCCTCCGCGTGGAATTGCAAAGTTCACTACATACCCGATCATCACCGCCGCAAAAGAATTCTTGAATGTGATGCTATGCCCCAACGGCGTAAGCATAGAGTTCCAACGCCACGCGCGCACCACGTGCGCCAGCATACTTACAACAGCCGAGAGCGTAACTATAATGTAATCGGCATTCTTAAATGACTGCTTAGTGGTTTCCATCTCACTATCGGGGATATTGTGAATGGATAACCAGATAAGGCCCCCTCCTATTGCACCAAAGATCAACAGCTGCAATATGGATTTTACCTTGGTATTCAAACAAGTAAGCTTTTACACGATTGGTTTGGGTTTCCGGGAAAATAACAGTGGGCTTATGGTTCTTTCTTCCCGCGTAATCTATTAACGCGTAAGAAGCAATAATTATTTCGTCGCCCACCCTTACTTTATGCGAAGCGGGACCGTTCAAACAAATAATTCCCGAACCTCTTTGTCCTTTTATCACGTACGTATGGAAACGTTCTCCGTTCCGGTAGTTGTAAACGTCTACTTTTTCGTTCTCGCACAGGTCGGCGGCATCCATCAGGTCCTCGTCAATGGTCACGCTTCCAATGTAATCTATATTGGCTTCAGTGATGGTAACGCGATGGATCTTGCTTTTTAAAACTTCTATCTGCATAGCGGGCACAAAGATACGGGTTTTTTAAGGCATATAGGGAATTCTGCCAATAATTAAGGGAGGCAAACCCTCCCTTAACTGACTGAAATTCAAACTTTATCGAATTATTCTTTAGCCTTTGCTTTGGCCCCGATATACTCGCGGTTCATGCGAGCTATATTCTCTAAAGAGATCTCCTTCGGGCACTCAATTTCGCAGGCTCCGGTGTTAGTACAGTTACCAAATCCTTCCTCGTCCATTTGCGATACCATGTTCATTACGCGGGCCTCTTTTTCAACCTGGCCCTGCGGTAATAAAGCAAGCTGGGAAACTTTTGCCGAAACGAAAAGCATGGCCGAACCATTCTTGCAGGTAGCTACGCATGCGCCGCAACCTATGCAAGCCGCCGCGTTGAAAGCGTCATC
The DNA here is from genome assembly GCA_025451115.1 of Bacteroidia bacterium. GTDB lineage: Bacteria > Bacteroidota > Bacteroidia > B-17B0 > Aurantibacillaceae > PALSA-968. The sequence goes on along the minus strand of JANWKZ010000068.1, from coordinate 6,882 downwards.
CGCGTCGGGCTTCGGGATTAAAATATTGTTAGCGTCCTTAGCGTTCCCGGTATTTATTGAAACGAAACCGCCGGCCGCGATAATACGATCAAAAGCAGAACGATCTACCGCAAGGTCTTTAATTACAGGGAAAGCTTTGCTTCTCCAGGGTTCCACCACAATGGTGTCGCCATCTTTGAAGCTGCGCATATGCAACTGACAGGTTGTTACGGCACGTTTTGGTCCGTGCGGCTGCCCGTTAATGAACATGCTGCACATTCCGCAAATTCCTTCGCGACAATCATGATCGAAAGCAATAGGCTCTTTTCCTTCGCTGATCAGCTTTTCGTTCAACACGTCGAACATTTCAAGGAATGACATATCAGGAGAAATGCCAGTTACATTGTGTGTCTCCAAAGCGCCTTTGGCGTCTTTGTTTTTTTGTCTCCAGACCTTTAAGGTCAAATTCATATTTCCGCTCATAGTATTTTATATTATATCAGAATTCTTAACTACACATTTTAAATCCCCTTTAAGTTGTTTAAACTTATCCTTTAATGCCAAAAATTTTGTGGTTCTAATATCTGGGGCATACACCTTGGTCGGAACTATTCTACCAAATATCTTATTAAATCCGGATTGACTGCCGATATTCAACCTCCCAAGGGAACTATTCACTTGAGAAACAGCCTTCAACACATCATTTCCCTTTAATTCAATTAAAAACAAAAGTTTGTCATCTCCTTTTACAGCTTTCAATACATAGTCGCATTTTTCGCCATCAGATTGATTAAAAACGCAACCATCAATTTGAATCTTACTAATCTCATATTTGGATCCATTTATCAAAGTATACTTACTTTGATTCTCAGAGCACACGACGAGTGCACCCTTCGTTGTTTGTATACAATGATTATAATTAGCTAAATTCATCATTTACTCCAAAGAACATCATTCAACTTATCATACTCGATATTTATCTCGTGTGAGATCTCGTCGATTTTCTCGACTTTAAGTAAATTAAGTTCATGATCCATTAAATCGTCCGTCATTCCCTTTTCATTTAGAAAAAGTGCCGTTACATCTTTTGGGTCAATCCAATATTTTTTAGCAATAATCTGTTCGGCTTTTTTCGAGTTTTTATCGCCAACTTTATGAGCATATAATAGATTATTAATAGTTGATAAAATATATGGGCTATGTGTTGAAATGAAAAAAGAAGTGCTCATGCCCCTACATTTCATGACTAAATATTTGATCAACTGATTTTGAGTTTGAGGAAACAAGGAAAGCTCAGGTTCTTCAATAAAATAACTAATCAATGGTTTATTCTTAGTTTCCAAATTATCATGCCGCTCAATTACCATTATTAATGGAAGAACAACTTGAAAGCCTGTTGCCGCTTCTACTAGTCTCATCTTTTTACCTTTGTAAACGATTGTATCAATTCCTCTTTCATATGAATAAGATAGTTTCAACCAATCAACCTTAAGTTTTGAAATTTGCTTCCTAGCCTCAGTAAAATAGTTGCCAAAAGACCTCAAATACTCAGGTAACTTTACTTCCTTCCCCGAATATTTAAAAGGTTCATATGTAATATTAGGGATGATAATCCTCTCGGCCGGAATATAAATAGATACAACAGATTCTTTTCTCAAATATTCTTCGACTTCTGGATAAATATCTTGGGTAACAAAGCCTTTTAGTTTCGATAACATCTTCAGGGTTTTTGATGCTTCGTCCGACGTATCTATAACTGTTAATTTTGGTTTGCCGAGTCCTTTAACTGTTACTTTAAAAGCTTCATTACTATATTCAATAAATGTGTCTTTATTTAAATAACTACTTAGGTTGAAATCCATGAACATTTTTCTTACATGTAAATCTACCGGTAAGAAAAGCAGCCTGATGTCCCTAAGTATAGTTAATGTTTTCAGGATAGTACTTTTACCAGACGCTTGATTGCCTATTATAAAATTATATTTGCGGAGATTAATATTAACCTCCTTAATAGGACCAAAGTTTCTAATTATAAGCTTTTCCCCATCCATGTATCTAAGCGTAGTTACGTTGTGCTAATTTGATATTCTCGAACTTCAATTCTTCTTTGTGCAACTCCCAATCTCCAACCGTTTTCATTTCCCATGCGGCTGCGTACGCGAAATTGTCATCATCACGTTTTGCTTCGCCATCCGGCGTTTGGTATTCTTCGCGGAAGTGACCGCCACAGCTTTCATTACGATGCAACGCGTCTTTGCACATTAATTCTCCCAGCTCGATGAAGTCGGCCACACGGCCCGCCTTTTCAAGTTCGGGGTTGAACTCATTTACTTCACCCGGAATGCGTACGTCTTTCCAGAACTCTTCGCGCAATTTTTGTATCTCGGTGATAGCTTGTGTTAATCCTTCTTTGTTACGACCCATTCCGCATTTATCCCACATGATCTTTCCTAATTTCTTGTGGAAATGGTCAACAGACTTGGTTCCTTTGATGTTCATCATCTTATCGATGCGAGCCTGTACTTCGGCTTCCGCTTTTACAAACGCTTCGTGATCGGTTGGCATCGCTTTGGTACGGATCTCTTCAGATAAATAATCTCCAATGGTGTATGGGATCACAAAATATCCGTCAGCCAAACCTTGCATAAGCGCCGATGCACCTAAGCGGTTCGCTCCGTGATCTGAGAAGTTTGCTTCTCCTAAAGCGTAAAGGCCCGGAACGGTTGTCATCAAATTATAATCAACCCAAAGTCCGCCCATAGTGTAGTGAACTGCAGGATAAATACGCATCGGAACTTCATAAGGATCTTCGCCGGTGATCTGCTTGTACATGTCAAACAGGTTACCGTATTTTTCTTTCACCACTTCTTTTCCTAAGCGGATGATTTCTTCTTTACTTGGGTTATGTAAGCCTTGTTTGTTGGCTTCGATCTTACCGTAACGCTCTGTATTGGCAGCGAAATCGAGATACACGGCCATTTTACTGTTACCTACACCATAACCGGCATCGCAACGCTCTTTGGCGGCACGCGAAGCTACGTCGCGCGGCACGAGGTTGCCAAATGCAGGGTAACGACGCTCGAGGTAATAATCTCTTTCTTCTTCCGGAATATCTTTTGCCTTACGGGCATCGTCTTTCTTTTTCGGAACCCAGATCCGACCGTCGTTACGTAACGACTCCGACATCAGTGTGAGTTTCGATTGGTGATCGCCGCTCACGGGAATGCAGGTTGGGTGAATTTGTGTGTAACATGGGTTTGCGAAGAAGGCTCCCTTTCGGTGTGCTTTCCATGCTGCGGTAACATTGCTGCCCATGGCGTTGGTAGAAAGGTAGAACACGTTGCCGTATCCGCCGGTACAAAGTAGTACTGCATGACCAAAATGTCTTTCAAGTTTTCCGCTGATCAGGTCGCGCGCGATGATGCCGCGGCATTTGCCATCGATGTTCACTACATCGAGCATTTCGTGGCGGGCGTACAGTTTTACTGCGCCCATACCTACTTGTCTTTGTAATGCGGAGTAAGCTCCTAATAATAATTGCTGTCCGGTTTGTCCGGCGGCGTAGAAAGTACGTTGTACCTGCGTTCCACCGAAAGAACGGTTACTTAATGTTCCGCCGTATTCGCGGGCAAAAGGAACACCTTGCGCCACGCACTGGTCGATGATATTTCCGGAAACTTCCGACAGGCGATGTACGTTCGCTTCACGTGCGCGGTAGTCACCGCCTTTAATTGTGTCGTAGAATAAACGGTACACGCTGTCGCCGTCGTTCTGGTAATTCTTTGCTGCGTTGATACCGCCCTGCGCGGCAATAGAGTGCGCGCGACGTGGAGAATCCTGGAAGCAGAATACTTTTACTTTGTATCCCATTTCAGCTAAGGAAGCGGCGGCAGAGGCGCCGGCTAATCCAGATCCAACAACGATCACTTCGAGGCTACGTTTGTTAGCGGGGTTTACAAGGTGAACGGTAGAACGATACTTGGTCCATTTCTGGTCGATCGACCCTTCAGGGATCCTTGCGTTTAATTTTGGAGATGAAGCCATATTATTTTAAAATATCTGATTAAAATTTATTTGATCCAGCCAAGGAACATGGTAATAGGCATTAAAGCAAAAGCCAGCGGAACGAGGATAGCGAATGATATTCCGAGGAACTTGATAACCGGTGTATACTTTTTATGATTGATGCCCAGCGACTGAAAAGCCGAAGGGAAACCGTGCATTAGGTGATAAGAAAGCGAGATGACACCTGCCAGGTAGATGGCCACAAAATACCATTGCGAGAAAACCTGGCGCATACCTTCAAATGTGTTGTGCTCTTCGTGCGCGAAAACCGCTTTTTTGGTAGGAACCCAGAAATTACCCAGGTGCACCACCAGGAACATCAGGAGGAGACTTCCCAGGATGGCCATATTGCGACTGTACCATTTGCTGTTAGCGCTGCCTTTATTATACTCGTATTTTACGGGACGCGCTTTACGGTTCTGGAGGGTAACCATATAGGCCTGGACGATATGAAGCAAAAGACCCAGGAAAAGGCCGATCTCCATAATGCGGATAATGATGTTATGGGCCATAAAGCCGGCCGCCAGGTTAAAGGTTTCGCCTCCGTCGTTCAGGAAGATCAGGGAGTTAATGGTTACGTGCACCACCAGGAAAGAGATAAGGAATAGTCCGCTTAACGACACGACGACTTTTTTCCCGATGGAGGATGTAAGAAAGTTTTCTTTGCTCATAGTTTGGATTGCTTAACCCTGCAAATGTAACCGCGAGGGGCCGAAATTCAAAACAAAAGGGGCAGCATTTCTCAAAACCTAATAATAAAAGCCTCAAAAACCTGTTTTAGGGGGTAATTTCGTACCTTTGTGGCCTACCATTCTTTATGAAAATACGTTTTTTAGCGACTTTTTGGTCCTTTCTTTTCGCACTGGGGTTGACCGCGTTTTCAGATGCACAGGAAGCGGAACCCGTTACCTTAAAAGTGGAAACGAAGAAAATTTCGGCAACCGAGTATGATATTGTCTTTACCACAACGATAGAAGATGGATGGCATATCTATTCGCAGGACCGTAATCCGGATTGTGATGATCCGAAGAAAGACCTTACCTGTCCGCAATCCACTGAGATACTTTTCAAGAAGTCGGCCGATTATGAATTGGTGGGAAAAGCAAAAGAAAGTAATGCAAAGGAGGAGTTTGACAAGGTATTTGAGATGAACCTTAAGTATTTTGTTCACACAGCGACTTTTACGCAGCGCATTAAATTAAAGACCGATAAAACCCTTAAAGTTGCGGGCAGTTTTTTCTGTCAGTTTTGTACAGATTCTAAATGCAGCCAGTTCCAGCCTCCGAAGAGATTTTCCGTAGAGATCAAAGGTGTTGATCCGGTTGTAGAAGATAGTACTCAGAAAACCGCTGTTGTTACGCCCGACAGCACTAAAAAAGATACTTCTGCTGCATCCACAAAAACTGAAACTACTGTTACAAGTACACCGAATGAAGAACTGAGTAAAGATCCCTGGTGGCTTATTCTGTTAAAAGGAATTGGCTACGGACTGGCCGCTTTGATCACTCCCTGCGTATTCCCGATGATACCGATGAACGTAAGTTTCTTTTTAAAACGTAACAAGAAAAGAAGTTCAGCAATTAAAGAAGCTGTCTTCTTCATGTTCTCTATCGTCATTATTTATACGGCTCTTGGTTTACTCATCACTGCTATATTTGGTGTAACTGCATTGAACGCCATTGCTTCGAGCGCTTCGTTCAACCTTATCTTCTTTGCGTTGTTGGTTGTTTTTGGAATAAGTTTCCTCGGCGCATTTGAAATTACATTACCCAACAGCTGGATCAATAAAATGGACGCGCAGGGCGACCGCGGAGGGTGGCTTGGTATATTCTTCATGGCCACAACTTTGTCGCTCGTTTCGTTTTCGTGTACCAGCATTTTTATAGGCACGCTTTTAACGCAGGTAACAAATTCAGCGGTGGGTCCGCTTTTTGGTTTCCTTGGATTTGGATTTGGGTTTGCCCTGCCTTTTGCCTTTTTTGCCATTGTACCAAGTTGGCTGCAAAGTATGCCAAAATCCGGCGGATGGTTGAATACGATCAAAGTAACTTTAGGTCTACTCGAACTCGCCCTCGCTCTGAAATTCGCATCCAACGCGGATCTTGTGTACCAGATGCACATCCTCACACGCGAAGTTTTCCTTGTGCTGTGGATCATTTTATTTGCTGTTACCGGAATTTATTTAATGGGTTGGATCAAACTCTCTCACGATTCGCCAATGGAGTATCTTTCTATTCCACGTCTTTTCATTGCCATTTTCGCATTCGCGTTCTCTGTCTATATGATTCCCGGACTTTGGGGCGCGCCTCTTAATTTATTGAGCGGAGTAATTCCTCCTTCAACCTACGCTGAGTGGAAACAGCAAACGAATGTTACGGTCACAACCTCGGGACAAAATAATTCCGGCAGTTCCCTCGCTGCGAAAATGGTGGATGGTCCGCAAGGCATAAAAGTTTTCCATAACGATTACGAAAGCGCATTGGCTTATGCTAAAGAAGTGAAGAAACCCTTACTGATCGATTTCACCGGCCACGCCTGCGCCAATTGCCGTAAGATGGAAGACAACGTTTGGCCTGATCCGGAAGTGAAAAGCCTTATGGCGAATGATGTTGTGATCGTTTCGTTGTTTGTTGACGACCGCGAGGAACTTCCCAAAGCCGAGCAAAAAGAAGTTGAATGGGAAGGCGATAAAGTAGTTTTAGAAACCCAGGGTATGCGTTGGGGCTACCTGCAGGATACCCGCTATAAGATCAGTTCCCAGCCTTATTATGTGATTGTAGATCACGATGAAAGCCTGCTCAGCAATAGCGGACTAGGCTACGATACGGGGAAAGATCT
>JANWKZ010000067.1 GCA_025451115.1 Bacteroidia bacterium | reverse complement strand
GAACCAGTCATGTACGAAAATTTCGCAGGTTACCGAAACTTTCAATGATTTAACGTGTCCGCCGAAACTTCGGCCGTCTTCGCCTGCGAAAGTTCCGTGCAGATGCACCACCGGCTCTCCGCTAGCTGGCGGGCCGCTCCAGGACAGATTACCCTGTATGTTCAGTATGTCCAGATCTTGATTATATTTCTTAAATTTATAATCTTTAGTTTTTAAGTCGTAATAGCCGGCTTCCAGTTCATCACAAGCACCAACCGCGAAGAACCAGGCGCCTTTAACCTTTTCTTTTCTAGCAAAGTCGTTCAAAGCACTGGTAAGTTCTTCGCCTTTTTTTAAAACACAGAACCAGTTGTATCCGTCAAACTTATATTTCACTCTTCTAGTCTAACCTTAGCTTTAATAATCAACAACTAGTGATAAATTTTCAAAAATTAGACGGCCGTGTATTTTTTGACGGGGCTCATTTTTAACATTAAGAAGGTTGGGTACTTTTTTGGGTGCTTTATAGTCTTCTCAAATTAGCGGTAGACGTCTTGAAGGCCGAGGCTGGCCGAACAGGAAGGCCATGGCGACCAGCCGCGGGACTGGTAAGTTTCCCATGCTTTCTGGTCTTGTACGGCGGGCGGGGCCTGGGCGGCGTTGGAGTATCCGCCGTAACCGCCCCAGGTTCCGATGTCGAACTGATAGGCTCCGTAATACCCATTACCGGTGTTACTGCCGTAGCTTCCTTCACAGCTTCGCAGACGAGCCAATGCACCATCGAAACTGCCGTCAAAACCGGCTGTCTTAGTTCCTTCTACTACAATCCGCGGTTTTGGCTGGGTGCCGATAACGCTCTGTATTGCCTTGCGGCTGACCACCTTGCCGTTTTTAACCTCTATCTGATAAGTCACTACGCGGATTCCCGGCTGGCCTTCATCAATGACTTTGGTGACCCCAACATCCAGCGTGGCATCATAACGCACCTGAGTAGGCGGTACTATCTGTTCCTCTTCGTTGACAATCTGCTGGCCAGGTCTTAGAATAAAAATTTTCAGATTTTTCTTTACTTTTGTCCTTAGATTAGGCACAAATTTGTCCTCCGGATTGATACTGATACTTTTTTCATTCAGCACGCCCTCAACATCTTTGGCAAGTGTCCTGGTTCTTATATCTTTGCCGTAAAGGTTTATGGTCACAGGCATTGAACGCTTTATGACAACCAGATCGCCTACTACGCCATCCTCAATTAACGCCGAGTCCGGCTGGGCAAACTGTATGTCATCTTCCTCATAAACTTTAAAGCCGGCCTTTTTAGCCAGAGCATGCGGCGTGCTTTCGGCTATCTTGGCAGTGACAGTTTTGCCGTCTTCATCTACGACTGTTACCGGCTTGGCTTTATAAACGCTAACCTTGAAATCTTCATCCAGAATAGGGCTGTTCACGCCCGGCTCTACCACGTCTTCTTTTTGTAGGGTGACTCCTATACGTTTTAGCAGTTCGCCTACGGTAGAGGCTCTGGTCGGCACCGTTTTGGTCTGGCCGTCAATGTACACCTCAACCCGTCGCACTTCTGAATCTTGCAAAGTCTGGCCACCGTAGAGTAAAAACCAAAAACAAAAGCTAACTATCATAAATAAAGTAACAGCCACGGGTACAGCTACAGGGTGTTTGAAATGCTTGCCGGTAGGAGTCTGCTCAATTACTTTAACGGTTGTATCAAGGTGTTTTTTGATCATATAAAACAGATAGTATTATACAGGATTAACCGGTCTTGATCAGTCTAGTTTGTCCAACGAGGCAAAAGCTATATTAAGTTTCTTTATACCTTTGTTTTTAAAGTCAATCTTGGCTACTTCCCCCTCGACATGCGTAACCCTGCCCTCGCCGAAAATCTGATGTTTGACTCTGTCGCCGATAGCCAGCTCCTGAGAGTAACCCTGAGGTAATGATTGGTCAAACTCGAAATCCTCCCGGGGAGCGGAAATAGACGGATTTTTAGTAAAGTCTTCGCTTATTTCCGATAGAAACCGGCTGGGCGGATTGTGCTGAACGCCGCCATAAAGAACCCTTGAACTACTGTGTATCAAAATAAGCTCTTGCTTGGCGCGCGTCATTCCGACATAGCAAAGACGGCGTTCTTCTTCCAGGTCATTTGCATCGTAAAACGCCCGGGAGTGCGGCAGTATGGACTCCTCCATGCCGACCATAAAGACTACCGGAAATTCCAAACCCTTAGCGCTGTGAAGCGTCATCATGGTTACTCGATCCTGGTTCTCCTGCCCGTCGTTTTTGTCGGAGACTAGTGCAACCTCCTCTAAGAAGTCTTCCAGGCCCGAATCCTGATAAATTCGCGCTACGCTTAGAAGTTCCTTGACGTTTTCCAATCTGGCTTCGGACTGTATGGTGCCGTCACTTAAATATTCAAAATAGTTAATACGCCGAATGAGCGAATCTATTAGCCCAGCGGCGTTAGAAGTATCTATGCTTTCACGCATATCGGAGAGGATATTGTGCAGGTCATTTAAGCCTTTCCTGGCTTTTGGAGTAATCTCCGGACATTCCATGCTTGTGCGCAAAGCTTCTGCCAGCCTTAGGCTTTCCTTATTTTTCCAAGCAATGAATCCAGCCAGAGATTTAGCACCGATACCGCGGGCCGGCACATTAACGATACGTTCAAAACTTACCTGGTCTTCCGACTGGTAGATCAGTCTAAGATATGCAACCAAATCTTTGATTTCTTTTCGGTCGTAGAACCTGATGCCACCTACCATGCGGTACGGAATACCATAGCGGTTAAACATTTCTTCCAGTGCCCGGCTTTGGGCGTTAGTACGATAGAGAACAGCAAAATCTTCCAATGATCTTTCTGAAGTTTGGATCATTTTTATAATGGTCTCGGCTTCGTCGCGCTCGTTATAAGCGGCATGGATTCGAACCGGAGCTCCCTGGCCCAAGCTCGTCCAAAGTTTTTTGTCCGATCGGCTTTTGTTGTTGGTGATAACCTTATGAGCGGCATCAAGGATACGGCCGGTACTGCGATAATTCTGCTCCAGCTTTATAATCGCCGCGTTGGGATAATCTCTTTCGAAGTTCAAGATATTGCGGAAGTTCGCGCCCCGCCAGGAGTATATGCTTTGCCAGTCGTCACCCACCACCGCTATGTTATTACTGTCGCTAACCAGCAGTTTGATCAGTTTATACTGGGCAGAGTTAGTGTCCTGGTATTCATCGATTAAGATGTACCTGAATGTATCCTGCCACTTCTTCCTGACCTGAGGGTTGTTCTCCAAAAGAGCTACGGTTTTACCTATAAGATCGTCAAAATCCAAAGCTCCAGCCTGTTTTAAGCCGGATTCATATTTAGGAAACACTTTAGCAGCGGCGTTCTGCAAAGGACCTTCCGCATAATTAGCAAACTCCGAATGACTCACGAGTTCGTTCTTAGCGCCGCTTATAGCGGAAGCAATAGCTCTTGGAGGAAAGCTTTTTTCGTCTATTTTAAACTCTTTACATATGGATTTAACAAGAGAAAGCCTGTCAGTTTCATCGAAGATCACAAAATTCGGCGGTATATCCACATATTGACCGTCATGCCGCAGGATTCTTACGCAAATGCTATGGAAAGTCCCCATGAAAGGGACAAAACTGCGGTCGTCCGGACTATGGCCAACTAAGTTCGCCAGGCGTTCGCGCATTTCCTTGGCCGCTTTGTTAGTAAAGGTTACAGCCAGGATCTGAAACGGCGATGCCTTTTTAGAAGCAATTATATATGCGATTCGATGCGTTAAAGCTTTGGTCTTGCCGCTACCAGCTCCGGCCTGTATAAGCAAAGGTCCTTCGGTAGTTTCAACCGCCCGTTTTTGCTCATCGTTCAATCCTTTAAGTAAATCTTCCACTATATCTATTATAGTGAGGAATTAGTTTTTTATAAGCTCGAATGGCAGATCGAACCCTATGTTTATATAACCGGCGTCAATTGCGATATAGACGCCTATAGACGCGATCAAAAGCAGCAAGAAAACCCACGACACCAACCTTTCGGCCGAACCTTTATGCCCGCCCTCGATTATCGGCAGACGGTACTTGCCGTTTTTTGACAGACCGTCTATATACTCCCTGTGTTTTTTCTCCTCTTCCTCCTGTTTGCTCTCGGCTTTCTTGGCATCCGCCGTCTGAGCTAGGGTATCTATAGCGGCTGAGTCAGAACCGACACTGGATGTTTTTTCATCTGAATCTTCGGTTTTCGCGGTCTCGGTATCTTTTTCCGCGTCCTTGCCGGCATCCTTATCCGTGCCACTGACGATAGTTTCTTCTTCCTCGGAGTCGCTTTCATTTTTCTTTTCTTTGTCACCCGTTAAATCCTTTGAAACAGGACTGATTTTGGCTCGGGATTTGGTAACGTAAGAGTTCTTTTCATTGCTTTCTTGTATTTCTTCTTCAGACTCGTTCCTGGACGAAAAAGCTACCATAGGGTCGCTCTTTATAACTGGGCTGTGTCCGGTAATCGTCGGCCGGGCATTCGAAGAAGCAGGCGTCTCCCCCGGTTTGGAAACGTCGTTAACTTTTTCCTTAGAAGGTTTTTTACTTTTTTTTGCCACCGTTTTCTTCTTTACTGATCTTATATGCCGACTCGGCTATGCCCGAAAATTTTTTATAGTTCAAACTGGCTCCGCCGACTAAAACCCCGTTGCAACCTTGAATGGATAGATAGCCGCCTACGGTGTTATCATCAACACTGCCCCCATAGAGTACTCGCACTTTCTTCGCGGCTTTGCTTCCATGGAGGTTTTCAACCTGGTCTCTGATGAATTTAATAATCTTTTCAATATCGTCCGGCTTGGCTACGCCTCCGCCGAAAGTGCTGATTGCCCAGACAGGCTCGTAGGCTATCACTATATCCGCTATTTCCTCCGCGGTCAGATTGCTAATAGCGGTGGTAAGCTGGTCATGAATAACCTGGTTTGTTTCCCCCGCAACCCGCTCCGAGTGTGTTTCGCCAATGCAGAGAATAGGCGTAATTTCGTTGCGAACCGCCGCGGAAACCTTGTCCCTTATAAGTTCCAGACTTTCATTGAAGTATAGGCGCCGCTCGGAGTGGCCGATTATACAGTAATGAACCAGGTCTCGAATCATGGTAAATGAAACTTCCCCGGTATATGCCCCTTCGTCTTTAAAATAAGCATCCTGGGCAGAGAGGCGGAATTTACTCCGGTTAAGCTGGATGCTTACGGGCTGTAAGACAAGCATTGCCGGCGCCAGTACTACTTCCACGTTTTTGTGCGCTTCAATGTGCTTATCCAGACGAT
>JANWKZ010000066.1 GCA_025451115.1 Bacteroidia bacterium | reverse complement strand
CAGTCGCCGCCTATGGCCCTTGTCCAAAGAGTGTCACCGATCGAATCTAATTTTAAAATATAGATGTTGGTTGGATGTGTTCCTTCGGTTTTTCCCGATACAATGTATCCACCGTCCTTGCATTGTTTAACCGAGCAGCCTCCCTGGTTAGTGAGGGGATCGCCATAGGTTCTGATAAAGGTTATCTGGGAGTAAACAAAGCCTGGACTAAGCAGGAGAATGGCAACTACCAGTAGGGTTATTTTTTTCATAAGCACCGCTTGTTATGGTTGAGGGTTTTTGGAGTTTGTGATAAATCAATAAGCTCTAAGCCCGAAGGTACTTGTTTTTTGTGAAAACAAAATAATGAGAACACCTTTCTGCAGGAGGGCCAGCCCTCTTAATTAAGTATTTTAACGGGTTGCCGGATCTTAAAAGGTTCACCACCTCTTTTGATGAGCAATATTTTGTTGTCCCTTATAATTATTCCATCAACCGAAACACCGCGGTTTTTATATTGGCCGCAGGAGGGGCAGGTAGTGTTTTTTTGGACGTTCATTTTTTATAAACTGGATTACAAATTCTAACGAAAAGTAGTGTTATCCTAGGCCTGCATATTGTGCAGTTCTTTTAAAATGCTCTCTCGCTTCATCTAGTTTCTTAATGATTTTTTCATCTTTTCCGTTTTTCAAAAGTAATTCCTCCATATATTTTATTTCCAATTGCGAAACTGCAATCGAAATCCTACAAAGGAGGTTTGGAAAGGAAAGACAAACATCTTCAAAATTGCTATTCTTGATCGATTTCATAAGAATTTGATTTACCTCGGATAGATGAGCTAAATCATTATTTATTTCATCAATTAAATCAAGAATTTTCTTGTTAGTATCAATTGGAACTTTCAAATCAGGGGCGATGTGATTCTCATGGAGTTCTTCGACTTTTTGCCAGAACAAAGTAGTTTCTTTTATTAATTCATCTAAAATCTTATCGTCATATTTATACGGGTCTTCCCTGAATTTTGCTTCATGCGCGTTCTTAATTTCCAATAGTTTTGATACAGGGTACTTGGAGACATCATTAGTCTCAATGTGGTGACGATAACACAGAAAAAGTAAGTTCTCGTAGGAATTAGTTTCTTCATCGGTTTTATCAGGATTATGACGCTGACCAGCGGGTGAAATGCCTTCAATATGGCATAATTGGGCAATGAAGCTATTGTCTTCATTAAAAATTGGGTGTTGGCATTCAGGAAAAGCACATTGGTTGCCACTTCGAGCTAACAGGACTTTCAAGGTGCTTGGTTCAATATATCTACTGTACTTTCTTTCCATGCTCAAGTGTATGCTCGGATTGCAATCTGAGTGAAGGCGAGGTTTTACTTTTTTCTTTCAGCTAGACGTCGTAATAAATAATTAGCGAAAACTATGGATATGTGATATCTAAATGAACAATCATCTTCATCAGACAGGCCTGGGTGGGATCCGTCTGGATGGAGTCTTTTCCAAAAGCCATAAATAAATGAGTCTTGATTATCGGTCTTTGGATATTCGTTCAAGTCTTTACTTAGAAACGGGGGGGCAATTATTTCAGCCAAACATTTGATTGCTTCATCAGCCGAGTTTATTTTCTGATCTGGTTTTAATAGCAATGTAATTTCCATTAATATTGATTCAATGAAAGTCCTAAATTGCGAATTTGCCCCTGCCCAATTTCCCTGGGAATGATTGGCTATAGCTTGATCTAAATGGCCTCTGCTAACAATAAATTTGTAGTTACCAAGAATGTTAAAAAGTTCGGACTCAATTTTAGCTTCTTCTATTTCTTGAGGAAGTAGTTTTTGAATGTCACGACCTTTTATCGTATAACCATCTCTTTTTAAACAGTTAGCGAGCTCCTTATGTTTCAATAAAAAAGCGTTTTCAAACTTAATGGTGGCGCCATCTGGATTATGTATTATATCTCTCTCATAAAAAGAATGCTTCCGAAAAAAGTCGTCGATAAGGTAATCTAACACATCTAATTGGAGGTTGTTTGAAAAGGGCCCTTTGGTGTTTTGCGAGTATCGCAATTCACTGAATATTCGAGTAGCCTTAGTAATACCCGTCAATTTTTCACCATATTCGGGAGGCCTAAAGTTAAAAACTCCTATAATGCGATTTATTTCCGGATGGGATAGCTTTTCGATAAGCCTAATTAACTCGAGTAAAGTTTTATTCGAAAGCATACACGTCAATTTCTAGGCCATCTCCTCCTCAAACCTCTTCACAACCCCATACAACGTATCACGCTCAATGGGTGTTCTGCCCACTTGCTTGATGAGATCAACTAGTTGTTGGGTAGAGAGCGCGGGGTTTTGGTCTTCGGCGCCGGCCATGGAGTAAATTTTGGTGGTATCGTCAATGGTGCCGTCAAGGTCGTCGGCCCCAAAGTTGAGGGCGAGCTGTGCGGTACCGCGGCCTATCATGGCCCAGTAGGCTTTAATATGATCGAAATTATCTAAGTAAATGCGGCTGATGGCGTAATTGCGCAGGTCTTCTATCACGCTCACCTCGGGCACGTGGCTCATCTGGTTGCCCTGGTTGCGGAACTTAAGCGGGATGAAAGTATTGAAACCTTTGGTTTTATCCTGTAAAGTGCGAAGTCTTTCTAAATGATCTACGCGGTGCCAGTATTTTTCTACGTGCCCGTATAACATGGTGGCGTTGCTGCGCATGCCCAGTTTGTGCCATGCTTCGTGTATACTCAGCCATTCTTCGGCCGTGCATTTGCCGCCGGCAATTTCATCGCGTATCTCCGGATGAAAAATTTCAGCGCCGCCACCGGGCATGGAATCGAGGCCGGCTTCTTTCATCAGCTTCATGCCTTCCTCGTAACTCACTTTAGCTTTCTTGAAGATATAATGGTACTCAACCGGCGTTAAAGCCTTCACATGCAGATCAGGCCTGTGTTCTTTTATTTTTCTGAAAAGGTCGGTATAGAATTTAAGGTCTTGTTTTGGAATAACGCCGCCGGTAATGTGTACCTCGGTAACGGGCTTGTCGTCCCACTTCTTTATTTTATCCAGGATCTGCTCAACAGAAAGTTCCCACCCTTCTTCTTTTTGCTTGATCAAACGTGAGTAGGAGCAGAAGGAGCAGGTGTAAACACAAATGTTCGTTGGCTCAACATGGAAGTTGCGGTTGAAGTACACGTAATTCCCGCTTTTTTGCTCCTTTACAAAATTGGCCAAGGCCCCCACAAAACCAAGCTCGCCTTTTTCAAAAAGCAGCACGCCGTCTTCAAAACTGATGCGTTTGCCTGCAAAGACTTTTTGGGCAACGGTTTTTAATGCAGGATCGAGGTTTGAGGAGTTAAGGTAGTGTTGGAGAGAAGCGGATTTCATTGGGACAAAGATACGAAAAACAGCCGTTCCGTGTTTGAACAGCCGTTCCGCGTTCCATGTTGAAACAGCCGGCCCTTGTTTTTTAGTTTAAGGCAAGCATTTTGAGGTTATTTGGTGGACCATTAAGCCCCCTACCCAAAACATGGAACCTGGGAACCATTGAACATAAAAACGGTGCTTCGCGCCTTTAAACCTTTTGCTTAAATTAGCATCAAAGTACCGTTATTAACGAACAGACCCCCGATACCGAGTTGGTGGCCCTTTTTAAGGGAGACGCGGCCAAGCGTGACCGTGTATTTGAGCTTATTGTAAAAAAATACCAGAAAAGACTTTATTGGCACGTACGCAAAATTGTGGTTGACCACGACGATGCCGACGATGTTTTGCAGAACACCTTCATTAAGGCATGGAAGGCTTTGGACAATTTTAAGGAGGAGGCCCAGCTGTATACCTGGCTTTACCGGATAGGCACGAACGAGGCTTTGGGCTTTTTGAGGCAGAAGCAGCGGATGAACACTACATCCATACATCCACTTGAATATCAATTAAGTAAGTCGCTTGAGAGTGATGTGTACTTTAAGGGCGATGTGATACAGATGAAGCTGCAGCAGGCCATTTTGACCCTTCCTGAGAAACAGCGGATCGTGTTCAATATGCGGTATTTTGACGAAATGCCTTACGAGGAAATGTCGGGGGTACTGGAAACATCGGTTGGGGCGCTGAAGGCCAGCTTCCACCATGCAGCTAAAAAAGTTGAAGATTTTTTGCGTGACGATTTAAACCCTGAGAGGGAAAAAGCGTCTAAAACTCAGTAAATGAGCGAACAGGATAAAAATAAAGATGGATCTGGTTTTTCGGGCGACGAAATGAACGAAAGGAATTTCGGTACGCCTGAAAATTATTTCGATTCGTTTAGTTCGAGGCTTTTTTCGAAGATCAGGGCCGATGAAGAACTGAAGGAGTATCCTTTGCTGGGCGCGATGGAGAAGGTGAACCCGTTTGCCGTGCCTGCGGGTTATTTTGAAGCGAAGGAAGAATTGCTTGAGTTTACCGTGCTGCGCGAGTTAAAGCAGAAGAGTTTCCTGGTTCCTGCCAATTATTTTGAAACACTTTCGGGCCGCGTGATGAACAAACTGGAAGTAGAAGCGGAACTTGCAGAATATGCTTCTTTGGCTGCAGTTGAGAAAGGAAATGTATTTGCTGTTCCGGATGCTTACTTTGAGAACTTCTACGGTAGCGTGAAAGAAATTGTTGCCCCAGCTAAGGTTGTACCGCTCTATGGTCGCGTTTTAAGGAGCTACAAGTTTGTCGCCGCCGCCGCTGTGGCATTATTGTTAACGTTTGTGATCATAATGATCAACCAGAAAACAGAAGTGCAGCCACTTAACGAGTGCAACAGTTTTGCCTGCCTGAGCAAGAAAGATATCCTGAACAGCGGTGCCCTGGACAACATCAGCGAAGAAAGCATCATTGAAATGCTGGACATGGACGTGCTGAGCGACAGTTTAACAATAAAACAGAACGGAGTAGAGGGGAAGATAAGCGCCGAAGAAATTTCGAACGCCATTGATGTGAGTACTTTAACAGAAGAATTATAGTGAGAACGATACTAAATATAAATACAATACAACCACAGGCGGCAACCGCTGGAAAAGCTTTGTGTACGAACCTCGACTACGTTCGGTTTGACAAGGGATCCTTTTGGTTTATAAAAACGCTGTCAGGTCGAGTCCCGGTTAAACCGGGAAGACCCTTATGGGAGTTCGGTCTTAGTAAAATGATCTTATTGTTGGGAATGCTGTTATTATTTGCGGGGAATACTTTTGCCCAGGGCGATAAGCAGGACAAGATAGAAGCCCTGCGCGTAGCTTTCATTACCAAAGAGCTGAATCTTACGTCTGACGAATCGCAAAAGTTCTGGCCGGTTTATAACGAGTACCAGGACAAAATGAAAGTAGCGCGTAAAGAGCTGAAACAAAAACAGGGCAACCTGGCCGGCGATAAAGAATGCCAGGAATATTTGGATGCGGAGCTTCTTTTCAAGCAACGTGAGGTTGGATTGTACAAAGAGTATTACGAGAAATTCAAAAAAGCACTCCCGGTCAAGAAAGTGGCGCATCTTCGTATGGCCGAAGATAAGTTCAAGGAAGAGTTGATAGGCATACTGCAGCATAAAAACAAGAATCCCTAAGTGCAGCCGAAAAGAGCATACTTGTTATTGTTTATGACCGCTTTGTTAAGCGGTTCTGTTGTTTTTGCGCAGGTAGATGCCACGCTGGATACCACCGGCAAAAAAATAAAGATCCCCAAACATTATTTCGCCACTACGCTTTACTTCGACGCGTATTCTATCGGCCGCTCGAGATTTGTGGTTAAAGACCTTAAACCGCAGGAAAAGGACCTGGCTAAGAAATTGGGCAATTACCAGTACTCGCAATCGGTGGCAGGGTTTTATTTTCCGTTCAAAACAAAGGAGAAAATACGCGATGACGGAACCGTTTCTAACTGGCACTGGCTGGCAACAGGAAGCTATATGCTGGCCATGCCGCGCTTCAGCGGGATAGCTGATCACAATCTTGCCAAAGTGAGTTTAGGTGTACGTGCCATTTACAACAGCGGCCGCAAGGGACTTTGGTTCATTGATGCTTCTCCATTCGTATCAGGCGACCTGGGACATGCCGGTACATTTGCCACGCGCTGGGCCACAACCGTGTTGTACGACAGGATGGTGAGCCCAAAGTTCAGTTTCCGCGTGGGGTACACACGTACTTTTGTTTTGGGTAACCAACTTCATTTGCCTTACTTAGGTTTTCGTATCGGAAAATTGGATCGTACCTATTTCAGTTTCCAGTTCCCAAGAGGTATGAACCTGAGCATTCCTGTTGGAAGCAAGGCTCGTTTCAATATTTTCACGCGCCCAACCGGCAGCCTGCTCACCATGGCAAATTCGGATAGTCTTTATAACGGCGTTACAAATGCCGGCCGATTGGATTCAACCATTATTTTCGGCCGCTACGACGGCTTGTGGGGATTACGTTTTGATTACAACCCCAGTCGCCACGTTTCCTTATTCGTAGAAATGGGCAGCTCGGTGATCAGAGGTTTGGGGCTTTTCTCTCGCCAATATAACCTGCCTAACGGGCAGCCTGTAAAAAGTAATGTGCAATCGTATAAACCTTTCTTTACTTCGCCTTTAGAAAGCAGGGGCTTCCTGAGCTTTGGCATTACAGTACGTCTTGGTAAAACACGTAGCGTGTACAATAACTACAATATGTACGAGGTCTTCAATACCAACTCTACCATCGCGCCCGGCGATAACCAGAACAACACAGGTGATGGAAATATTCCTACCGAGATCAAGCTAAAGATGAGTAAGGAGAAAACAAACCTGAACACAAGGGATGTGCAGGATCTGATAGAGGCACAGGATCTTTACAATTAACAAGGATCTTACTAAACCCCGACCCCTGCTCTCCCGTCTATGCCGGGATTCTCCTCCCCTGGAAGGGGAGACGCTTTTTTG
>JANWKZ010000065.1 GCA_025451115.1 Bacteroidia bacterium | reverse complement strand
GTTAAAGAAGAGCAATCAGCGAGGTAGATCTTTGTATTAGCGTTAAGCTTCTCTACCAGCTCATTGATAACTTGTGTTTTTTCTTCTTTTTTCATTTTTTATGAGTTAAAGGTTTTGGTGTCAATTGCAATTCCGGGGCTCATGGTGCTGCTCATGCTAACACTTCTTACATAAGAACCTTTGGCCGACGAAGGCTTCAGTTTCATGATCGTGTTCAGCAATTCGTTCGCGTTGTCGGCGATCTTGGCTGCATCAAAAGATACTTTGCCTACGGATGCGTGAATGATACCTGCTTTATCTACTTTAAAATCGATCTTTCCGCCCTTAGATTCAGTAACGGCTTTACCAATTTCCATGGTAACTGTTCCTGTTTTAGGGTTAGGCATTAAACCACGTGGACCTAACACGCGACCTAAAGCACCCAGTTTACCCATTACCTGGGGAACTGTGATGATCACGTCGATATCTGTCCAACCGCCTTTGATCTTCTCGATGAATTCATCAAGACCAACAAAGTCGGCGCCGGCTGCTTTTGCTTCCGCCTCTTTATCGGGGGGAACAAGCGCCAGTACGCGGATGGTTTTACCTGTACCGTGAGGTAAGGAAACCGTGCCGCGAACCATTTGGTTTGCCTTACGGGGGTCAACACCTAAACGTACAGCCAGGTCGATAGATGAGTCGAACTTCACGGTTGTGATGTCCTTCACCATTTTCGACGCGTCTGCTACCGAATAGGTCTTTTCCTGATCGAACTTCGATAGAGCTGTTTTTCTTTTTTTCGAAATTCTTGCCATTTCTTTATTCATTAATTGTTATTAAAAGGAGAATTGCCTGTAACGTTAACACCCATACTGCGTGCGGTTCCGGCAACCATTTTCATTGCAGACTCAACTGTGAAACAGTTCATGTCAACAATTTTATCTTCGGCTATCTTGCGGATCTGATCCCAAGAAATGTTGCCTACTTTTTTACGGTTGCTTTCGCCTGAACCTTTGGCGATCTTACCTAGTTCCATGATCTGTGCGGCAACGGGAGGACGTTTGATGATGAAATCGAACGACTTGTCGTTGTACACGTTGATGATCACCGGAAGTAATTTGCCGGGTTGTTCCTGCGTACGAGCGTTGAACTGTTTGCAAAACTCCATGATGTTAACACCTTTGGCACCCAGTGCGGGTCCGATAGGTGGGGAAGGGTTCGCTGCCCCTCCTTTGATCTGTAGCTTTACAATTGCTGATAGCTCTTTTGCCATTTTTACTTGTTTTTAATGGGCCTTTGGTTTTGATCTCTGACGTTGGAAGCAGCGAAGTGCCATCAGTGATCGTCCCCTTGGACCGCTGTTGTTGTTATTCGCGCTCTACCTCGCCGAAACCAAGTTCGACCGGGGTTTTACGTCCGAATATTTTTACTGTTACTTTAATTTTTTTCTTCTCTTCGTTAATTTCTTCGATGATGCCGTTGAATCCGTTGAACGGGCCATTGATCACCTTCACTGATTCGCCTACCACGTAAGATACCGCGATGGTACCTTCTGCTTCGGTGAGCTCATCCACTTTACCGAGGATGCGGTTCACTTCAGAGAGACGCATAGGAACGGGTTCTCCGCCTTTTGTCTCGCCCAGGAAACCGATCACGCCGGGAAGGTTCTTGATGATGTGAGGAATTTCGCCCACGAGCGCGGCTTCGATAAGCACGTACCCCGGATAGAAAGAACGTTCTTTCGCCACTTTCTTACCGTTGCGGATCTGGATGATCTTCTCGGTAGGAATCAAGACCTGCGCCACGTAATCATTCAGCTTCAGGCGGTTTATCTCCACCTCGATGTATTGCTTCACCTTCTTCTCCTGCCCGCTGATGGCACGCACCACGAACCACTTGAGCGTGGGCGCGGCTTTGGTCCTTTCTTTTTTTACCTGTTCAGTCATTTAAAAAATATTAACCGTTTAGTAATTGATACGCCAGCTCCATTAATTTTTTGAAGCTGCTGTCCATTGCCAGAACCACCAGGGCGATGATCACCGATGCGGCCAGCACTACCATAGCGCTACCCTGCAACTCCTGCCATGTAGGCCATGAAGTTTTCTGAACCAGCTCCTGGGTTGTTTCTTCGAAATATGTCCTTATTTTACTCATATCTTTTTTTCCTTTTGTCCTCCTACACTTGCTTCGGAGGTCGATGCACGGGCAGAGAGATTCGAACTCCCATCAACGGTTTTGGAGACCGCTATTCTACCATTGAACTATGCCCGTTAATCTCTACCCTTTTTAAACGGCAAAATGGCATCCCCAGTTAGGGAGCCATTTTACCGCAAAGTAGATGTGATCTTACTTGATGATCTCAGTTACCTGACCTGCACCAACGGTACGGCCACCTTCGCGGATAGCGAAACGCAGACCTTTGTCCATTGCAACAGGAACGATCAACTTAACTGTGATAGTTACGTTATCGCCGGGCATTACCATCTCGCGACCTTCCGGTAATTCAATTTCGCCGGTAACGTCAGTTGTACGCATGTAGAACTGGGGGCGATATTTATTATGGAATGGTGTATGACGGCCACCTTCTTCTTTTTTCAGGATGTAAACCTCTGCTTTGAACTCAGGGTGCGGAGTGATAGAACCCGGTTTTGCGATAACCATACCACGACGGATATCTTTCTTATCGATACCGCGTAACAGGATACCTACGTTGTCTCCGGCTTCACCAGTGTCAAGGATCTTACGGAACATCTCAACCCCGGTGCAGGTAGACTTCAATTTAGTCTCTTGCATACCGATGATCTCAACGTCTTCGCCGGTATTGATAACACCTGTTTCGATCTTACCTGTAGCAACTGTACCACGACCTGTGATCGTGAATACGTCTTCCACCGGCATAAGGAAAGGTTTTGCTTTATCACGAACAGGAGTCGGGATATAAGAATCAACCGCATCCATAAGTTCCATGATCTTGTCTATCCATTTAGCATCTTTGTTCAATCCACCTAATGCAGAACCACGGATGATAGGTGTAGCAGCGCCATCGAATTTATAGAAAGTTAAAAGGTCGCGAACTTCCATTTCAACTAAGTCTAATAATTCAGGATCTTCAACCATGTCAACTTTGTTCATGAAAACAACGAGTTTAGGTACACCTACCTGGCGAGCGAGCAGGATGTGCTCACGAGTCTGAGGCATTGGACCATCAGTTGCAGCTACCACGAGGATAGCGCCATCCATTTGAGCAGCACCTGTAACCATGTTCTTTACATAGTCAGCGTGGCCCGGACAGTCTACGTGCGCGTAGTGACGGTTTGCAGTTTCGTACTCAACGTGTGAAGTGTTGATGGTGATACCGCGTTCTTTTTCTTCAGGGGCGTTATCAATAGAAGAGAAATCCCTTACTTGTGCCCAACCTTTGTCAGCCAGAACCGTGGTAATAGCTGCGGTTAATGTAGTTTTACCGTGGTCAACGTGACCAATAGTTCCGACGTTTACGTGTGGTTTGTTACGTTCGAATTTTTCTTTTGCCATTTCTTTTGTTTTTTGTCGCCCCTGGTTAGAGCGGGTTTGTTTTTATTTTATTTTATTTTTTTAGTTGCAGAGCTGATGGTGAGGATTGAACTCACGACCTCTTCCTTACCATGGAAGTGCTCTACCACTGAGCTACATCAGCTACTGTACGTCGAGTGTTACCTCGACGTCGAGCGGAAGACGGGTCTCGAACCCGCAACCTCCAGCTTGGAAGGCTGGAGCTCTACCAATTGAGCTACTTCCGCTTTTGGATCTAGGATCTTGATTGCCGATTAGGAACGAATCCAAACCTTAAATCTAAAATCTTCAATCTCTTCGTGGGGTAAGATGGATTCGAACCACCGAAGTCGTAAGACAACAGATTTACAGTCTGTCCCATTTGGCCACTCTGGTATTACCCCTCCTAAAGAGCCGAAGAAGGGAATCGAACCCCCGACCTACTGATTACAAGTCAGTTGCTCTGCCAGCTGAGCTACTTCGGCCAATTTTTTGGTCATTTTCTACAAAGAACGAACACTACCCCCAAAAAAGGGAGTGCAAATGTAGGCATAATATTTGTTGATTTCAAAAAAAATTACAAAAAAAGCCCCCCCTTTAAAACTTTTTAGAATCGAGGTAATTTTGCAGTAAAATGGTGGCGCTTATTTTGTCGATCGTTTCCTTGTTTTGCCGCTGTTTTTTGTTGGTTCCGGCGGCTATCATGGCGTCTAAAGCCATCACCGAAGTGAAGCGTTCGTCCAGTAAAATAACCTTCATTTTCGGGTAAATTTTGGCTAGTTTTCTAACAAAACCGGTAACATGCTGGGCCGTTTCTGAGGGTGTATTATCCAGTTTTTTAGGGTTCCCTACCACTGTTTCCGTAACTTCTTCTTTTTCAATATATTTAGCGATAAAATCAAACAATTCGGCCGTATGCACGGTAGTTAACCCCGTAGCAATGATCTGCAGGTTGTCGGTAACGGCTATCCCGCTTCTTTTGGTTCCATAGTCAATAGCTAAAATCCGGGGCATAATTGGGTCAAATTTACCAATTCCAAGTCATTTTAACTAAAAAAAGCCCCTTTTAGGGGCTTTTTTAACAAACTTATTGACCAGAAAACTACATTTTATAGCGCAGCGAAACGAGGAAATTCCTGCCCGGGGCGCTAATACCCGAAGCAAAAACACGATAGTGATTATCGCTGATATTCTCGCAGGCCAAAGTGAGCCTGAAATTATTGGTGATGTTATAACCCAAACGAATGTTAAGGGTAAACCAGCCCGGCATGCCCGTTACCGTAGCATACTGCAGGTTGTCCTCGCCGCTGGGCGAATAATTGATCAGTTTCTTGGTGCCGCTGTAACGAACAAAAAACTCCCCCTCAAATTTAGAAGCTCTGTACAAAAGATTCGTCTGCCCAAAAATAGGGGGGATATGGTCCAGGGGAACAACTGTTTCGGTCTTGGTTGTGATATATCTTCCATACGTATAGTTGATGATGCTTCTCATTGAAACGTTGCGATTCAGGTCGGCACTCATACCGGCGGTGAAACCAAAGATGTAAGCGCGATCCGCATTTTGCACAGCCTGCACATTATGCAGAGTACCATTGAAAGTAAGTGTATCAGAACCGTTGTATTTATAGCTTTTTTGCACCAGGGCATTCTCAAGTAGTGTATAAAACCCGGTTACATCAAACTTAAGGTTATCCGCAGTTTTCGCTACGTTGAACTCCATATTATAGGCATATTCGGGCTTCAGGTCAGGATTAGCCACAACAAGGATCGTACTACTGGTACCGAATACCTTCGCCATGTCTTCGACATTGGGAGTACGGAAACCGGTTGAACCAAGTAAGCTGGATTTCCAGCCATTATCTGATTTGAACACTACGCCCAGGT
>JANWKZ010000064.1 GCA_025451115.1 Bacteroidia bacterium | reverse complement strand
TAATTGGGGCATCAAATATACCAAAAAAAGAGTGATTTTTTTCGATAAAATAGGTCGGTTTACAGACTGACTACGAAGCAATTGCGTAACATATAAAGCTGGCCACATAAGCCAGCACGCCCATATATACGAATTGGATGATGGGCCACTTCCAAGAAAGGGTTTCTCTTTTTACCACAGCGAAAGTGCTCATGCATTGCATGGCGAAGGCGTAGAATACAAGCAAACTCAAACAAACTGCTGCGGTATAAATTGGCTTACCTGTTTCAGGATCTTTTTCGCTCATCATTTTTTCGCGAATGGTTGTTGTGTTCTTGCTGTCGGTACTCCCGTAGAGTGTTGCCATCGTTCCCACAAAGACCTCCCGGGCCGCGAAGGAGCTTATGAGAGAAATACCTATCTTCCAATCAAACCCGAGGGGTTTGATAGCAGGCTCAATGGCCTTCCCTAATTTACCTGCATAAGAGGATTGCAGTTTTTCGGCATCACGTGCCACCACCATCTCGTTCTTCAGGCTATCGTTCGTGGAAGCACTTATAGCCGGCGCATATTTGGTGTCAATGTTCTTAAACGTATCGCCCGGGCCAGAGGAAGTCATGAACCACAGCACAATGGAAATGACCATAATGATCTTACCCGCATCAACAAGAAAAACTTTTACTTTGGTAAGCATAGTAAGGCCAACCGTTTTCGCCTGTGGCAGACGATACACGGGCAGCTCCATCATAAAATAGCTCTTTTCTTTTGTTTTAAGAATGTATTTCAAAACGGCGGCTACAAGAACGGCACTTACAATTCCCATCAAATAAAGTCCTGTAAGTATCAATCCTTTCAGATTAAAACTTCCTACACTGGCACCGGCCGGGATCATAATAGCGATCAGTAAAGTATAAACAGGCAGGCGGGCCGAACAGCTCATTAAGGGTGTAATGAGGATCGTGATCAACCTTTCCTTACGGTTAGCAATGGTGCGCGTTCCCATAATGGAAGGCACCGCACAGGCCATTCCTCCTATAAGCGGAATAACAGAACGGCCGTTCAACCCCACTTTGCGCATCAGTTTATCCATGATGAAGCTCACGCGCGCCATATACCCTGAATCTTCCAGCACACTGATAAAACCAAAGAGCAAAGCGATCTGCGGAATAAAAATAACGATGCCCCCTAGCCCGGCTAAAATCCCGTTCACCAAAAGATCGCTCATAAAGCCGGTAGGAAGAGCCTCGTTCAGTTTCTGTGTAAGAAGACCAAACCCCGATTCGATCCATTGCATAGGATACTCGGCCAGGTAAAAGATACTTTGAAAAATAACAAAAAGAATTCCAATGAAGATCAAAAAACCTAGCACCGGGTGCGTGATGATACGATCCAGCTTATCGGTGCGACGCAGATCACTGCGGGCCGCGCTGTAGGCCACGCATTCAAGCGTGATCTTTTTGATCTTCTCAAAACGAAACAGCATGTCGCGACTTTCAAAACCCTCGAAGAACTTTACATTGAATAATTTCAGGTTCTCCTGGCGGTGTGTGTATTGTTTGTGTTTCAATAAAGACGCATAGGGACTGCTCTGCTTAACGAATTGATGAACCGATTCGATGTAGTCGTTATTGGCAATGAGATTCAGGTTGACAATGGGTGACTGTACTTTATTGTCATTTGAGAAGCCAAGTATTCTTTTTTTTAATTTGTCGATCCCCTCTTCGTTTCGCGCGTTGCAGCTTACAACCGGAATTCCCAGGGTTTCTTCCAGTTTATCCGTATCAATAAGGATCCCGTTAGCCATCGCCGCGTCGATCATGTTCAACACGAGCATACAGGGTCTTCCCAGGTCGATCAGTTGGGTGGCCAGCAATAAATGTCTTTTGATATTGGATGCATCTATAACAATGAGGATGATGTCCGGATAATCCATATTGCTCTCATCCATCAGTACATTAAAAGCAACTTCTTCATCAAGCGATTTGGGGAATAAACTATACGTTCCGGGAAGATCGATCACACGGAACCACTGCACTTTTTTCTTATACTCGTATTTGTAAACGCCGGTCTTCTTGTCTACCGTAACACCGGGGTAATTTCCTGTTCTTTGCTTTAAGCCGGTGAGCGCGTTGAAGAGTGTTGACTTACCACAATTTGGATTACCCGCGAGTGCTACACGCACTTGCTCACCCTCAGAGAACTTCTTTTGTAAAGAGGAAAATAAACCGGCTGTTTGCAAGGCCTGATCTTAATTAATTAAAACCGATTGCGCTTCCGACTTGCGAATGCTTACAAGTATGCCGTTTATTTCGAAAGCGCAAGGGCATCCCAAAGGCGCCACATGTTGCAGGGTTATCTTTTCGCCCGGAATGCAGCCCATTTCGATCATTTTCAGGGCAAGCACGTTATCGGTAAATCCATTGATAACGGCAGTGGTGCCGATAGCCAATTGGGCCAATGTTTTTACCGTGTTTTGCATGGTACAAAATTACCCAAAAAAGGGACCTTTTTTGATACCTTGTTTGGGGTATTCTCAATAAAAAACCCCTCTGGGAACCAGTCTCAGAGAGGTTTCTTAAAAACGGAAGAATTAATCCTGCTTTATCTCAAATTTCCATTCTTTGGCAAAAGCGGCCTGTGCTTCCTGCGCCACTTTCAAAACCTTGGCGTAGTCGGCATCAAATTTCTCAGCACATTTACCCACGTTGGCAACATCTTCTTCGGTAACCTGCGAAGTATCTTTGGTCATGATCATAACGATCTGTTTTCCTTCGTTCTGCGCCAGGTTATTGATGGTGCCGAAATAAGCGGTAGCGGCATCCAGGTAATCCTTTTTCTCGGCAAAAGGCTGGATCTTGGCACACTCTTCAACGCTGCTTTTCGCTTTAGCAGCAAAAGCTTCGTAAGCGATCTTCAATGAATCGATGTTATGGCCATCGATCTGGTCAATAAAACCATTGTAGGCCGGAGTAAGCGCTTTCTCGATCGAGATGAAAGAGTCATTGTACTTCACCGCATCGTCTTTGGTAGGACCACAAGAGGTAAGTACCAGGGTAGCGCAGGCAGCCAGGGACAGAATTAATTTTTTCATAAAGTTGTTTTTGGTTAGACAATATTAAACAAAAAACCCCAGCTTTTCGGGCCGGGGTTTTCTTTTTTTGATAAAGAATTAATAACGGTAATGCTCGGGTTTGTAAGGGCCGCTTACTGAAACACCGATGTAAGCAGCTTGTTCTGCACTCAGCACATCAAGCTCAGCGCCCAATTTGCCCAGGTGAAGCATAGCTACTTTCTCATCCAGGATCTTTGGCAGGGTATAAACTTTCTTCTCGTATTTAGAAGCGTTCTGCCACAGTTCTAATTGAGCCAGTGTCTGGTTAGTGAAAGAGTTACTCATTACAAAGCTGGGGTGACCGGTAGCGCAACCTAAGTTCACCAGGCGGCCTTCCGCTAATACAATGAGGTCTTTTCCATCAATGGTATATTTATCAACCTGCGGTTTGATCTCGTCTTTTGTTTTGCCGTGGTTCTTGTTCAACCAGGCCATATCGATCTCGGTATCAAAGTGACCGATATTACATACGATGGCGTTGTGCTTCATGGTTTTGAAGTGACGATCAACCACGATGTCTTTGTTACCGGTAGTAGTAACGATGATATCGGCGATCTTCACCGCGTTATCCATTTTCATCACCTGGTAACCGTCCATACAAGCCTGGAGCGCGCAGATAGGGTCGATCTCGGTAACAATCACGCGTACACCTTGTGAAGAAAGTGATTGCGCAGAACCTTTACCAACGTCGCCATAACCGGCAACAACAGCCACTTTACCGGCCAGCATAAGATCTGTAGCGCGGCGTATGGCGTCAACCAATGATTCGCGGCAACCGTATTTGTTATCGAATTTAGATTTGGTAACTGAATCGTTCACGTTGATGGCCGGGAGTAATAATGTTCCGTTCTTCATACGCTCATATAAGCGGTGAACACCGGTGGTTGTTTCTTCAGATAATCCTTTGATGTCTTTTGCCATCTCGGGATATTTATCGAATACCATGTTGGTGAGATCTCCACCGTCATCGAGGATCATATTGAGTGGTTTGCGGTCTTCGCCAAACCAAAGTGTTTGCTCTATGCACCAGTCGAATTCTTCGGCGTTCATGCCTTTCCATGCGTAAACAGAGATGCCGGCGGCAGCGATGGCGGCGGCGGCGTGGTCTTGTGTGGAAAATATATTGCAAGAGCTCCATGTAACTTCAGCTCCTAACTCAACCAGCGTTTCAATAAGAACAGCTGTTTGTATGGTCATGTGCAGGCAACCCGCTATACGAGCACCTTTTAAAGGTTTCTTCGCGCCGTAGTCTTTGCGAAGCGCCATTAAACCGGGCATTTCGGCTTCCGCTAATTTGATCTCTTTGCGGCCCCATTCGGCCAGACTCATGTCTTTTACTTTGGACTTTGTGTAGGTTGCAGTTGCTGTAGGCATGTTAAAAAATTTAAGTGTTATATTTACGGGTGCAAAGGTACGCCAAAGCCCAGTAAAACACAAATAAACCTCCCCTGCCGCAACAAGTTAAAATACTGTATTTAAATCATTGTCAGACACTTAAACTGGCTTTGCTCGATCTAAAGGAATTTGCGGGTTTGCATGGTTCTGAAGGAAAACGGCAAACCGAAAAGAAAGCGGCCTTATACGCGGTTCGTCAGACACTGGGGGATAATTCGGTGGAGATAAGCTATGAACCAAGTGGTAAACCCTGTTTATCTATCGGGCCCCAGATATCTATCTCACATTCTTATGATAAACTTGCCGTGTTGTTCTCCGAGGGAAACCAGGCAGTTGGGGTTGACATTGAAATGGTTCGCGGGAAGATCCTGAAGATCAAAGAAAAATTCCTTTCTCTTTCTGAATTAAAAGAACTGGAGCAGGCGCCATTGGAAAAAACTACACTTTACTGGGCTGCAAAGGAAGCCATTTATAAAGCCGCCGGCCTGGAAGGACTGCTCTTTGCCGAAGAGATCCTTATTCATCCTTTTGAGTATTCCGAAAAAGGAGGGACCCTTTTAGCACAAGTAAAACGCAGCGGCTCCGAAAAAAAATATACTTTGCACTATAAGATCTTAAACGATTATGTTTTAGTTTATACAGATAACTGTGAATAGTGTTTATTCTAAAATACACTCCGGGAAAAGAAAAAAAAGGCCACAGCTGGCCGTACTTATTGATCCCGACAAGTTCAATCCTGAATTGGTAAAACTTTGTAGGAAAGGGGTGAGTTATTTTTTTGTTGGGGGAAGTAAGCTGGATAGCGGAAATATCGGGAGAACGATCGCTGCCATTAAAAAGATATCTAAAATACCTGTGGTCATTTTTCCCGGCGATGAAAAACAAGTGAGTGGTAAAGCGGATGCTTTGTTATTTCTTTCCCTTCTTTCGGGCAGAAATCCCGAATATCTCATTGGTAAACATGTTTTGGCCGCGCCCGTTATCAAAAGAAAAAAGCTCGAGTGCATCCCTACCGCCTACATTCTTGTAAATGGAGAAAGAAACTCTACCACACAGAAAGTAACCGGCACAAAACCTTTGCAGGAGCTTGCCCAGATAAAAAATACCGCACTTGCAGGTGAATTGCTGGGATTTAAGCTACTCTATCTTGAAGCAGGCAGCGGCGCGAAAACAAATATACCGGCAAAGATCATTGCGGGAGTAAAACGCGTTATTTCCATTCCCTTATTGGTGGGCGGCGGCATTGATTCGGTACAAAAGGTACGTTCAGCTATCAGGTCGGGAGCAGATATTGTAGTGATCGGTAACGCGCTTGAAAAAAACATCGGTTTGATAGAAAAGATTGCTGTACTTTTTAAATAAAACAGTTTTTATAGTCAAAAAAACTATATTTTTATAAATCAAATCGCCGTTCATCACTACCAATGAAGATCGTAGTCATATCTCAAACCAAGACCGTAGAGAACGAGCATAAGATCATTCAGGAGTTACTGGAAGCGGGTTTGGATACCTTTCACATCCGCAAGACGCGTTTGGGCACTAAGCAGCTTTCTGATTTTATAGAAAAGATCCCCGCCCAGTTTCACAACCGGCTCATTATTCATACTCACCACAAGTTGGCGCGGAAATTTAATTTACAGGGAGTGCATTACACGCGCCTGCATCTCGAGCCAACTTTTAAGAACTGGTGGCGCGAAAGAAAATTGCGTTTGATAACACGCAACCTGGTCAGAACTTCATCGCACAATAAACTTTCTACCCTGTACGACAAAGGCGACATAGACTATAATTACGTTTTTCTTTCCCCGATCTTTGATTCGATCACCGGAAAATACCAAAGCGGTTTCTATGAAGATTCGATCCGGGCAGCCATTCTAAAAACCGGCCTGCGGGTCGTTGCTCGGGGTGGCATTGACCTAAGCAGGATCGAAAAGGTGAATGAATTGGGGTTTTACGGAATGGCGCTCTATAGCTGCCTTTGGAACATAGAACCCGCTTGCCGAATATCTAAAAATCGTTCATCGTTGCAATGAATTAGGAATAAAAGTGGAGTAAAAGCCCTAAATTAGCGGCTGCAAATGCTGTTCAATTCCCTACAATTTCTTGTTTTTTTCGCTTTTGTGCTCAGCATGTATTATGCCCTGCCTCACCGTTTCCGTTGGGTACTTCTTTTGGCGGTAAGCTGTTATTTCTACATGGTGTTCGTTCCGGTGTACATCCTTATCCTGTTCGGCATTATCCTGATCGACTATTTCGCGGCCTTTCTTATCGACAGGGCAAGCGGTAAAAAACGAAAGCTCTTTCTGGCATTGAGCCTCGTCAGTAATCTTGGTGTCCTGGTATACTTCAAGTATTATAATTTCTTTCTCGAGAACATTTCACTGCTGTTGAACAACTTTGATGTGCAGAACCCATTACCATTCATTTATGTGGTATTACCTATCGGGCTTTCCTTTCACACTTTCCAGGCCATGAGCTATACGATCGAAGTGTATCGCGGGAATCAAAAACCCGAGAAGCATTTGGGCATTTATGCGCTCTATGTTCTATTCTTCCCCCAATTGGTGGCAGGACCCATCGAAAGACCGCAAAATCTTTTGCACCAGTTAAAGGACAAGATCACATATTCAAGAAGTAATCTCCGAAAAGGATTCCTGTTGATAGCCTGGGGGTTTTTCAAGAAGGCAGTGATAGCCGATCGCCTGGCCGAAGTGTCGGATCTTTCCTTTAATTACTGGTGGACGCAGAACAGTGCGAGCATGTGGCTAGGCGTTATCTTTTACAGTATACAGATCTATTGTGATTTCTCCGGTTATTCCGACATCGCTATCGGTGCAGCGAAGACCATGGGTATTAATTTGATGGAAAACTTCCGAAACCCGTATCTTTCGCTTTCACTAACAGATTTCTGGAGGCGCTGGCACATTTCGCTTTCCACCTGGTTCAAGGATTACGTTTATATTCCAATGGGTGGCAGCAAAGTAAAGAAAGCTAAATTCTGTTTCAACATTTTGATCGTATTTCTGCTAAGCGGTCTGTGGCACGGCGCCCGCTATACTTTTCTTGTGTGGGCCTTGATCCACGCGGTGATCCTTATCTTCGAGCATTTCTTTTACAAAGAGAAACAGACGCAAACCATCTTTTCAGCAGCATTAAAGATCCTTTATGTGTTCTTCGCTACTACGTTGGCCTGGGTATTCTTCCGCTCGCAAAGCATGGAACAGGCTATTGAGATCATCCAAAAACTTTCGTTCTATGACACTCTTCCTGTGTATGTGAATTTCAATCTCACGGAGCTCATTTTTTGTTTTATTCTTATTGCCATTCTCCTGGGCAGTGAAGGCGCGGTGAAAATGTTCAACGTTGAGAATAGTAAAAAATATTACTTTGTAGTAAGCTCACTTATTATCACCTGTTATATTTTCGGGATCTACAATTACAAACAATTCATTTATTTTCAATTCTGATGCGCAAGGTTTGGTTATACCTATTTTCATTTGCCTGCCTTACGGTCTACATCCTGAGCCTGAACCGCCCGTTCATGGAATGGTGGGCCGACTTTAGAACTTACAAGTTGAATGCCGCATACGCCAAGGCACGCTATGGCGATCTTTATAGTATTTGCTTTTTACCGGGCTATACAGATACCACCTTCACTCCATTAAAAAAATTCGATGAAACGGGAAACACAGATCTATACATCCTTCACGATAGTTACCTGGAGGGCAAGATCGAAAATAATAATTTCAAAGGATTGAACAAGCTCATTACCGTGAATTATAACACGGATGGGGTGAACATTGTACCCGATCGGTCAAAGAAAAATATTCTTATCATAGAATGCTCGGAGCGTTCCGACTGGCGATTTACGGATACCACATCCATTTTCGCAAAGATGAGCCTTAGTTACAGAAACAGGATCCCACAGGCCTATGAGGGAGAGCCCTTGACGAATTACTTCTTCAACCCCAACATTAACCAGAACCTGGAGTTCTCTCTTTATGACTACGAGTATTTTATACCGGTGAAAGAACTAAAGGCGCAGATCAATTATTCTTTGTTTAGACGTATTCCGAAAGATGTATCCGTATCAACCGATGAAAAGTATTTGTTCTTAAGTGAAACAACGGTTCCCTGGTATGAGGCCAGTTCTTTCTGCACGGTAAATGAGCAGCGCATTCAGATAGTCACAGCGCTCATCAATCAAGTTACGGCCCGGTACAAGAGAAATGGGTTCGATGAAGTGTATTTTTCATTAATTCCCAATCCCGTAAGTATTGTAGACGCGAACAGAATGACCTATAACCATAAGATCGAAATGCTGGAGAAAGCCCACGGGCTTGAGGCAAAATACATAAGTGTTTACAATACCTTTAGAGATACAAAAGAAAAGATCTATCGTAACGACGATAGCCACTGGAACGGAAAAGGCCTCCAGCTGTGGGTAGATGAAGTTAACCGAACAATTGCCGAATGAGCTTCAAACTGATCGTCATAACCCCCCCACAGTCTGTAAAAAACGAAAGTGAAGAGCTTGTGGGGTTGTTCAAGGCCGGCCTGCAGATCCTGCACATTCGAAAACCATCGTTTAGCAAGGTTGAACTCAGGAATTACCTGCTGAAGATCCCTTCAAAATATCATCCTAAACTTGTTATTCATTCACATTACCCACTTCTTAAAGAATTCAAATTAAAAGGCATTCATCTTACCGAGAAAACACGTAAAAAAAAATTGCCTCTTAACTTTAAACGCAAAGAACACAGTTTGTCGGCTTCCTTTCATTCTATAACCGATGTTAAAAGATCAAAAAGAAAATTCGATTATGTTTTTCTGAGCCCGGTATTCGATAGCATCAGCAAAAAAGGATATCGATCGAAATTTAGCGAAGAACAGCTAAAAAAACTGCTTAAAGAATTCAAAAACGTTATTGCTTTGGGTGGAACCGATCCTGCAACGCTCAGATCATTACAAAAATTAAATTTCAGTGGCGCAGCTACACTGGGATCTATTTGGGAAAGTAAAGATGCCGTAAAAGCCTATAAAAACCTGAGATCAAAAATCAAGTAGGCCGTTCTTCAGACTGTATACCTTTCTGAAACCTTTTTCTTTTAAGATCTGGGCGGCCTTCTTACTTCTGGCGCCCATAGCACAATGCACAATGATCTCCTTTTCCACATGTATTTTATCGAGATTTTCCTTTAAGCTGGCAAGCGGTATCAGAATGCCGCCAATGTTCTTCAATTTATACTCGTTTTCCTCACGCACATCGATCAATTGAAAATCTTCTCCCCGGGTGATCTTACTTTTCAATTCAAGAGCCGATATCTCATTTGATACCCCACAAAACAATTCGTAGTCTGATAATTTATCAATCTTCCTGTTTGCCGGATCCAGGGCAATACCAAATGAAGAGAATTCCATTTTCATAGTGTCGAACGATAATAAAGTGCCGGAAAGCACTTCACCTATGCCACAGATCATTTTGATCGCCTCATTCGCCATCAGTGTGCCACAGATCCCCGGCAATACGCCCAGCACGCCAATTTCCGTGCAATTCGGGACTTCTCCCTCGCCCGGTGGCTCCGGATAAAGACAACGGTAGGTAGGGCCCTTCCTGTAATTGAAAACGCTCACCTGTCCTTCGAACTTAAAGATCGAGCCAAACACAAATGGTTTTCCTTTTATAACACAGGCATCATTTACAAGATAACGCGTAGGGAAATTATCTGAGCCATCAATTACAAGGTCGTATTTGCTTACTATGTCAAGCGCGTTCTGTACATTAATTCTTTCACAATAAACTTGCAGCTCTACACCCGGATTCAACGCTTTTAATTTTCTCTTCGCTACTTCAGCCTTGAACATTCCAATATCCTCCGTAGAGAACAGGATCTGTCGTTGCAGGTTGCTTTCTTCTACTTTATCCGGATCAATGATCCCTATTGTTCCCACACCGGCCGCGGCCAGATATTGAAGAATCGGACAACCCAGTCCGCCCGCACCAATAACCAAAACCTTTGCCTGTTTCAATTTCAATTGTCCGCCCTCCCCTATTTCCGGTAGAACAAGGTGACGCGCGTATCTTATTTTCTCTCTTTCGTTAAGCATTTTTCACTAATGCATGGTCCCAATCCTTCCACACAGCTTCGTAGCCTTGTTTTTTTATCATTTCTGAAATTTCCAAAGCGCTGCGTTCATCCGATATCTCAAACTGCTCGAGCGATTGCGGTTCTACCACATAACCTCCCGGGTTTGTTTTGCTGCCGGCGCTAATACTCGTTATCCCCAGTTTTATAACATGATCGCGAAATCTTTCGTTTTCGCGGGTAGACAAGGACAATTCCACTTCTTCGTTGAAGATACGGTATGCGCAAATAAGCTGAACCAATTCGCGGTCGGTCATGTATTGCGCAAAATCCTTTACTAAAGTGTTTTCGCCGCTGCCCAATTCAATAGGTCGCAATCTTGGGAAAGAAATGCTGTATTTTGTTTGCCAGTATGTTTTCTCAAGATAATCGAGATGCAGGGCCGTAAAAAAACAATCGGTTCTCCAATCCTCAAGGCCGATCAATACGCCAAGGGCTATTTTGTGTACTTCCACTTTTCCGAGGCGATCCGGCGTTTCAAGGCGGTAATCGACAGTTGATTTTTTTCCTTTGGGAGGGTG
>JANWKZ010000063.1 GCA_025451115.1 Bacteroidia bacterium | reverse complement strand
ACCGAGGGCTACAGCGTTATTACACATTTCAATAAGGCGAACCACTTCCTCCTGGCGTTCCTTATCTTTTTTATTGACCATGCGCTGGTACAATTCAAACTCCTGGATGGCCTCGGCATACATTCCCGCGTATTGCATGGCTTTGCCGTGATAGTAAACAGCGTCGTAGGGCGCACCTTTTACAGAGGGTTCGTCCTCATCGTAATTGCGGGTTATTCCTTTTACGGCTATATCTAAATAACGCAGGGCCTGTTTCTTTTTAGAGGGAATATTAAGATAACACACGCCCATCTTATAATTAATGTTGGCGCTGGTAGAATCAATGCTGTATGCTATTTGATAGCTTTGGGAGGCCATCAGGTAGTTCTTTTCCAGGAAAAGGTAATTGCCTTCAGTTACATGCTGATTATAGGCGTGTTTTTGCCCAAAACCAGCCATGCTAATAAGAAAAAGGAAAACTATGTAGAAATGCAGTTTCATAGCACGGTTGCGATCCGCCCAAATGTAAGGAATTATTTGAAAATGAAAAACTTCTGATAAAGATGTTAAACCGATTTAAAGTCGGGCCCGGGTAAGCGAATAAGAGGCAAATTAAGCGGTTCGGAGGTCAAAATACCGAATAGGAATGCAAAAAACCCGGTTTACTTCTTAAGGCACACTTTCACGTACTGGAATTTACCGTATTTATCGGTATTGGTGTAATCACCGGCATAGGCTGGGCCCGAAACGAAGGATTTCGTGGAAACTACTGTTATATCGGCATCTGTTAATCCTTTTTGCTTCAGAGAATTCTTGATCTTTTCTAGAGTACCATTGGCACGTGCAGCAGCCAGGTCGGCATTGTTCTTGAACTTAGAAGAAGGCACGGTAGAGGCACTTGCTCTAACCTGCAAATTCACCTTTCCACCGGCATTCTTTACTTCCGCCAGTTTATCAATGAAGCTTTTGTATTCAGGGGCGCTTTCGTCTACCTCATTCATATTATATTTAAAGTAGAAGGTAAAGCAGTCGCCGGTGATCTCGCTGTTATCGGGCACTTCAGAAACCCCGCCCTTGAGATAGAGTACTTTTTCGAAGGTTTTTGATTTACGAACACCCGTAGTAGAAACCAGGCCCTTGGTAACGGCTCCGTCTTTATCGGCATCGATCTCGTAATTGGTAGAAGGGCTTAAAGCAATAGCGCTCACACGGCCTTTTTCATCCGTTGTAAACTCCTGGAAGCTTCCGTCGGTTCCTTTTACTTTTATGTTTGTTCCGGGCAATGGTTTTTTACCGCCTTTGCTGTTATATACAACCACATTTAAAAGTAAGCTCAGGTCCTCGCCTTTCTCGAGGTAGATCGTTTTTTCGATCACCTTGTTTTCTTTAATTCCGATCGTATTAAATCCACTTACTGCCGACTTTTTTCCATCCGCAAAAGCGCTTAACCCGTAGCTTTTTTCTGCCTCCAGTTTAATTCCTTTTGCTGATCCATTTTCGTCAGTTACTGCAACCACATCCTTGCCTCCCTTATGATGCAGTGTATATTCCGCGTTTTTAACAGGTTTTTTTTCGTTCGGATTATTTAGCACTAACACGTTAAGAAGGATCTCTTTTTTAGATGTATCTCCATCTCCCATCATACCCGGACAGATCTTCATGGGCTTTAAATTGATGGCTTTTTGGATCTCTTCGTATGCTATATCTTCCGGAACGAATACTTCGTCGCTATGCAGATCAACACCCGCCTGCTGGTAGGTGAACAGGTATTTGCTTCCGGGAGGAATGATCACGCTGAACGTTCCGGTTTTGTGATTAGGCCTGTAAGTTCCTATCACTTCGCCTGTGGTTACTGAAGTTACAAGAATGGTAATGTCGTTTGGTAAGCTATCGCAGGGCCCCGGTACAAAACGACCTCTGAAAAGAGCCAGGGGATTTTCTTTGATCATATCCACCTTGCCCATGTAAATATCTTTTTCTCCATAGCCTTTTTCGTGTACACCGCTGTTGGAGATCTCCTCGTGACCGGAAGAAAGATAGAAACGTTTGTTGTCAGGCGAAGCTACATAGAACACGTCGTCGTCTGTAGTGTTGATGGGATAACCCATATTTCCGGGCTCTGAGAATTTGCCGCTCTCGTCAATGAAGGAGAACATCACATCAAATCCGCCCATCGATTTGTCGCCTTTTGAAGCGAAATAGAAGGTGATCCCGTCAGCCCCTAAAAAGGGCGCATCTTCGTCAAAAGGAGTATTGATAGGCGCGCCAACGTTCTGGCAGAGACTCCACTGTCCATTGGGTAATTTCACGGATTTGTAAATATCTCGCTCACCCAATCCACCGGGCCTGTCACTCACAAAATAAAGTGTATTTCCGTCACGGCTCATGGAGGCGTGTGTTTCCCAGAACTCGGTATTAATGTTTGAGCCGAATTTTTGGGGTATAGCCCAGTCTTTACCGTCGAAAGAAGAGTAATAAAGGTCTCCGTTACCCACATCCCCGCGGTAGATGATGAGCGTTTGTCCGTCGGGCGTAAGGTTGATCGTTGCTTCGTTAGAAAAAGTATTGATGTACGGACTGATCGATACAGGCTTGCTCCATTTCCCTTTCTCGTCTTTGTATGACACTACAATGTCTTCGTAATACATCGCGTCTGCTTCCGATTTTTCGCCACCGGTTGTGGTAGGACGACGTGTGGTGTAATACAACACCTGCTCATCTGCAGTGATCACAGGCGAATACTCGGGCCATTCGCTATTGATGCTGTCACCCAGGTTGGTGATCTTTACGTTAACGGGGGCCAGCATCATCTGGCGGGCGTTCTGCACCTGTTTTTTGAAATGCTCTACAAGGTCGAGGTCTTCTTTGTCGAGTTTTTTCTTAGGATCGAGATAAGACTCGTAAGTGTCATACATTTTGATGGCTTCGTCTAAACGGCCATCGAGGTGATAGGATTGCCCCAGGAAGAAATAAGCCATAATGGAGGCGCGCTTTTCTTTGGGCTCATCTTCGAGGTATTTTTTAGATACGTTGGTGATGGCTTTTTCAAGATAGGTCTCAGCTAAGTGTTTTTGGGTAGGATGCTGCAGGTAGCAACGGCCTATTTTATAATTGATATTGGCATTGGTAGAATCATATTTGTAAGCAAACATGAAGTATTTAAGGGCCTCGAGGTATTCAAAATCAAGGAGGTTAATATTTCCTTCGGTGAAATTCCTTCCATAGGATCCTTTGTCTACGGCTGTGCTCGGAACCTGGGCAAAAAGAGAGAGGCTGGTACAGAAAAATAAGAGTAACGATAAGACAAGTTTCTTCATAAGGGCCTTAAACTGTTAAAATTCAGACAAATTTAATAAAATCGGCCTTTTAACCTACTAATTCTTTAAAAAGGGCGATTGATATCGAAATTCTCCATATAATCGGCCACTCTCCTCAGGAAACTGCCTCCTAATGAGCCGTCTACAACCCTATGGTCGTAAGAAAGCGATAGGAACATCATGTGTCGGATGCCGATCAGATCCCCCTGCGGAGTTTCTATAACGGCCGGTTTTTTCTTGATAGTGCCTGTAGCCAAAATAGCTACTTGTGGCTGGTTGATAATAGGAGTTCCCATCACGTTGCCAAAACCGCCTACGTTGGTAAGGGTAAAGGTACCGCCCTGGATCTCGTCGGGCAGCAGTTTATTGGCGCGCGCCCTGTTGGCCAGGTCATTAACAGCTTTAGCAAGGCCCACCAGGTTCCTTTCGTCGGCGTTCCTGATAACAGGCACAATGAGGTTTCCGCTAGGCAGGGCGGCCGCAAGGCCGATATTGATATTCTTGCGCTTGATAATGTTATGCCCATCAACGGAAACGTTGATCATCGGGTAATCTTTGATGGCTTTTGTGACCGCCTCAATGAAGAGCGGGGTAAAGGTCATTTTTTCCCCTTCACGTTTTTCGAAAGCTGATTTCACTTTGTCGCGCCAGATCACCATATTGGTTACATCCGCTTCCACGAAAGAAGTTACGTGCGGAGAAACGTGTTTGCTCATCACCATGTGGTCGGCAATGAGTTTGCGCATGCGGTCCATCTCAATGATCTCGTCGCCGCCACCCACAGAGATAGCGGGTTTCTGGATATTGATCTGTGTATGCGCGCTGCCGTTTCCGTTAGCTGTATGCTGCGTGGTTTTTTCTACCACGGTTGAGGTGCTTCCTCCTTTGCCACGGTTGGGCAGGTAATTTAAAATATCGGTTTTTGTAACGCGCCCATCCTTACCGGTTCCTTTTACACCCTCCAGCTCGGCAAGTGCGATGCCTTCCTGCTTGGCGATGTTCTTTACCAGCGGAGAATAAAAACGATTGGCTTGCGAGAAATCCTGTTTTACAGCGGCAACAGTCACCTCTTTTACAACTTCATGCTTAACGGCAATGGTTTCCTGCTTTACAGGAGATTCGGTTTTAGGAGTTTCTACGGTAGCGCCAACATCGGAAGAGATCACGGCAATAGCTTTACCTACCTGCACTACATCACCTTCTTTAAAAAGTTTTTTTACGAGTATGCCTTCAAAAGGAGAGGGGATCTCGCTATCCACTTTATCGGTGGCGATCTCTAAAACTGTTTCATCAATTTTAATTTTATCGCCTTCGTTCTTCACCCATTTGATGATGGTGGCCTCGGCCACGCTTTCGCCCATTTTGGGCATGATCAGTTCTTGTTGTGCCATTGTATTTTGTAAGCTTCCCGCCTCAGTTTTAGGCTGGGGTCGGGGAAGGGCAAATATAACTTATTCCCTTTTACTTACAAAGCTAAAAACCTTGCATCTCGGGGTGGTTTTTGCTCTAAAAAAAGAGTGTGAAAAGACTGTAAAATAGGGCTTTCCGCTATTTTTTGGCGGGTTTCTTTTTGGCCGGTTTTTTAGCCGGGGTCTTCGTGGGCTTGGCCGGTTTTGGAGGAATCCACTCTGCACCTACTATCTTGAACTCTACGCGGCGGTTCTGTTGATAGACCTTCTCGAGGCAGGCCGCATCGCCGTTGCAACCTTTGATATTAGCTTCTTCCTCGCCTAAGGCAAGTACAGCTAAAATACGCTTGCGCTTGATGCCGCTCTTTTCAAGCGCGGCCACCACAGCGTTTGCACGTTTCTGCGAAAGCTGCATGTTGTATTCTTTGGAGGCGCGGGGGTCGGTGAGCGCGGTAAGTTTCACTACAATAGTTGGATCTACCTTCATTTTCGAGATGTTCTTCTTAATGGTCTCCTGCGCGTCCTTACGCAGATCGAACTTATTGGTATTAAAGAAAACGGGATCGAGCTTTATTGCCAGCAGATCCTTTTTGGTAGTATCTATTTTCAATTTTCCAACTTCCACGGTTCCCTTGATCACCAGTTTGTTCTCATCCTTTTTCACCAAAGGTTCAAAGAAAACATCTACAACTTTAGGATTGAAAACATGCAGTTCTTTTACCAGGCAATAGTCTTTTCTTTCCCCGTCTTTTTCAGAATAGGTGGCTGCAGTAAGGCTTACGTTATAACGCCCTTCGCGATTGAATTTGCGGTTGAAAGCAGATGTATCTTTCGTTACCAGCGTATCATTTATCTTCCAGAAATAATTCAGTACGCTTCCGTCTTTCAACTTGCTCGATCCGGCATCAAAATTCACCTCGGTATTCACAAAGATAGAATCGTGGAAAATAAAATCGATGTACACATCGTCGCCGGACTTATTTACAAGCGGCGTGCAAGTAGATTCTTCGGGCGCCTCGAAGAACAATACTTTGTACAGATCGAGATCGCCTCGCGTTCCCTTACGGGAAGAGGCCACATATCCGCCGTTATGCCTGTTACAGACAAAACCTACATCATCCGCCGGCGAATTAACAGGCAAACCCATATTTGAAGGCTTGTAAGTTCCCTTACTTGTGATCCTGCATTTGTAAACATCGTAACCGCCAAAACCATCCTGTCCTTTAGAAGAAAAATAAAAAGTTTTTTCGTCTGAACTTAACGAAGGTCCGTTCTCGTCTTCCGAACTGTTGATGTCTTCACCAAGATTCTCCGCTTCGCTCCACAGCCCGTTTTCGTTGCAAACCGAACGGTAGAGGTCTTTTCCTCCATAACCTCCAGCCTTATCGAGGCTGAAGAAAATGCTCTTCCCGTCATTGCTGATGCAGGCCGTTCCGTCGAACTCGGGCGTTGTGTTTATGGCGGGAGGTAAAAGTTTGGCGGGGTTCCATTTTCCTTCGGTGAGCTCGGCCAGGTAAAGTTGTTTGTTACGAAGGATCAACACTCTTTCGCCATTGGTGGAAATATACATCACATCATCGAGGTCCTGCAGGCTTTCAAGCGACTTAAGCGGAGTGGCCGGCTTATAAAAGAGCTTACCGCTTTCCATTTTTCCTCCCACGATCGGCGCGATGAAAAAATCTCCTCTCAGTTTAACTTCGGGGTTCTCCTTTTTTGTACCGGGCTCAATATCGCGGTTGGTGGTATAAAGCACCGCTTCGCCATTGGGATCGGGAATGGGAAGGAATTCAGGTAGTGCCGTATTCACCAACTCGCCCAGCGTACTTACTTTCACACGGCGGTTTGTTCTTCCCTGGGTGAGCGCGTATTTGCAATTCTCTATTCCCAGTTTCGCAACGTTCTTTACTTTTACGGCCGCTGGCGAGGAAGAGGGCATCGTAGTGATCTTTTCGTAATAAGGGATCGCGTGATCGTATTGACTATCGTAGTGGAGCGCCTGCGCGAAGCCCAGATAAAGTT
>JANWKZ010000062.1 GCA_025451115.1 Bacteroidia bacterium | reverse complement strand
AGTTAGTGAAGTTGCGGATGGTTCCTGAATGTTTGGATTCTTTCGGATATTTGGTAGTGATGAAGCTCCATGGATCAGGAGAAAGTTGTTTGATGCCTAAGCTCATCTTACGTTCCGTACGATCTAAAGTTAAAACGATTGCTTCAACTTCATCACCTACTTTTACGAAATCCTGTGCGCTGCGCAGGTGCTGGCTCCAGCTCATCTCACTTACGTGGATCAAACCTTCAACACCGGTAGCAACTTCAACAAATGCTCCGTAATCAGCCATCACAACTACTTTACCTTTTACTTTGTCACCCACCTTCAGGTTCGTGTCAAGTCCATCCCATGGATGAGGAGTAAGCTGTTTCAGACCGAGAGCGATACGTTTCTTGTCATCATCGAAATCGAGGATAACCACGTTAATTTTCTGGTCAAGCTTAACGATCTCTTCAGGATGAGAGATACGGCCCCAGCTAAGGTCAGTGATGTGGATAAGACCGTCAACACCACCCAGGTCGATGAACACACCGTATGAAGTGATATTTTTAACAGTACCTTCCAATACCTGTCCTTTTTCCAGTTTGCCGATGATCTCTTTCTTCTGAGCTTCGATCTCAGCTTCGATAAGTGCTTTATGCGATACAACCACGTTCTTGAACTCATTGTTGATCTTCACAACTTTGAACTCCATGGTCTTTGCTACATATACATCGTAATCACGGATCGGTTTCACATCAATTTGTGAACCGGGTAAGAATGCTTCGATACCAAATACGTCAACGATAAGACCGCCTTTGGTACGGCATTTAACATACCCTTTAATGATCTCGTCAGTTTCAAGCGCTTTGCAGATGCGATCCCATGAAGAGGCGGCACGCGCGCGTTTGTGAGAGAGGATCAATTGTCCGCCCGCGTCTTCCTGTTGTTCAATGAACACGGGAATTTTGTCGCCGGCTTTCAGGTCGGGGTTGTATTTAAATTCGTTGCGGGGAATCACACCGTCTGATTTGTAACCGATGTTAACTACTACCTCGCGGGCGTTAACAGCAACTACAGTACCTTCTAAAACTTCCAGGTTGTGGACAGTCTTTAAGGTTTTTTCGTACAAGTCTTCTAATTTCTTGCGATCGTCTGCAGAATAGTTGTCTTGTTTTTTTCCGATCATGCTCCAGTCGAAATCCGCTGGCGCTACTACTTCATTTTGAATTTGTGACATTTTCTTTCACGTTGTATCCGGGCGGTGCAGGGCTGCGCGGAGGGGTTTATAATGGTTTAAATTTTTTCCCTGTTTTCCCTGAAAAACGGGGGTACAAATATACCAATAAGCGGGGGTAGGTTAAGGGGATTTTTGTTAAGCGGCTGGTTCTCAGTCAAAAACTTTATAAACGCGGGAACTAAAAGGGAATTAACAATATACTTAAATTATTGATTATCATATATTTGTATTTGAAACAAATTCTGGGGCTTTCAGACAAGCCGTCTTATTTGCATTCTTTTCAGCCTGTGAAACATGGTACTCATGCCGGCTTTAATATAACGCCATCGTTTCCCGCGAGAGGTAACTTAGAGAAAAATATGTGTCTATGAGAACAACAGGAATCGTATTGATCATTATTGGAGCGCTGATGATGATCTACACCGGCTTCAATT
The DNA here is from genome assembly GCA_025451115.1 of Bacteroidia bacterium. Lineage (GTDB taxonomy): Bacteria > Bacteroidota > Bacteroidia > B-17B0 > Aurantibacillaceae > PALSA-968. Next base: position 4,590 of record JANWKZ010000062.1, on the reverse strand, counting down.
ACGTAACCGAGAAAAAAGTACTTGATGTAGGTCCTATCGAAGTGAATAAGGAACAGAACCACCCGGTTCGTTGGTCGCCATTAGTTGGTGGCGTATTATTGGTAGCCGGCTTGATAGCCGTTGTTTCAAACAAAAAGAAAATGATCTAGAGCCCTTTCTTTTTGGCTTCGTCCCAAAAAACGTCCATTTCTTCCAGTTTGCAATCGGCAAGGCTTTTGCCCTGGCCGGTGATCTTCTCTTCCATGTAATTGAAGCGGCGCAGGAATTTCTGGTTGGTCTTTTCGAGGGCATTCTCTGGGTTTACGCCTATAAAGCGACCGTAATTTATTAAAGCAAAGAGCAGATCGCCGAACTCGCCTTCTATTTTTTCAATGGGGTTGCCTTTTTCGACCTCTGTTTTGAGTTCGTCGAGTTCTTCTTTTACTTTTTCCCACACTTGTTCGGGCTTTTCCCAGTCGAAACCCGCCCCGCGGGCTTTCTCCTGCATGCGCTGCGCTTTTACCATGGAGGGCAAACCTTTTGGAACGCCGCCGAGCACGGTTTTCTTTTTATCGGCCTTCTCTTTGAGTTTTATTTTTTCCCAGTTCTGCTTTACTTCTTCCTCGTTGGCAACCTTTATATCGCCGTAAACATGCGGGTGGCGTTCTACTAATTTATCGCAAACCGAATTGATCACTTCGGTAATATCAAAATCTTTCGTTTCGGAAGCAATGCGAGCGTAAAAAACAATGTGCAGCAATACATCGCCAAGTTCTTTCTTGAGCTCGTTCATGTCTTTGGCGATGATGGCATCGCCCAATTCATAAACTTCTTCGATGGTAAGGTGGCGAAGACTTTCCAGGGTTTGTTTCTTATCCCAGGGACATTGCTCGCGTAATTCGTCCATGATCTTTAAGAGTCGGCTGAAGGCTGTTTCCTGTGGTGTTGACATAATTTTAACTGTATTTAAGATAATCAAAGAAAAGTACCAGGGCGATAAAAAGTCCTATTAGCAAAAAAGGGGCGATGATACTAATGCCGGCAATAGCCATCCCTCTTCCGTTCTTTACTTTGTTCTTTCGCATTTCCGCAAGAGCCTGTATGCAAAGAACAAGTGCCAGGATAGCAACTATAACAGGGATAAAAAGAAATACGAGCGTCGACCACTGGGCAATGAACCAACAGATCAACCAAAGTGGCAAAGCAGCGATACTAAGCCCGAGCCCCCAACCGGCTTTTTTGCGGACAAGATCGATATCACCTTTCTGCAAGGTACCTTTGTTCTCATCGCGTTTTACCTCTTCCTGGCTTATTTCATCCGTTTCTCCCGTACCGTATATGATCTTCGCGATCTGGCTTTTGGGTATTTCAATTTCGTTCAGGTTTTTTCCTGTACAGTTTTTTATTTTCACCGATAAAGATCCGTACATAGATATCTTACCGACCACTTTTTTTCCATTCAACAAAACAACCGTATCGCACAGTACCGTGTCAGGAAATTGGCGGTTCTTTTTTGTAACTATGATCGCCGGTTCATTAGATGCGGAAGCGATGAGCTCTTCCTTTTCGGTTTGGGTTGGAACCTGGGGAATAGACTTATGTTCCGGTGCTTTTGTTTTTTGGCTGATGTAATATCCCTTTAGATAATGTCTTTTTTGGAGCGAGCAGGAAGAAAGAAGGAACAGGATAAATAAAAAGAAATATGTGTGGGAGTATTTCACGGTCTAAAATAAAGAAATTATAAAGAAAACCGCGCAACAAATTATCAATATGTCGAGGATGAGCGTGAACAGAGCCATCAGTAACCACCCTCTGCTGTTATTGATCTTGTCGTTGCGCGCATTGGCGGCTGTGATCAGTGACACGACCGCAAAGAGGATAGAAGCCGCCAGGAAAGAGATGGTAACGTAAACAAGATCGGGAAGAAGAGAAGCGATAGCGCCCGCTATTCCAAGTAAAACAAGACTGATGATAAGCATCCGAAAAGCGGCCTGGGCCACATTGTTGGGCAGAATGCCTGTGTAAAAAGCGGGAGTGTTCCTTTGCAGTTTGACAGGAAGTTGTTTTTCGACTTGAACTAAAGTAGAATGAATGTTTTTTTTGGTCCGGGGATGGAACTCAATTTCAGCTTCAACAGGAATGACCGGCGAAACGGAAGACGCTGTAATTTCGTTTGTTGATGAAATCAGTTTCTTTTGTTCAGGTAAAACGCTTAAAGGTTTATGTTGCTTAATATGTACAGCCTGTTCTGCAGTTCTTCCCGCAATGTAAAAACCTTTGCGGTAATGCCGCTTTTGGATAGAACAGGAACTTAGCACAACGCTTACAAAAACCAATAGAAAAAACGCTTTCTTCACCCCGTGAAAGGTAGGGATAAATAGATAAGACAGTTCTTTACGGTACGACTATTCATGAAAAAATTATTAACCTTCTTTTTGCTATATTTGTTTGTAACAAGAAGGCCATGCATGTAACCCCGGAGATAGAGAAGATAGAAGAACTTAACAAGACCTCTTACGAACAACGTAACCGTAAGCCAAAACTTTCGCTGGATACAGCGGAAGAGGCCTTGCAGCTGTCGGGAAAAATAAATTACCAAAAGGGCAGGGCAGACGCGCTGAGCAATATCGGTTTTTACCATCAGCAACTGGCCGATCATGAAAGATCCCTCGAATTGTTACTCGAAGCCTTAAGTATCCAGGAAGCTATTGCCAACGAGGCAGGCATCGCTAATGCGCAGTACAACATCGCGATACTGCAGATACGGTTCGGAAATTTTGACCTGGCGCTTGATTCCCTTCAAAAATGTATCGCTACCCGCGAAAAGCAAGCCGATAAGGCCGGCCTGGCAGCCTGTTTTTTCCAGATGGTCTATATCCACACCATGTTCGGGCATTACGATGAAGCGCTTGAGATCAGCAACAGGTCGTTGGTAATACGAAAAGAACTGAATGACAAGAACGGCCTTGCAGCTATTCTAACCCAGATGGGCAGCATCTACCGGAAGAAAAAGGAATATGCTACTGCCCGTACCTTACTGGACGAAGCGCTTGCTATCCGTACCGTTGAAGATGAAATGCGTGGCTATTTTGCCACCGTATTCCAGCGCGTTGAAGTTTATATTGAAGAGGGGCAGGCTAAAGAAGCAAAAAAACTGCTCGAAGTAGGAATGAATATGGCGCTCAAAGAGAAGGAATGGTTCGGTGTGATGCGGTTTAACCAGCAATTGGGCAAAGTAGCGCTTCTGGAAAAAGAACCGTTGCAGGCAGAGACTTACTTTAATAAGGCGCTGGAAATAGCTGCCGAACGTAAATTCAAATCCATTAGCTTTGAACTTTATGAAAATTTGAGCGAAGTATATTTTCAGTTGGGAGATCATGAAAAGGCGCTCGTTTTCCATAAGAAATTTCATGCGCTGAAAGAAGAAGTGCTTAGTTCTCAATCAAACTCTCAGTTAAAAAGTGTGCAGCTCATGAACCAGATCGAGTCTTCCAAAAGAGAGGCCGAACTGGAACGTATCAAGAATGTAGATCTGAAAAATGCTTTCAAACTGATCGAGGAGAAGAACAAGGAGATACTCGACTCGATAAAATATGCAAGTCGCATCCAGCGCGCGCTCATTACGCAGGAATTTTATATCGAGAAACAATTAAAGAACAGGGCGGGAGATGCTCCAGGCGCCCAACCCAATTGATGGAAGCCGCAGAAAAGAAGAAGCTTTATGATATCGCCTTCGCACTGGCGATCTTTACCATTATTTATAATATCATCGAAGGCGTTATAGCAACGTATTTCGGTTTTACGGATGAGAGCTTAACGTTATTCGGTTTTGGTGTTGACAGTTTCATTGAATTTATTTCCGGGCTTGGCATCGCACACATGGTTGTGCGAATTCAAAAGCATCCCGAAAGCAAACGCGACGCATTTGAAAAGACTGCCTTGAGAATAACAGGCACAGCTTTTTATATATTGGTTGCGGGCCTCCTTATCACTTCCGTTTATAATATCATAAACAAAATAAACCCGGAAACTACTTTCTGGGGTGTGATCATTTCTTCTATCTCCATTCTTGTGATGTGGATCCTGCTTCGCGCAAAAGTGAAAGTCGGGAAAGCATTGAACTCGGAGGCGATGCTGGCTGATGCAAGCTGTACCCGCGTCTGTATTTATATGTCGCTGATACTATTGGCCTCAAGCGCAGTGTATGAATTCTTTAAAATTCCATACACCGACGCGATCGGTTCGCTGGGACTTGCTTACTTTTCTTTCGTAGAGGGAAAAGAGTGTTTTGAGAAGGCGAAAAGTGACAAACATTGTCACTGTGATCATTGATCACTTCACATTAACCTCGTACAAACTTCCGGAACTCTCAATTGTGTGCAGTTTTCCATTACTTCCGGTAAGGAACCAGGTGGCTCCAAAATCAGGTTTTCCTAAAGCTTTCCAGGTGCCGGTGGAGGGATCGGTTGCGTAGAGTACTCCTGATTTCTCAACTGTGTAAAGCATATTATCCATGGTAGTGGCCGCGATGGTTTGTCCCCACTCGCCGGGTTTGCCTACCTGTTTCCAGCTTCCGTTGCCGGCGTCAACCTGGTAAAGCGTTCCCGTTTT
>JANWKZ010000061.1 GCA_025451115.1 Bacteroidia bacterium | reverse complement strand
TGAGGCGCTATACCTCAATCTGAAGCAGGGCAGATATGAGCATATCGACAAACAATATCTCTTGAACCTGTACCGATATAATGAATCAAGCAACTTTTCGGCGCAGGGAAAGACCTTCTGCGCCCGGATAAAACATATCGAAAAAAGCGGCTTGCTTGTACTTGAGACCGAAAGTGGGGAAACGCAGCGCTTCAATTTCAAAGAAGTGGAAATGTTGTAAAATAAAAAACCCCTCCAGGCTTAGCCAGGAGGGGTTAAAATTTTTAAGAGGAAAGGATTATTGTCCGCCTTTTGACATTTTGGTCATTTCGCTGTAACTTTTCTCTGTGTAACCTTCTGTGTTGGCTATGAATTTTGAATCGGCCATTGGCGAAGTAGAAACGTTAGTAGCACTCATCTGCATTTTAAACTGGCCCTGGTTCATGGAGAACTCTAAGGGAGCGCCTTTTAAGTTCTTGAACTGACCTGAGCTCTTGCCGGTGCTGCTGCTTTGAATTTTGTCGGTATACCAAACATCGATCTTGTGTGTTTCGCCTTTTTCATCTTTGCTTTCGATGATGGCTTTTTTACACTCGTAAGTTGCGATGGTCTTTTTCTCTTCGGTATAAGTGATCTTAGGCTCGGGACTCTTTTTGTTCTCTTTCTCCATCTCGGCCTTGTTCATTTTATAGAAGTATTTCTGACCCATTGCATCCACTAAAGTAGTGGTAGTATTCTCATCGCTGATGGTGGTATTGCTGCTGAAAGCGCTGGTAAATTCGGTACGTGATTTTTTCTCTTTGAAAAACACTTTCAATTCGCTGCCTTTCATCATACCGGCTGCTTCCGGAGGAAGACCTTCAAAGTTCACGCTGTAAGTAATAGAACCCTCTTTTACCTGGGCCTGGGCAGTCAGCATTCCTGCAACCGCGATAACGCTTAAAATAAATTTTTTCATTTGTAGTTTGGTTTTGTTTCGGCGATGAAATTACAACTAATGTGCCAAACACCCATAGATTTTTTTTGAAACGCGTAAATGGCTGACAAACGGTTAATTACTGGATGGATTTGAAGACCTCATCCATCTCCGCTTTCGTGATCACTTTGTAGTAAGCGGGTAGTTCAAAGGTCTCGTCAGGAACGTCTTCTTTGGTAACGCCCTGGGCGGTGAACTCCATCTCGAGGCCGAACTTTTTGAGTCTGAACTGCATCAGCATCCCGTTAATTTTATTGTAGGGATTTGAGAAGTTAGGGTTGGTGACATTAAGCTCTTCAGTATAATACACATCGTATTTAATGGTGGGGTCGTCGGACATCGTAACGATGACCTTCTTACATTTATAACCCGCTATCACCTTGGTCTCCTTGGTTTCCTCAAATTCCAATTTATAAGCATCGCACTCTGCCTTGATGGCTTTTTCATCGTCGATACAAGCCTGTTTCACATCGAACATCTTAACGAGTACGGTCAAATTCTTTTTTATGGGATTGGAAATAAACGTAGTGGTAAAAACTCCCATCACACTCATTTCAGAAGCAAAAAGCTCTTTCTTAAATTTTACGGTCATCTTGCCCGGGGCCAAACTGGCCATGGGATGATCCACGTTTATCACCTTCGCGTCATAATCGATCAGCCCCTCGTCTATGAACTTAGGATTGGTGTAACTACAAGAAGCTGTAATTAACCCGATTAATGCGCCTATGAATAGAATTCTTTTCACGTGGAAATATGCGAAGGCGCAAGATACTATTTTTTACCAAATGTGTAAATAAATTGAGACTAATAGCCAAGGATCTTCAGCATGCTCTTGAAGCTTTGCTCTTTGGCAAACAAGCGGGTGGTAAGCTCGCCATTTTCATCCTTGTCAATCAAGATGTGCTTCGGTGCCGGTATCAGGCAGTGCTGCGTACCTCCATATCCGGCCAACGATTCCTGGTAGGCACCCGTATGGAAAAAACCGATGTACAACGGCTGTTTATCGTCCTTACCGATTTTAGGAAGGAACACCTGGTTGGTGTGTGCCTCGCTGTTGTAGTAGTCCATACTGTCGCAGGTTAGCCCGCCCAGGTTCACCGGTTTGTAAGGTTTATCCCAATGATTAATGGCCAGCAAAATAAAGCGCTGATTGATGCCCCAGGTATCGGGCAAGGTAGTAATGAACGAGCTATCGATCATGTACCAGGTTTCTCGGTCATTTTGTTTCTTTTGATCAATGATAGAGTACAGCGTAGCTCCGCTTTCTCCAACCGTAAACGATCCAAACTCGGTATAGATGTGCGGCTCCTGGATCTCGTGTTCGGTGCAGAAACTTTTGATCTGCTCTACGATCTCTTCGATCATATACTCATAATCGTAATCAAAGCCCAGAGACGTTCTGATCGGCATTCCTCCACCGATATTCAATGAATCGAGTGTTGGGCAAACCTTTTTAAGTTCTAAATAGATCTTCAAACACTTGTTCAGCTCGGTCCAGTAGTAGATCGTATCCTTGATACCCGTATTAATGAAGAAGTGAAGCAGTTTGAGCTCGAACTTGGGGTTCACCTTGATCTTCTCGTGATAAAAGTCGATAATGTCTGTGTGACGGATACCCAGGCGCGAGGTGTAGAACGCAAAACTGGGTTCCTCCTCCGTAGCAATACGTATACCGAGCTTTATCTTGGGCGCCTTTACATGTTTAATATAATATTCTATCTCCAGCTTGTGATCAAGCACAGGCATTACGTTAAAGCCTTCATTAGCAAGCTCTACAATGTTTTGCTGGTACAATGGCCGCTTATACCCGTTACAGATTATATGCGTATCTTTGGCCAAAGCTTTTTTCTTGAATTGTTCTTTGATGATCGGAATATCAAAAGCCGATGAAGTCTCTAAATGAACCTCATTTTTGAGCACTTCGTCCAAAACAAAGGAAAAATGCGAGCTTTTGGTGCAATAACAGTAGTAATACTTGCCCTTATAATCGGTCTTGGCCATCGCTACATTGAACAGGCGCTTGGCCTTCTGGATCTGCTGACCGATCTTGGGTAAATAGGTTATTTTAAGCGGAGTGCCATATTGCTTAATGATGTCCATAAGAGGAATATCATTGAAAAACAGCTCGTTATCAACCGTATGAAAGCCTTCCTGCGGGAAGTTAAAGGTTTGGTTGATGAGGTTTGAATAGTTTGTTTCCATGTTTTTTTGCCTATCCGGGTGACTTACATTGACCGGGGGAGGCAAAAGTAAGTCAATTAGATCAATAATATTAAAGAAATCGATAAAATTCAGTTTATGATCAAGCCAATTAAAGTCATAGAAGTAAAGTCAGAGATAGGGGCCGGAACCCGCGGTGCCAGCCTGGGTGTTGATGCTATTAAGATAGCGGCTTTGGACTTCGGGAGTAATTACTTCAAGAAGTATAAGTCGGTGGAGGTTAAAACTGAGAATCACTTACTTCTGGAACCGGTGGTGCACGACTACGCGAAACGTATAAAAGGCATCTATAACCTTAACGAACGCATTGCCAGTGAAATACAAAAAGCGCTTACCAAAGACGGGGCTTTCCCGATTGTATTAGCCGGCGATCACAGTTCGGCGGTTGGGACTGTATCCGGTATTAAAATGGCTTACCCGGATAAGAAGGTTGGGGTGATCTGGATCGATGCTCATGCTGATCTTCATTCGCCTTACACTACCCCATCCGGCAACATGCACGGAATGCCGCTTGCTTGCCTATTGGGCGAGGACAACCCAGACAGGGCTCAGAACAAACCCGACGATGAAACTGTTGAGTTCTGGGAGAAACTGAAGAACCTGGGCAATATTTCGCCCAAGATAGGCTACAACGATCTTGTTTACATTGCCCTGCGCGACTTCGAACCGCAGGAAGATTATCTTATTAAGAAGAACAAGATACGCATCTTCAACCTGCAGGAAGTGCGCAAAAAAGCGGTTGAACGTATTGCTATTGAAGCCCTGAACTACTTGGATCATTGCGATTATGTATATGTGAGCTTTGATGTAGACAGCATGGATAGCCGCATCAGCAGCGGAACCGGAACACCCGCTCCGAATGGAATTACTGAAAAAGAAGCCGGCAACCTTATTTACTATATCATGCGTAGCAAGAAAGTGGTTTGCTTTGAGATGGTAGAGATCAACCCTACTTTAGATAAGGAGAACCTGATGGCAGAAAATGCTTTTGAAATTTTGCAGAAGGCGACGAATCAGTTGAGTCACGATTTTTAGATTCAAACCAACTTATTCTCGTGCGCGTAATTGATAAGACCCACGATACTTTTTGCCTTCGTCTTCCTGAAAATATTTTTGCGGTGTGATTCTACAGTGTGCTCGCTGATGAAGAGTTGGTCGGCGATCTGTATGTTCGTTTTTTCTTTCGCTATTAAAGCTATGATCTCCTTTTCTCGTTTGGTTAAAAGATCTTTGTTCTCCAATCCTTTTAGCAATGCAGCGGAAGCACTACTACTGTAATAGGTTGTTCCGCCCCAAACCTCCCGAATGCCTTTCACCAGTTCATCCTTCTCGATATCTTTCAGTAAATATCCATCCGCCCCCGCTTCTATCAACTCGCGTATCACTTCAGGCTTATCGAACATCGACAGGCCTATTACTTTCAGTTCCGGGTATTGCTCCTTTAAGATACGTGTGAGTTCTATTCCCGAAAAAGGCTGCATCTGTATGTCGGTAAGTAAAACATCCGGCAAGTTCTTTTCTACCGCAGCAAGGGCCGACTTCCCGTCATAAGTATACCCAGAAATTTCAAGGTCGCTTTCCGATTCCAGGAGGGTAGCAACCCCCTTCACAAATATCTTGTGGTCATCCACCAGGTATATTTTTATTTTATCAGGCATGCGATGGAATTTGAATTTTTATGGTCGTTCCTTTTTTGTTCTCCATGGAAATAGTTCCTTTTAAAAAGTCAACGCGCGAATAAATATTATTGAGTCCGTTCCCGTTTGAGTTATTCGAGAGGTCGAATCCCTTACCATTATCAGCTATCAGTAACTCGATTCCGCTATTCTTTTGTGATATGCTTACCGCAACTTCTGTGGCGCCGGCGTGCTTAATGGTATTATTAACTGCCTCCTGCACGATCCGGTAAATATGAACTTCCGTTTCAGAAGCAAAGGGATGTGATACGTTATGGTCAAACTTAACTTTAAGTGTTCCTGTTTGCTCAACTTGCGAGAAAAAATCAGTTAAAGCCGCCTGCAAGCCTTGTTTTTGCAAAAGGCTTGGCATTAAAGCGTGTGAGATCCCGCGCACTTCCTTTATACTTTCGTTCGTCAGTTCTTTTATATCGGCCAGCAGCTTTTCATTTTCGGGCACGGCTTTCACCGAGGAAGCATTTAATTTAATGAGCGACAGAAGAGGCCCCAGTCCATCATGCAGTTCTTTGGAAAGATGCATTTTTTCCTTTTCCTGCGCCTGGAAGACGGCGCGCGTGCGCAATTCCTTTTCAGCCAATAGTTTATTCTGGTGCTTTAAACGCGTGCTGCTGTAAATTAACACCCCTAAAAGAAAGACTAAAATAAAACCAACGATCAAAAAATTACGCTGGTTCCTTTGCTTTTCTATCTGCATGGATTGAATGTTGTTCTCTTTAGACAATATTACATTCTCTTGTTCCTTCTTCTCAGTTTCATACCGCGTTTGCATATCGGCGATCTGCATCGAACTGGTTACATTAAAAAGTGAATCCTTTAAACGCGCGAATGCTTTATGATTATCCGCCGCCATTTTAAAATTCTTCATCGCGCTGTAAGCTTCCGATAGCCCCAGGTAGCTGTTCTTGGCCATATCGGGCACACCCACTTTACCGGCAAGACTCAGCGTTTCGTTATACGTAGCTATGGCTTTCTCGTACTGTGCAAATTTCACCTGCACATTACCTAACAGAACGAGGTTCTCGCCCAATCCTTTAAAATCCTCGAAGCGTCTTGTCAAGCGTATCCCCTCTTCTAAAGAAGCGATCGCCTTTTCGCGCCTTCCAGTCATCCCGTATAATTCACCCAGATTACCCAGGTTATGCGAAAGGATGGAACTGTCTTTTTCTTCTCGTGCGATCGCGTCCGTTCTCAAGAAACAATCCAGGGCTTTAGCGGTGTTACCTGTTTCTTTATAAATAATGCCCATGGTGTTGTAACAATAGGCGCTGGCCTGCTTTTCTTTTTGTTCATCGTAAATAGCGAGAGCTTTTTGATAGAACTGCAGGCTGTTCTCGTATTGTTTCAGGTAATAATAGGTTATACCCAGGCAAACATAATTTACGGTGAGCAGTTTTTTATTGCCGCTCTTTTCAATGATCCTTAAGGCCTCCAGGTAGCGGTCAATGGCTGAATTATATTTTCCCTGCGTAGTATAAATATTGCCTATGTTGATACTGGCTCGTGAAACCGCTTCTTCCTTATTCAGTTTCCGTGCCATTTCCAGGTTAAACTTAAAATAGCGCAATGCAGAATCCAACAGGCCTTTGCGTGCGTAAAACTTGCCTTTGGCGCTATGCATCTTCATGATCTCCTGCACCCGGTGTTCTTTTTCGGCAAGCTCAAGGTATCGGTCCATGAAATAGATAGTTGAATCGGATTTCGCATTCTCGTACTTAATGACCAGCGCGTCGAGGCTATCGAGTTGGACATCCGCTTTCAACCGGCTAAATGGAAAGAAAACAAGAACTGCCAAAAAGAGTGATATAGGTCTTATCATAGAAAGGGTTACAACCAAAAGTAGTAAAAAACGGGTTTATTGCGCAAAAAATCCCCGCTGGCAGGGATTGTAGCTACTAAACAGTATTCTCAATTTTGCTCTATGCTAACCGAACGGGAAAAAGAAGTACTTATGCTTATCGTGCGCGAATACTCCTGCAAAAGGATCGCGGAGGAACTGAAGATCAGCCTGCATACGGTAGAGTCGCACAGAAAAAATCTGTACAAAAAAACAAAAGCTAAAACGGTGATCGGGCTGGTAAAATACGCCTATAAACACCTTGTGGTATGATCGCAAAATCCCTGCCGGCAGGGATTGCCTGACATATGGAAGCCGGATACTTTTGTATTATCAATAAAAACACAAACCTGTTAGCCTGCAACAGTAAAAAATACAGGGGCGGTCCCGAAAAGCCATAAGAGTAGGAAAAATTAAAACAATTACTCATGAAAACAAAAATTACAATTGCTCTATCGATGCTTGTCATGGGAATCATAAACCATACCATGATGGGACAAACTCCGACCATGGTAAAGCAAATAAACACATCCGGTAATGCCGATGTAAAAAATGTGGTGGACGTTAACGGCACAGTATTTTTTAGCGCTAACGACGGAACCAACGGTGCCGAACTTTGGAAAAGTGACGGAACGCTAAATGGAACCGTAATGGTTATGGACATCAAGGCAGGTAGCGGCAGTTCATCGCCCTATGGTTTGATCAATCTTAATGGAACCTTATTTTTTGTGGCAGATGACGGGATCAGCGGAAAAGAATTATGGAAGAGTGATGGAACCAGCGCCGGCACCGTTATGGTGATGGACATTGTTGCCGGTTCGGGAGGGGCTTTCCTCAACGCCACGAACTATGCCATTATGGGAGGTAAATTATATTTCTCGGCCCAAAATAATAACAAGCTTTGGGTCACAGACGGAACCACTGCCGGCACCCTACTGGTACAATCTATTACCCAAATAGGAAAGATGCTTGTTATCGGCAACAAAATTTTCATTGGTGGTTTCAATGATCTTTGGATTAGTGATGGAACCACGAGCGGTACCGTTGCCGTGCAAACCGGAATTCTAAATAACGTTATGTATGCGATCATTGAATACAATGGCGAGGCTTATTTCTTTCCGAACCCCTCACCCGGCGGACATCAGCTGTGGAAAAGTGATGGCACAACAGCAGGAACTGTGATGGTGAAAAACATCGGCACTGTTTCATCGGCAACTACGCTTTACATGGCAATTTCAAATAATACGCTGTACTTTAATTCGGCTGACAATTCGAATGGAATAGAATTATGGAAAAGTGATGGGACCACCGCGGGTACTGTAATGGTAAAAGATATAAACAGTGGAGCCACCGGTTCCAATGTGAGTTTCCTCTCTGATCTTAATGGGTCGCTGGTGTTCAGCGCGGATGATGGTATCAATGGGCTTGAATTCTGGAAAAGTGATGGCACTTCTGCCGGAACAAATATGGTAACAGATATTTATTCAGGAGCAACCGGTTCAACACCCACTCCAAACACAAATATAAGCGGAACCGCCTACTTCAAAGCAAATGATGGAACCAATGGCACCGAATTATGGAAAAGTGATGCCACAAGTTCGGGCACCGTTCTTATTCAGGATATTATTTCGGGAGGAGTAGGTTCAAATCCAAAAGAATTTACTTCCTCAGGAAGCCTGATATTTTTTACCGCAGGTGATGGAACTATATGGCGCGAATTATTTGTTATGAATAACACCGCAAGTGGAATTGAAGCTTCAGCGAATGGTGCTGTTGCACCCAATTTATATCCTAATCCCAACGAAGGCAGATTTACACTATCGGGCGACATTGAGGGAGCGGAAATATTCAATGTATTGGGAGAAAAAGTACTTTCGCTTGGCGCGACCAAAGGTCATACCGAGATCAATATGAGCAACCTGGCTAAAGGAACCTATTACATAAGAATAACAACAAAAGTCGGTGTATATACGGATAAAATTGTAGTGCATTAAGACAAACCGTTTATTGGAAAAGGCCCACCTCCCGATACTTCGGGAGGTGGGC
>JANWKZ010000060.1 GCA_025451115.1 Bacteroidia bacterium | reverse complement strand
CCGCTCCACCCGTACCGGCTGTTGCGCCGGCCGCATTACCTCCGGGATTAGCGTCACCTGCTCCACCTCCGCCGCCACCACCAATAGTACCAGCGGTTCCTGTGCCTCCATTACCTCCTGCGAAATTAGTACCCGCTGTATTACCTGCGCTGGTTCCTGTTCCTCCGGCCGCGCCAATATTTGTGACGGCGCCGGTTCCACCCGGACCACCAACTGCAATGATATCTGTTACGTTAAAAGTAGAGCTTGCTCCTGTTCCGCCATTTCCCCCTGCAACCGATCCGCCGGCTCCGCCGGCCCCCACAACTACAATGTAGTCGGTTCCCGGTACTACTGTAACCGTGTTAGATGAAAAAGATCCGCCGGCTCCGCCGCCGCTCGCTGCGCCTATAGTTGTAGCAACTCCACCGCCGCCGCCGCCGCCACCACGACATTGAACAGTTGCGGTTGTAACACCGGTGGGGCAGGTCCAGGTATAGGTACCAGCCGCGATGTAGGATACTGTTGAGTTTTGTGCATAAGCCAGACGAGATCCGACCAGGAACACAACAAGCAGTATCATGCCGAAAGAGTAGAATTTCTTCATACAGGGACAGATTTAACAGAATTTGGGTATTTAGTGTACGGAGGAATAGGTTACAGGTTACGCCCTTTCTTTCCCTAAAAGCGTTTAACCTCAAAAGTTTAGACGAATTCACTTAAATCAGGGTTCTAGAGGCCTACAAAGTACATGAATTTAGAGCCTATGTTTGTATTTTCTTTTGTTTTGGCGGTAATTATCAAGTCATTAGCAAAGTTCTTTGCTGGGTAAAATTTGTAACTTGGCTTCCTTATGAACCCTTTTAAGAAGATACAGGAATATTTTATTGGTGGTGTATTAGCAAAGACCGATGATGTATTTGAACAGGTGAAGGCCGAGGTATTATTTAACTTTACTGTTTTCTTTTTCGTTACCAACATCCCTTATCTCTTTATTGCCACGGATCATTTTATACATATGACCATGGGAGTTTCGGTACAGGTAGCCCTGGCCGCAGTTCTTATCATTTTGCGGTTGCGTTCCCATGTGGGCATCGCTACATTTTTTTTTCTGCTCAATTTTACCATACAAATGGGCGGGCACTTTGTCATCAATAATGGTTTATTGGAAGCCCAGGGTATACTTTTTTCGCTTTTGTTTGCGCTTTCGGGGTATTTGTTGCTCGACAGGAAGTGGGGATCCATCATTTCGCTTGCCATGGCCGGCATGTTCATAGTAGGCACTTATAATATACTCCACAATAATTCGCTCTGGAGTTGCGATCCCGAGATCTCAGATCCAACGGAGCAGGATGCACTAAAATACCTTGCCCTGATACCCTTTGCACTGAATGTGTACCTGATCAGTGAATTTGTAAAAGCGAGGCAAAAAGCGGAAAAGCAATTGGCAGAGCGGAAAAGAATGATCGAGGAAAAACAGAAAGAGATCCTTGACAGTATTCATTATGCAAAGCGCATCCAGAAAAGTTTGATGACGTCCGAAAACAACGTAGAAAAGATCTTAAAACGATTGCGCGTAAAATGAGGTCGCTTTTTATTTTCCTGTTATTCTTTAGTGTCATTTCCTTTGGGCAAACGCCGGCGAATGTGGATTCGCTGAAAGTTGCGATCAAAAAGGATCCCGATGATACCAATAAAGCGAAGCAACTGAACTACCTGGCCTGGGAAGTGCGCAATAGCGGTAAGTTTGAAGAGGCGGCGGGTTATGCGAATGAAGCACTGGCACTTTCGCGCAAATTGAATTATAGATGGGGCATCATGAACGCCTATAATGGCCTTGGTCTGATCGAGGGATACAAGGGGAATTATCCTTTGGCCCTCAGTAATTTTCTCGCTTCCTTAAAGATGACCGAAGAAATGCGTGAGCCCTTTCATAAGGCCAATGTGCTCAGTAATCTGGGGAATCTTTACTATTACCAGGATAACTTTTCAAAAGCCCTGGAGTATCAGCAACTCGCCCTGGAAATACGCAGCAGGATGTTAAAAAAAGAACGTAACACTAAAACCCTTCGCTCCATCGCTAATTCTTTTACCAACATCGGGATCATTTACGATGATCTCCGGATGATCGATACCGCCCGATCTTATCATCGGCGCGCCTTGAAATTATCACGGGAAGGAGGAAGTAAGATCGCTGAGGCGAACGCATTGAATAATATAGGTAGTTGTTACATTGCTGAATTAAGTTTTGACTCCGCTCTTGGATATTTCAACGAAGCACTTAAGATATATAAGCAAACCCGTTTCCTTAGCGGAGAAGAAACGTGCCTGGGGAATTTGGCGGATATCTATGTTAAAACGAAGAAATTCGACCTGGCTGAGAAGGCAGCTCTTGAAAGTATAAAGATCGCACGCGAGATCGGGGAACTGGACGGAATAAAGGAAGCCAGCGAATCACTATACCTGGTCTATGAGCAAACGGGAAGGTACAGGGAGGCACTTAACTCGTACAAAACATTCATAGCGGCGCGTGATAGTTTGCAGAATGAGGAGAACACCAAAAAGACCGTTCGTTTAGAAATGCAGTACGAGTTCGATAAAAAGGAGGCGGCGACCAAACTGGAACAGGAAAAGAAAGAAGTTGTAGCGCAAGCTGAGGTGCGCCGTCAGAAAATAATCCTGCTGGCCATTTCCGGGTTTGGGTTACTCGTGCTTGTCTTTGCTATTTTCGCTTATCGTAGTTTCCTTCAGAAGAAGAAAGCGAACGAAGAGATCACCCGGCAAAAAGAACTTATCGAAGTGAAGCAAAAAGAGATACTTGACAGTATTTATTATGCCCGTCGCATCCAAACGGCTCTGCTTCCGCATGAAACCTATTTGAAAAGGAAATTACAGGAACTGAAAAAGACCTAGGACGAACAAAATTCGCAATCGCCGCCCTGGTTGTTTGGGTTTTGTAATTCTGCTAATTTCTTTTGAAGCTCGGCTTCAATTTGCTCAGGTGTCCATGTAGGATTGGCGATCTTGATGGTGGCGCGGATAAATCCGGGGCTGGGTAATGTGCTGTCCATGAAATAAAGTTTGGTAAAGCTAATTTCAAAAATGTTTACGCGAAAAGCAATAAAAAGTTCCGGAAAGGATCAACAACAACCTGTTCAATTTTTTAATGTGCTGATTTCAATATTCTTGGCGAAAAGTACATCATGTTAAGAAGCAGGCCCATTAGGAGCGTAATGATCCAGGTACGTACATAACGAAAGGGATGGATGATGCGCATTACCACATCTTCACCCAGGTCTAAAGGTGAGCTAACGATATCCCAGCTGTTCCAGCGCAGGAACCTTCCTACATAAACTCCAAAAGCTGCAATGAACAAAAGCAGGATGATCAACGGAACTATATATTTTCTTTTTACCCAGCCCGCCAAAATGCTTTCTATATCCCGCAAGCTGGCAAACCCGAACATCAGGCCCGTCCACGCGAAAGAAAGAATAAGCGTCCAGTCGAACCAAATAGGCGCACTGCTTCTATGAGCCTTCAAATGGAAAAGATCAGTTAGGATATAGGGCGAATTGGGAAAAAATGCCAGCCAAGACAGCAGCAGAAGGATCAATCCCCGCTTTTTGTGTTGGTAGCCGTATACCATAACCAACGTACTGATGAACCAGGGAATGAAGGCGAGGAACAAATTCCAGTTGAGGAAAATGTACATGTAGCTTCCGGTGATGTGGTAACGGATGAGCGATAACACAAGTGAAAATGCGCTCATGGCCGCCAGGAACAGGGCGCCATGCCAGCGGTCAGCCTGCTTTAATTGCTGTATCATACGATTTGTGTTTAAGGAGTGGGAGTGCGTAAAGTAAAATGCTTCCTAAAAGAATTACTTCGCCCACGAGGAATAAGAACCAGTTATACGTTGCAGGTACAAATGTTCTTATTTCCTCAAAGAGCGCTTCTTTGCTGTTCAATGTCCAGGCGCTGAGATTCTCCTGCTTCAAAAAATCAAAGTAAGGAGTGATGAACGAAGCTATAACAACCAGGCTCCCGGTAACGAGCAGCATCCACTCAACAGCTTTTATTTTCGTTGAAATACCTTTTTCGGCAGCGTAAATGATAAGTGAAGCCAGCAGGATCATTGTTAAAGCGATGATGCAAGGTGCAAGAACGGGGCCTACCCATGGAACGGGGATCAAAAATAAAATGTCCCAGGTAAATATAGAGGCTGGCCAATTGAGGAACACCTTCAGGAAAACATAATATACCAGATCCCAGACAGCAAAGCAATAAATGAAGAAAGCGAATTTTTGCGAAGCCGTTCTCCCCGCTAAGATCCCAATTCCCACAAGCATGATCACTGTGGCGGCCTCACGCAGAAATTCTACCAGCGCAATATCCGGCGACACAGGGATCAACGGAAATTCAAATCCCGAAGGATAGTAAAGCTTGCGTAAATAAATAACGATAGCGGTTTCCATAAAGCCCATGGCTACACTGAATAACGTAAGCCAGGTTATCTTTCTTTTTATCGATAACATAATTTAGGATTTTAAACGTTTCACAAACATCCAGAGCGAGGTACAGCAAATACTAAAAAGCGTAAGTATCACAGTGCATAAGCCGGCCCTGTCGTCGACGTTATCCTGGTTTCCCACCAGGTTCATCAGCATGATGAGCCCTATCGGCACACAGATCATCGGTGCATAGCGTATCATCAGCTCCTTGAAACTCCGGGTTTCGATCTTGTCTTTTTCAATGGCCGCAAGGGGGAGGAGAAACACCACGCAAAACGCACCGGTAGCAATAAAGCTTAGCACAACACCTACAGCCGCCACAACACCTTGGGTATTAACAAAAAGATCATCGTGTGTCTGTCGAACATACGATCCGCACATCAGGATAGAAACAATGAGCAATGTAAGTAAGCCTCCCGCCACTCCGCAGGCGTAGGCAACTATCAGGCTTATGAATGTGTTCTTTGGCATGGCTTATGGATTTATGATGAGGTTAGGTAATTTTGATTTGATGGTCTTCATCTGCTCGGCATTGAGATAGGTGCAACGCAATACCTTAAGGTTTTTCAGCGCATAAAGCGGACTAAAGTCTGTTATATCCGCCAAGCCAACATCCAGGGTTTCCAGTTGTTGCAAATGTTGAATACCTTCTAGTGACACAAGCGGATTATTATAAAGGTTCAGCGTTTTTAAAGAAGTAAAATGGACTAAGCCGGCTAAATTCTCAATACGACTATATCCCAGATCGAGTTCTTTAACGCTATCGTAAACTTTTAGATCCTTAAGTTCGTTCTCTACTCTTTGCCCATCGTAATTCCAGGATCTCCACCCATTCTCGTAACGCTCGTTATG
>JANWKZ010000059.1 GCA_025451115.1 Bacteroidia bacterium | reverse complement strand
GAAGCTATAAAGAATCCGCGTAAGATCGATAAACATTTGGTTGACGCACAACAGGCTCGTCGTATCCTCGATCGTTTGGTTGGTTTTGAGTTATCTCCTGTACTTTGGAAAAAAGTACGTCCGAGTTTATCTGCAGGCCGCGTGCAATCGGTTGCCGTGCGTTTGATCGTTGAGCGTGAAAGAGAGATACAGAATTTTAAATCTACTTCCGCTTACCGCGTGGTTGCCGAGTTTAATGTGGGCGGTTCTATACTAAAAGCAGAATTAAATAAGCGTTTTGCTGCGAAAGCCGATGCAAAGGCTTTTTTAGAAAAATGCAAGGGGGCCAATTTCTCGATCGGTAATCTGGAAACCAAACCCGCCAAGCGTTCACCCGCTGCGCCGTTCACCACTTCTACTTTACAACAGGAAGCGGCAAGGAAATTAAGTTTCTCTGTGGCACAGACGATGATGCTTGCGCAACGTTTGTACGAAGCCGGAAAGATCACTTATGTGCGTACCGACTCGGTGAACCTGTCGGAAACCGCAATGACGCAAGCTAAGAACGCTATCAACAATTTCTACGGAGCAAAGTATCATCATCCACGTCAATATAAAACAAAGTCGAAAGGCGCGCAGGAGGCTCACGAAGCCATTCGCCCGACTTATATAGACAACCAAAGCGTTGACGGCGAGCGCAACGAGCAGCGCTTATACGAATTGATCTGGAAACGCACGATCGCCTCTCAAATGGCGGACGCTGAACTGGAAAAGACAACGGCTACTATTACTATATCAACCGCCAGCGAAACTTTTGCGGCGCAGGGTGAAGTATTGAAATTTGATGGTTTCCTGAAAGTATACCTTGAAGGAAAAGACGATGAGGATGAAGAGAACACCGAAGACAGCGGAATTCTCCCTCCCTTGAAAGTAGGCGAATCTCTATCCAACAAAAACATTGTGGCTACCGAAAAATTTACGCACCACCCGGCGCGTTATACAGAGGCAAGCCTTGTAAAGAAATTAGAGGAGTTGGGCATAGGCCGTCCGTCAACTTACGCGCCAACAATTTCTACCGTACAAAAGCGGGGTTATGTAGAGAAGACCGATCGCATGGGTTCTCCCCGTAATTATAATGTACTTGAACTTGTGGCCGGTAATTTAAAAGAAAGTGTTGCCACAGAAAATACAGGCGCCGAGAAATCAAAGCTATTTCCAACCGATATTGGTATGGTTGTAACGGATTTTCTGATGCAGCATTTTTCTGATATCCTGGATTTCCATTTCACAGCGCACGTAGAAGAAGAATTCGACGAGATCGCTGAAGGGAAATTAGACTGGACCAAAATGCTGAAGGATTTCTACAAGCCTTTCCATAAGACCATCGAAAGCACCACTGATAACAGCGAGCGCGCCAGCGGAGAAAGGTCGCTTGGAGCTGATCCTGTTAGCGGTAAACCCGTGATCGTGCGTATTGGTCGCTTTGGTCCTCTTGTACAAATTGGTGAAAGCGGTGATGAAAATAATAAACCCCGCTTCGCTTCCCTGCGTAAAGATCAACGTATGGAAACCATTACGCTGGAAGACGCCATGCTATTATTCAAAATGCCTCGCATAGTTGGGGAATTTGAAGGAAAAGAAATGAAAGTGGGTATTGGCCGCTTTGGTCCTTACGTAGTACATAATAATGTATTTACTTCCTTAGGTAAGGAAGACGATCCATATGAAGTTACCGGCGAACGTACCATTGAGCTGATAAAAGCGAAGCGCGAAAAGGACGCCGCGAAAATAATCCGCACCTATCCTGAGAATCCGGACCTTAAAGTAATGTACGGTCGTTGGGGTCCATGCATCATCCTCGGCAAGAAATTCTTCAAGATCCCCAAGAACCAGGAGCCCGCTAAATTGGATTTTGCAGCGGTTGTTCAACTTATTGGCGGTGTAGATGCTTATGAGCAAGCGATCGCAAGTAATACCCGCATGGCGGCCAGCAAAAAACCTGCTCCTAAAAAGGCTTCTGCAAAGAAAGATAAGGCGCCTGCAAAGAAAGCTGCCGTGAAGAAACCCGCTAAGAAAGCTCCTGTAAAGAAAGTTGCGAAAAAAGCTCCAATTAAGAAAACAACGAAAAAGGCCGCAAAAAGGAAATAGGTCAGTTAACTCCTATTTTCAAAACCTTATCTTCTTTAACTATAAATACCCTGTAAATAGGTTCAGTGTGCTCGTTCCCGTTTGGATCCTTGTACTTAATATCGGTTATGTAAACCAATGATCCGGGCTTCAATTTCTCTACGTAAGCCAGCATCTTTTTGCTGAGACGATTATTCAGGGAACTATCGAGTACAAATTTTTCATTCTCGTAAAACTCCATTTTAAACCCACTTGCCGGAATTTTTAAATTCAACCCCTTATGATGAACGCTGATGGTGCCCGCGGCCAGCATGATAGTGGATAAAGCCGAATCGCAGGCCACGCCTGCGAATTTTACCTTGGGATATGGAACTACCGTAAATGGTTTATTAACCACTAGTTTCTTCTTCCCTTTAGCATCTGTTTCATAAACACAGATCAACACATTTCCGGGCTTTTTTAATCCACTGATCTCGAAGGTTGAATCTGTTTTACCTTTCCTGATCTCCCCTCCTATCAGCTTTACCTCGAATTTTGCGTTTCTGGTATTCGTGATCTTCAGATTGTTCTTCCCGCTCATGAATAAATATCCATCCGCCGGAAAGAATTTATAATCGGCGGTAAGGTATTTTACTTTAAAATGTACTACAGAATCCTTGCTTGTCTTTTTTTGTGAAAAGGAAGAGAAGGAAAATAAAAAAAAGAACAACAGGAAACCGCAGCAAACCAGGCCTGAAACGCCTCGGGGGTTACCGAGTCGCGAGGTGTGGTCCCCGCACTCGCGATAGCGAGCTTGCCTCGCCACCACCATTCGGCCCTGCTTGCTACGGCACGATCCTGTATGTTGTTTGTAGGTCATGAAACAATACCGTCGATATCTTTTGCCGTATAACTTTCTTTGTCCAGCAATTGAATTTTAAAGGTATAGTTTTTTGTGGATTTATCTATATTTTGAAATATCTCATTACTTACCCATCCTAATTTTCCTTTGTTGGTGATCACTAATAACACATTCTCGGCATCGGGGTTAAAGGAGAATTGCTTAGGTACATACAGATTATAGAGCGCGTTCTTTCCTTTTTCCACCAGGTAAACGGCTGCGATCTTGATTTCTTCCCCACTTTTGTTCTCAAATTTCGCAAAGACCTCAACCCCTTGTGGCATGCTGCTGGGACAATCTGAGTTCCAGATCCCGAATTGTTTTACCTGGAAGGTCCTGTACACAACCTGCGAAGCTTCACTTACATTGTTATACAGTACAGCAGTTTGTCTTTGCAACTCGGCATACTTTTCAAAAACATCTTCATAAATACCTTGCTCATTCTTCAACTGTTCTTCACGCGCCAGGTCGGCTTTCTCGGCCTCATTCAGGTTTTGTTTATAAGCCGCGTAAAGATCGCCGTACTTTTGCATCATCGCTTCCATATTATTGTCTTTAACCGGCTTTGCAGTCACCTCATAGGTACGCAGTGGTCCACTTAAAGGAAGCGAAAAGACCACTTTATTTTCATCATTTTTTGTGGTTTTCTCGATATTCATCATCCCCCAGTCGGTCTTTGCTTCTTCTGCATTGAAGGTTTTGCAATCTTTGGTCACTTCAAAAAGTACATCCTTGTACACTTTAAGTTCAGGGTGGCCGATTGCGTCTACCACAAACATTCTTTCGTTCATGGGTTTAGGCGGAGCTGTCTTTCTAACCGAATCTGCTTTTGAGGGTTCGGCCATAAGTATATCTCCCTTGCTGATCACCGCCACTTCATCGCGTTTAATGTATTCCCATTTCCCGGTTTCTTCATCAAGCAGGTATTGATTATATTTTTTATCTGCGCGATCAAGAGTGGCCATCGCCACCTCAAGACTTTTATCTTTCGCAATATAAACGGGTTTCTCTCCCTGGTTAGCCGTGATATGGAACATACCCGCCGACTCGAAATACATTTCTTTTCCAGCCGAATCATAGCGCATTGGGATATTAGCCAAAAGTATCTCGCTCACCTTGTGGAACTCGCGGTAATTGATCTTTACTTTCCCCTTTACCGGCTCACCTTTCTCATCTACAAAAGAACCGGCCGGAATTTTTATTTTGGTGCCGCTGGTATACACGAGTGTAGTGTCCTTTACCGTATTCACCACAAAAGTATCAGGCACATTAGCCGTAGTTGGTAAGATCGTTTTATCTGTTAGCACCTCTCCTTTTCCACTGTCGATCATCTTCGGAACAAAATATCCCACCGCAATAATAACTGCTGCCGCCATGCCGCTAAGCAATACTTTTTTAAGCGGAAATATTCTGGCGCCCGGACCGGCCTTAGCCTGTATCTTGCTAAAGTCCATTCCCTCTTCTATCTCGGCTTTCGAGAGTTCGGGGCGGTTACTTTTTATATTGTACTTTTCCATGGGGTAATGCTTTAATCATTCAGTTTATTAAAAATTTCTCTCAGTTTGTCCAGTACACGGTAGGTCTTTACTTTGGCGTTGTTCTCGGTAATATTCAATATGGCGCCAACTTCTGCAAAGGCTTTATCTTCAAAAAAACGCAGTTCAAGCAAAAGCACCTCATCTTCATTTAGATGTTGCATGGCCTTTGCCAGAACAGGGCTCAAAAGCTCACTGTCCTTTCCCGTTTCGTCGGCAACCCTGCTGATGCCAAACGTGTCGATGCTTATAACCCGCATTTTTTTAGCATCGCGGTAGAACTGCGCTATTTCATTCAGGGCTATGCGGTATAGCCAGCTGGAAAAAGGGAAGCCACGGTGCTGAAACTTCTGGATGTTGGTCAATGCCTTGATAAAGACATTGGAAGTGATCTCTCTCGTATCTTCCAGGTTCTCCATTCTCTTATATACAAAACGCAGTATGCGCTCGTAGTACTTTTTGTAGAGCGGCTCAAAAAACCTGGGGTCTTTTTTCGCCTCCTCTATCTGTCTCTGTTCGATGTGCGGGTCATCATCCATAAACACGGGTTTTGCGGGTGTTAACAATAGAACGCCTTAGGGCAGGAAAAGATACAGAAAAAAGAAAAATTCTAAGGAATTACCTTAAAAGTGCGGGGCCTTAGGTAGCCCGAAAGGCCATCCACCGTCTTTACGCGGATGTTCTGGATGCGGAACTTCATGCCTGTTTTGGCATGGGCCAGTTCTTCCCGCATTTCGGGGGTAAGGCTCGAGCCCTTGGCCGAATAGACCATTTTATACCCATTGCAGTAGGCCATCAGGTCGAAGGCCACCACCCTGAACTCAGTACGCAGGGAAGGTATCTTACAATCGCATTTAACATAGAGCTCATCCACAAACATCAGGTCGAGATGTGTGACCTTTGACGGCAACTGGTGTTTTATAGAGTAAAGCCCGGGTTCGGGGATCTGGTTCTTGAGTTTGTAGGTGATCAGGTTGGTGTCGGTATCATCAAATACTTTAAGAACGAGATCGTCAAAATCGCTGCTAACTGTATCCTTTTTCACTTTCTTCTGCGCTATGATGCCGCTGAATTTTATCTTGGTGCCGGTGGTAGTTCTTTCCAGCACATCCTTGATCTGCGGGGTAAGCCTGCAGCCCTTAACCATATAAGAATGATATTCTCCCTCTACCAAAGCCGAGAACCGAAAACGGGTGACAGTATATTGAGAAGGAAGATTAAAACAGTGTTTTATCTGCAATGAATCGCATTTGAGCAATTCGGTTTTAGAAACTTCGTTGTTATCAGCATACTTTCCAAGGTGCGGTAGCGGCTCTTTAAGATCTACGACCTTGAATTTGGTTGGCTCTTTAACCGTGGGTGGCTTCTTTTTATCTTCATGCTGCGCGCACAAGATTGACGGCAGGGTACTGAATAGAAATATGGAGAATACTCTAAACATATACAGGGGGCTGTTTCCTTTTAACGCAGGAATTTGAAAAAGGATACAAAAAATCGGAAAAATTTTGAGGCTACAACCCCAGGATGGGTTCCTGGGATGATAAATAGCCTTCATCTTCCTTTAAACCAGGCAGTTTGTAGGCCGCTACGGCCAATTCATCGCAACGATTATTCTCTACATTATCGGCATGGCCCTTCACCCATTTAAACTTTACTTTATGTTTGCGGGTAAGCGCCAAAAGACGCTTCCACAGATCGGGGTTCTTAATCTTCTTAAAGTCCTTTTTTATCCAGCCTTCCAGCCAATGTTTTTCAAAGGCATCCACCACGTATTTGGAATCTGAATGAACAAGAGCTTCACAATGCGCTTTTTTAAGACTTTCAAGGGCTACTATAACCCCTAAAAGCTCCATTCGGTTATTGGTAGTTAATTTAAAGCCTCCACTTAATTCTTTTCGGTGACCTTTATAAAGCATAACGATGCCGTAGCCGCCCGGACCCGGGTTTCCGCTTGCGGCCCCGTCTGTATAGATATGAATAATGTCGCTCAAGGTTTAAAGGCCGGTGTTTGTTCTAAAGATCTTAACGGCGATGGCCAGCAGGATGATACCGAACACTTTTCTTAAAATAGCTACGCCACCTACACCTAAAACTTTTTCGAGGTAATTTAATTTTTTCAGCACCAGATAGACAATTGCTACATTTATTACAATACCAATTAAAAGCGAAAGCATGCTGTACTGGGCGCGCATGGAAAGTAAAGTGGTTAAGGTTCCTGTACCCGCAATTAACGGAAATGCCAATGGTACCACAGACGCGGTGGATGAAACCTCATCTTTATACAGGCGAATACCTAAGATCATTTCGAGCGCAATGAAGAAGATAACCAAAGAACCCGCAATGGCGAAATCTTTTGTAGAAAGCCCAATAATGCCCAGGATCGACTCTCCGGCAAACAGGAACACCACCATGATGGCCAAAGAAACCAGTGAGGCTTTGCCTGCTTGCAAGCTGCCTACCTTTTGTTTCAGCCCGATGATGACCGGTATAGAACCAACTACATCAATGACCGCAAACAATACCATGGTTACGGTGGCTATTTCCTTTATGTCGAACGAGAAATCCATAGTCCAGATCTTTTTGCAAATATACGGCTATTTTAATGATGAGATTGTCCATCGTCATTAGCTTGCACGACCTGATTATTTGCATAAATTTGGTACCAACCATGCGACACGTCTGTATCCTTCTTTTCCTGATTTGCACCGGCTGGCTTACCGCTCAAAAAAAAAGTGATTCCTTAGAAGCGTTCCTTAAGACAGATAAAAATGATACCGCCCGGATCTCGCATCTTTTGATGCTAAGCCGTGAGTACGATCTGGCCGGCGAACCTGACAAGGCATTGGCACGCGCCAAGGAAGCGATCAAACTTGCAAAAGAACTTGAGTCTAACATCCAGCGATCAAAGGCGAATGTGCGTGCCGGAAATATCTATACTGCCATGGGCAATTATCCCGAAGCCATCTCGTATTATACAGAATCCATAAAGATCAACGAAGACATCCTTAAAAACACAGATGATGAAAAAGTGTTGAAACAGGTAAACATAGTGCACGGACAAGCCTATGGAAATATGGCCTCCATTTATCTCAACCAGGGCGAATATGCTAAAGCTCTTGAATACAATAACAAGTCACTACAAAAAAGTCGGACGGCGGGCGACAAACAACAAGAAGCCCGAACGATCACCAACCTGGGCACCATTTATTTTTACCAGGCCGATTACGCAAGCGCGTTGGATTATTATAAGCAAGCCCTTGCATTGGCTGAGGAAGGCGAAAGTAAATATGATATAGCGCTGAAGTTAGGAAATATAGGGATCGTATACAGTGAAAAGGGCGATTACCCGGAGGCCCTTACCTGGTATTTCAAAGCCCTGAAGATCGCGGAAGAGATCTCAAACAAACAATTGCAAAGCAGTAATCTTTCCAATATAGGCGGAACATACGTTAACCAGGGTAATTATGAAAAAGCGCTCGAATTTCTGAACCGTTCGCTGAAATTAAAGGAAGAGATATCCGACCTCAACGGCATTGCTTCTACCCTGGGTAATTTGGGAGGTCTTTATATAAAGAAAAAGGATCTTACGAAGGCCCTTGAATTTTATGAGCGGGCGCTTAAGATAACTAAAGAACTTAACGACCGCTTGCAAACGGCCAGCGTACTTTCGAATATTGGCTTGGTTTACTCAAACATGGATAAATACGCGGAAGCGCTAAAGTACTATGAAGAGTCGCTTACAGCGAGTCGCGAAATAGTAGATAGGAACGGAGAAGCAGTTACACTGGGATACATTGGCTCCATGCATGAAAAAATGAAGCAATTTAAAAAGTCGTTCGATCACCTGTATCGATCACTGGCGCTGGCCGATAGCCTGGGGACTAAATATATAGTTAAAGGGCAATATCTTCATCTCAG
The DNA here is from genome assembly GCA_025451115.1 of Bacteroidia bacterium. Lineage (GTDB taxonomy): Bacteria > Bacteroidota > Bacteroidia > B-17B0 > Aurantibacillaceae > PALSA-968. Next base: position 3,784 of record JANWKZ010000059.1, on the reverse strand, counting down.
TGAGCTTTACCAAAACTCCACGACCCCTCTGCCTGATACAGTAGGTGGAAAAGTGCTGAACCTTGAACAGATGCGCCTTAGGGCCAAATATTACTATGAGCGTTACATAACCGTACGGGACATCATCATAAATGAAGAGAATACGGAGAAGACCGTGAGAACGGAAATGAATTATGAGTTCAGTAAAAAAGAAGCGCTGGCAAAAGCCGAACAAGATAAAAAAGAAGCGCTGGCAGGCGCAGAGGACAGAAGAAGACAGGTCATCTATATAAGTATTATTTCCTTGCTTCTTTTGATGGGCGTTGCTACATTACTCGTCAACAAAAAGAATAGGGTCATCGCCCGTCAGCAACATGTCTTGCTGGAGACGGAAAAAAGAAAAGCGGAAGAAGAACTTGAAAGTGCCAGAAAACTCCTGCTCAATTATACAGAGAACCTTATTGAAAAGAACAAAGTAATAGATGAATATCAAAAGGAAATTGAAAAACTGCAAGACCTGAAATCAGCGGAACTCTATTCCGAAAAAATTGAAACGCTCGACGACCTTAATAAAGCCACCCTGCTTACTAACGAAGATTGGGACAAGTTCAAGGATCTCTTTGAACAAGTATATAAGGGATTTTTTGTTCGTCTTAAGGATAAATTCCCCGGCCTTACCAATGCCGAGACCAGGCTGATCAGTTTAGTTAAGCTCAATCTCGATACTAAGCAGATGGCAAACATGCTGGGTGTATCCCCGGAAACTATCACAAAGACCAAATACCGGCTACGAAAAAAAGTAGAGTTGGCCGAGAACCAGGATATCGAACACCTGGCCGAATCTGTTTAATTGCCAGCCGCTTACCAAATTGTCCATTTTTTTGTCCATGTTCAATTAAGCCTTTCCACTTAGTTGGTGTATAAGTTTGTTCTCACAAAACATCTCAATGAACAAACAGCAATTGCACCGGGCCATTATCTTAACTGAATCCGACTGGGAAAAATTCAAAGCCCAATTTGAACTTCATTACCCCGATTTTTACATTCGCCTGCATGACAAACTTCCGCTCCTAACTCCTTCAGAAATAAGGCTTATCACGCTTCTTAAATTACAATTGAACACTAAAGCCATGGCCGCCATCCTGGGTATCTCTCCACAAAGCATCATCAAAACAAGGTACCGGCTCAAGAAAAAATTGAGCGTACCCAAGGATAAGAAACTGGACAGCGCCCTGTCTTGGATTTGATTCTCATGATGTTGCGGTTTTGTCCATCTTTTTGTCCATGGCCTTTCTTAGGTAAAGCGAGGGGCCTCGTCTAGCTTTGTTTGCATGAAAGCTTTTATTACCATTTTATCCTTTATGCTGTTATGCTTCTTTCATGAAGTAACTGCGCAGAGCACCGCTGCTAAAGCAGGAAAGGAAAAGTTAACCTATAAAATAATCCCGTCGGAGCATAACACCTGGGGCTATGATATTTACCGGGATGATAAACTTTTTGTGCATCAGCCGCACGTTCCCGGTATGCAGGGGAACGATGGATTTAAAACAAAAGTGGCATCCGAAACTGTAGCCAAAGAAGTGATCAAAAAAATAAAAAAGGGCGAGATGCCTCCCACTATCTCCATTGAAGAAATGAAGAAATTAAACGTCATTTAAAACCATTCATATGAAAAACAAAATTGCAAGACTATCATTTTTATTTTTTGCTGTGCTTTGCGAATTCCTGACAAACGCCCAACCTTCCAATGTGTGGGTTCAAAAAACCAACGTTCCCGGAGTGAATGGAAGATCCTCGCATGTGGCATTTAACATCGGCACCAAAGGGTATGTGGGCCTGGGAAATACGCAAGGACCTGTGAACTACTACAATGATATGTGGGAGTTTGATCCAACAACAAATGTGTGGACACAAAAAGCGAATTTTCCCGGTGGCCTGCGCTGTATGGCGGGCTGTTTTGTAATTAATAGTAAAGCTTACATTGGCAATGGAAATGACGGATCAACCGGCTTTAGTGATCTTTACGAGTTCAACCCAGGCACGAACACCTGGCAGGTAAAAGCAAATACCAATTATATGTATGGAGGGTACGCACATTTTTCAGTAGGAAATAAAGGCTATGCATTTACCACTTGGGGTGGGCTGAGCCATATTTTCGAATATGACCCCACGCTGGATACCTGGATACAAAAAGCTGATTTTCCCGGACCGGCTAAGAACGCCCCCCCCGTGTTTACAATTGGTAACTACGCGTATGTTACTTGTGGTGGCTTCGGACTGATCGATACCTGGCGTTATGATCCAAATACGGATACCTGGCTGCAAAGAGCAAATTTTCCATCCACTTCAAGGGTCGAGGCTTCAGGATTTTCTATTGTAAATAAAGGATATGTGAGTTGTGGTGGCTTGGGGGGGAACGTCTTTGTCAATGACCTTTGGGAGTACGATCCCGCCTTGGATACCTGGACACAAAGAGCAAATTTCGGGGGGGCCGGAAGGTACTATGCCCGCGGATTCAGTATCGGCACCAAGGGATACCTGGGAAATGGACAGGCTACCTGCTGCGGTACTTATGCCGATTTTTGGGAGTATACGCCAACCTGTATCATGAGTACACCTACTGTTTCGGTCAGCAATGTGAGCTGTAACGGAGGCAGCAATGGTTCGGCCACTCTTTCTGTAACGGGTGGAACCGGCGCACTAAGCTACACCTGGTCGCCTACCGGAGGTAATGCTACGATCGGGGTGAATATGCCGTCAGGCACCTATACCTGTTATGTGAGCGATGCCAATGCTTGCGCCACTACTAAAACGGTTTCCATTACACAGCCTTCGGCTATTGCATCCTCTGTTGCATCACAAACAGCCGTTACTTGTTTTGGCACAAGCACAGGCGGAGCGAGCATTTCAGCCAGTGGCGGAACAGGAACACTTACGTATAGCTGGACACCGTCAGGAGGCTCAGCCTCGGCAGCAACAGGTCTTGCCGCGGGAAATTATACCTGCACGATCACGGATGCGAACTCGTGTGTAAAGACGCAAACCGTTTCCATTTCACAACCCACCGTCCTTACAAGCTCTGTTTCCTCTCAAACAAACGTAAGCGGATGTTTTGGAAACAGTAATGGCGGCGCCACTGTTTCTGCAAGTGGTGGAACAGGCGCATACACTTATAGCTGGTCGCCGGCGGGTGGTACGGCTGCCACAGCCACAGGTTTAGCAGCAGGTATTTACACTTGTACCATAACAGATGCGAACTCTTGTGTAAAAACGCAAACACTATCTCTCTCGCAACCAACTGCTCTTACCAGTTCCGTTTCGTCACAAACGGATGTGAGCGGATGTTTTGGTAATAGTAACGGTGCTGCCACCGTATCTGCAAGTGGTGGTACAGGCTCATACACTTACAGCTGGTCACCTACCGGTGGAAATGCCGCCACAGCTACCGCCCTGGTAGCGGGCAACTACACCTGCACCATAACAGATGCGAACTCTTGCGTGAGAACACAAACCGTTTCGCTTTCGCAGCCCACAGATATTGTCAGTTCGATCTCTTCGCAAACCGATGTGAGTTGCAACGGAGGTAATAATGGCTCCGTCACTGTTTCCGCAAATGGAGGTACCGGTGCATATACCTACTCGTGGTCTCCGGCCGGAGGCAATGCGGCAACAGCATCGGCGCTAAGTGCAAATACGTACACCTGCACGATAAAGGACGCTAATAATTGTGTCCATACACAAACGGTGAGTGTTTCGCAGCCTACCGCAATATCTTCGTTCATCTCTGCGCTTACAAACGTTAGCT
>JANWKZ010000058.1 GCA_025451115.1 Bacteroidia bacterium | reverse complement strand
GATCGATCTGTCAATTTTAAAATCGCGCTCTTTTTCATTCGCGGTGGCAATGTCCTGCGTAATGTACACGCTGGTGCCGTTACTGCGCAGCACTAATTTGTTATCGAGGCCGTCGGCTGTAAGATCGATCCATACAGAACTGTCTTCTTTCTGGTAGAAAACGCCTTTTTGCAAACCTTCCTTAACAGTTTCTTTACCTAAGCTGTATACATCACTTTCGTAATAGTTCTTGTCGGCCGAAATATTGAGTGTTTTATAGGTCTCGGCAACTCCCTGGTGGAACCAGTCGTTCATCATTTTCCAGAGCTTGCGTACTTCGGGGTCGTTGTTCTCCCAGGCTACAGTGAGATCGGTTACCTGTTTGGCTAATTCGCTTTTCTTTTCAGCTTCTTCTTCGGTGAGGCCGCTTTGTTTCAGCGAGTCAATCTCTTTTTTGTAGGCGCTGGAGTACTGTACATAAAAATCGCCAACTAAATGATCTCCTTTTTTACCCGTACTCTGCGGCGTAGCCCCATTCCCAAAAAGTTTCCAGGCCAGCATGGACTTGGAAATGTTCGTTCCCCTATCGTTATACAGGCAACTGTGAATGACCTTGTGTCCGCGCGCCTTTAGGATCTCGCCAACAGAAGAACCCAGGAAGATATTCCTTAAATGCCCAAGGTGCAAGGGTTTGTTGGTATTGGGTGAAGGATATTCCACCATCACCGATTGCCCTGACGAGCCTTCCTTTTCAAAAGCGTAAGTTTCGTTACCAATTATCTCAGAAAAATAATTCAGCCACTCCGCATCGGATACGCTGATATTTAAAAAACCCTTTCCAATATTGAACTTCTTTACAAGCCCGGTGTTTTCCTGCAGGTATTTGCCTATATCGGCGCCGGTATCTTCCGGTTTTTTGCCGGAGAGCTTTAAAAAAGGAAAAGTAACCAGGGTCAGCTCACCCTCAAATTCCTTACGGGTCTTCTGGAATACGATCTCACCTTCAAAAGGTTTTCCGTATAAAGACTGAAGGGCCGTTTTAACAGCTCTTGTAAGATTACTTAGAATGGTCATAACAGGCTGCAAAGATGCGGATTTTAAGAGGATAGAACAAATGCCTTTTGAACTAACAGGAAGGATATTAATTACGTATATTTGCTATATAAGTTATTTCTATGAGAAAAGGTTCATTGATCACCGGTCTTGTCGCTAGCAGCCTTCTTTTTTCGTGTGGAGGAGGAGGGGAGAAGCCCAAAGAGGAGAAGAAAAATAACATCGTGGTTTACCACACCATCGGCGAACCCGACGGTATGCACCCCATCAATGATAATTCGGGACCCCGCACCGAAATAAACAATTATACACAGATCTTCCTTGTTAATACTGATGTAAAAAATAATCAGCCCTTACCTTACCTGGCTGCCGCTCAGCCCGAAATATCAGAAGACGGAAAAACTTACACTTATACGCTGCGCACCGATATGAAGTGGGATGATGGAAAAACCGTTACTTCAGAAGACGTGATGTTCACCTTTAAAGCCGCTAAATGTCCGCTGGCCAATAACCCGCACGCAAAACCTTACCTGGATAATATCCTGAATATAACGATAGATCCGGCCGATAAGAATAAAATGATCTTTTTCATGAAGGATAAGTACATTCAGAATGTCTGGATGCTTACCGATTTCCCCATTATGCAACGCATCTTTTTTGACCCGAACGATGTGCTTTCAAAATATACTTTCCAGCAATTTGATGATAAAAAATTTAAAGCGGATAAGGAAGCTACATTAATGACCTGGGCAACGGAGTTCAATAGTCCAAAATATAGCCGCGACATGAAGTTTTTGGCGGGAGCAGGCCCGTATCGAATTTCGGGTTGGGAGCCGGGCCAGAGCATGACATTGGAAAAAAAGAAGAACCACTGGAGCGATGGAAAAACAGGGATGTATGAAATGGCGGGGCCTGATAAGATCATCATTACCATCAATCGTGAACCTAACTCTTATATGCTGGAGTTCAAGAAACAGAAATATGACGCTTCTACATACATAGAGATCAAAGCGCTGATGGAACTGGAGAAGAGCAAAGAGTTCACCGATAATTACAATTACGCTTTCATGCCCACTTACAGTTATTCTTATATCGCTGTGAACATGAGACCCGATGGCGTAAAGCACAAAAAACTTTTTACGGATCCCAAAGTTCGCCTGGCATTGGCGAAACTGACACCTGCCGATGACATGAATAAGGTCATCTACAAAGGAAAAGCAAAACGTGTGGCGGCTCCGATCTCTCCATTAAAAAATGAATATAACCAGGATCTTAAACCTATTGATCTCGATATTGAAGGCGCCAAAAAATTACTGGCAGAAGCCGGTTGGAAAGATAGCGACGGAGATGGTATTTTGGAGAAAAAGATCGATGGTGAGGTAGTGAAGATGGAATTTAACATCCAGTATATGGCCACGGCTCCTTCGTGGAAAGACATGGCGTTTATGGCTGCCGAAGGTTTTTATAAAGGAGGTATTAAAGCTACGCCGGTAGCGGTTGATTTTAACGTGGCGCTGGATAACCTGAAGAACCACGATTTCGACCTGTTGGTATCCGCATGGCAGGGAGTTGCAGCGCCTGAAGATCATGAGCAGGTTTGGTCAACAAAATCGTGGGCCACAAAAGGCTCGAACTTTACCGGTTGGGGAACCCCGCAAAGTGATGCTTTGATCGATTCTATGAAACATGAGCTTGACGAGAATAAACGCTTTGCCATGAGCAAGCGTTTCCAGAAAATGATCTATGATGATCAGCCTTATATCTTCCTTTACTCTTCTGTACGTCGCATAGCCGTGCACAAACGTTTTGGCGACCAGGAGATGTATTACGACAGGCAGGCCATCCTGCTGAATCGTTTTTTGCTATCTGGCGCTTCTGCCAAACCAAGCGCTGTAGATTAACCTCAGGATTTCAAATATTGGTCGATAATATTTCGCAAAGTGCGGGCTTTTCCTTAAACTTGTATATAAACCCTTGTTATGAAAACCACTCTAAAAACTCTTGTCTGCTTGTTGTTGGCCGTTCTGTGTGTTGAAATGAAGGCGCAGAAAAAGAACAGTGAAGGTCCCAAGGAAATGGATGCCCTGGTTGTTACCGGTGGGTTTGATGAGACCATGAAAAACCTGGAAGGCAAGTACACCGCGCAACTTTTGAGGGATAATAAAGTGGTTGAAGAACAGGTGCTGAAAGTGAGCAAGGGTTTTAAATTTACCCTGAAACGCGACGCGCATTATACTGTTAAAGTAAAAAAGGAAGGATATATCGCACGTTTATTAAGCGTTGATTCAAGGATCCCGGATAAAGCCGAACTGGAGGATCTTTTCAAATTTCATTTCGAGACCAACCTTATCGATGATGCTTTCTATCACCATTTCGAGAATGACGATGATATAGATTTTCCTATAGCGCTGGTTTCTTACGCCAAGCGTTGCGATTGCTTTGAGTATGATAAAAAATACACCAAAGAGCTCATGAGTCGTATTGTGGGCACCCTGATGGTGGGAGGGTATTAATTTCCCTTAAAATTCACTTTTTCGTTCGCTTTTTCTATCTTTAAGGAAGTTTAATTGCCTTTATGCTCAGGTATATTGCCAAACGCGTTTTAATGTTCGTACCTACGCTGGTAATTATCACCGTCATTGGTTTTTTTATCTCGGTGAACGCGCCGGGCGATCCTGTGGAAAGAATGATGACGGCGGCCGGCTCTTCCGGCGAGGTAGGCACCCAAAGTGCCAGCCAGGTGGAACAAAAGAGGTTTTGGAAACAAAAGTTAGGACTTGATCTACCTGTTTTTTATGTGTCGCTCACAAAACTTTCCTATCCCGATACGCTATACAAGATCTACGACAAGAATGAACGCCAGGCTTTAGAGAGATTGCTTGACCAATATGGCAATTGGGAACAGATAGCGGAACATTCCCACCGTTTGAATAACATTTACACCCGATTGCTTTTCTTCAATCCGGTTGTGGACAGCCAGGCCACTTACGAAAGAGATGAATTTGAGGAAGACCTGAATACGATACGCTTCGAAATACTTTCTTTGAAGTCCTGCTGGCAGCACGCAGTGATTCAGACAAAAACAGCTGTGGTGAAAGGGTTGATGAGCAAATACGACCTTACAAAACCTTTTGCGGATGAACTTGATGAAGTGTCAGGCGCCTACCAAAAGGTTCTTGATACGAGAACGACCTGGAAGAATTATGTGCCTGCGCTGCATTTTTATGGCAACAATCAATATCACCGTTGGCTATTTGGTGATGGGGGGATCTACAGCGATGGCATCATTCGCGGCGACTTCGGGACTTCTTACCAAACGAAGGATTCTGTTTCCAAAACTATCTTCGATCGCATTGGCTGGTCGCTTTTCTTTACATTATTCTCTGTGATCATAGCTTATTTGGTGAGCATACCGATAGGAGTGAAGGCCGCGCAGAACAGGGGAGGTCGTTTTGATAGAATTTCTTCGGTATTCCTGTTTGGTTTGTATTCGCTGCCGAATTTCTTTGTCGCCATTTTGTTACTCATGTTGTTCGCCAACCCGGATATGCTGGATATTTTTCCTGCTTCAGGTGTGAAACCAACGGAGGGTTATCCCGAGGACGCCAATATTTTTGAAAAGATGTGGCTGAGCTTGCCGCACATTGTCATTCCGCTGATCTGTTACAGTTATACTTCCTTCGCATTCCTCTCACGGATCATGCGGGGTTCTGTTATTGAGAACATTGGTTTGGATTATATCCGCACGGCACGCGCTAAAGGCGTTACCGAGAAGGCAGTGGTTTGGAAACATGCGTTTAAGAATTCTTTGCTTCCCATCATTACCATTTTTGCTGCGGTATTTCCTGCAGCGGTGGGCGGTTCTGTAATTCTCGAAACTATTTTCACCATACCCGGTATGGGACTCGAAGCCTATAACGCCATCACCTACCAGAATTATCCGATGATCATCGCGGTGCTCACCTTAACAAGCGTCTTTACATTGATTGGTTATTTGGTGTCTGATATTCTTTACGCGGCGGTAGATCCCCGCATACATTACAGATGATGGAAAAAGAGCAGGAAGAGTTCAGCTTTGGCATGTACGCATGGGACCAGTTCCGGGTGAACCGACCCGCTATGATAGCGCTCAAACTCCTTTTTATACTTATTACGATAGCGATCTTCTCGCCGATCATCGCAAATGACAAACCTGTTTTCTGCGAGTATAGGGGCCAATGGCTTTTCCCGGCCACATCGCTCTATACTACCGCGGAAATACAAGGTGCAGACGGAAAGACCGAGATCGTACAATACGACATTGCCGACTGGAAACGCATGGACCTGGAAACTGTGATCTGGCCTTTGTGTGTTTACTCACCTTATGAGTCTGATCTCGATAATTCAGATTACATTTCCCCGGGAGGAGAACAGTTCTTTACGGGTAAGGATGGAAAAACGGTTGAAATGCCTACACGTTTCAAGCATTGGTTGGGAACGAATAAAAAAGGAGAAGATGTGCTGAGCGGATTGGTTCATGGAACGAAAATTTCTTTGACCATTGGGATCTTCTCTATGCTGCTTGCTTCTTTCATTGGTGTTTTCCTTGGCTCGGTGGCCGGTTATTTCGGCGACAGACGTTTGCAAACCACGCGGGCGAGGTTCTGGCTTACAATAATTGGTGTTTTTGTAGCTTACTTCTACGCGTTTGTAGTTAGAGGAACTGTTTTGTCGGATATGCTAAGTAATTCCGGATTACTTTTCTTTTTCCAATTGCTCTGGAGCATACTGATCTTTTTCGCGGTGCTGTATTTGATCAGGTTGTTCGGCAGACTGTTCGATCGGGTTCCGTTTTTGAACAAGCGTGTTTATGTACCGGTGGATATGATCGTATCGAGGAGTATTGAGATATTGAACTCGTTGCCAAAACTTATTTTGATCATTTCATTGTCAGTTATTGCGAAGCCCTCGGTTTGGAATATTGTGCTGATCATCGGCTTTACCACCTGGACCGACATTGCGCGTTTAACAAGGGCTGAGTTCCTGCGCACCTCGCAATTGGATTACGTGCAGGCAGGTAAATCGCTTGGTCTTTCTGAAGCGCGAATTATTTTTCGACACGCTTTACCCAACAGTATTGCTCCGGCGTTCATTGCCATTGCTTTTGGAATTGCAGGCGCCATCTTGATAGAATCCGGACTTTCTTTTCTCGGCATCGGCGTTTCGGCTGATACCGTAACGTGGGGTTCTTTGCTGAGCGCCGCGCGTGAGAACTTCAATGCCTGGTGGCTGGTGCTTTTCCCCGGTTTGGCCATTTTCTTAACGGTAACCATGTACAACCTGATAGGCGAGGGATTGAGGGATGCATTGGATCCAAGGTTGAAGAAGTAAATTATTGATAATCAAATATTTGATTGCTTAACAATTCTGTTAAAAAGGTTTGTCTCAATCCTCTTTATTCCCTATCTTTGCCTCCCTTAAAAAAATAAAAGGATAACCAATGAGTAAACACTATGAGACGGTCTTCATTTTAACTCCCGTTTTGTCTGATGAGCAGGCAAAGGAGACCGCAAAAAAGTTTAAAAAGCAACTGGGCGATCTTGGAGCTAAGATCGTGAGCGAAGAGTTCTGGGGACTAAAGAAATTAGCCTACCCCATCCAGAAGAAATCTACCGGTTTCTACCACCTGTTTGAGTACACTACCGACAGCATCACTTTAGTGAATGAGCTGGAAGTAGCCTTTAAGCGAGATGAACGTGTAATGCGTTACTTAACCGTTGCTTTAGATAAGCACGCGGCAGAGTATGCTGAGAAACGCCGCACCAAAATAAAAGGTGGCGAGGGCGTACCGTTCAAACAACCTAAAAAAGAGAAGTCTAACGCTTAAAGAAATTAAACATGGCATCAAATTCAGAAATTCGTTATTTAAACCCTCCCCAGGCGGAGCAAAAACGTAAAAAGTACTGCCGTTTCAAAAAGAGCGGTATCAAGTACATCGATTACAAAGACGGTGATTTCTTATTGAAATTCATCAACGAGCAGGGTAAACTGTTACCCCGCCGCTTAACCGGTACATCGTTAAAATTCCAGCATAAAGTGTCGCAGGCCGTAAAACGCGCGCGTCACCTGGCTATTTTACCTTACGTTGCCGATGGTTTAAAATAATTTAAAAGGAGGAATTAAAAATGGAAGTAATATTAAAACAAGATGTGAAAGGCCTAGGCTTTAAACATGATGTGGTAAAAGTTCGTCCCGGATACGGCCGTAACTTTTTATTGCCCCGTGGCATTGCCACGCTGGCTACCGAGAGCAGTCGTAAAGAGCTTGCCGAGGTAAGAAAACAACAATCTTTTAAAGAAGAAAAGCTGCGCAAAGAAGCCGCTTCTCATGCCGAAAAACTGGCTACCGTTACCATTAAGGTAGGTGCCAAAGCCGGCGAGAACGGTAAGATCTTTGGTTCTGTAAGCAATATCCAGATCGCTGAGGCATTAAAAGCCCAGGGTTACGATATCGAGCGTAAGAACATCGAGATCACCGGCGACTCTATCAAACAACTGGGCACTTATACTGCCAAAGTTCGCCTGTACAAGAACGAGGTGGTTTCTACCATCAACTTCGAGGTGATCGCTGAGTAATTCTTTTTTACTACACTCATTAAAAAACCCCGCCATCGGCGGGGTTTTTTAATTTATACCCTCTCCTCGCAGGAGAGGTCCCGATAGCTATCGGGAGGGGTGAGGTCCTTCGGGTGTTTATAAAGAATTCAACTTCTCGTAGAACTTCTGCGCCAGCGTATCGCGGTTGAATTTAGCAGATACATATTCACGGGCATTCTTACCGTAGGCTGCGCATGCGGCAGGATCGTTTTGCAGTTGCAGTATTTTCGCGGCGAGATCGGTGGAGTTCTCAGGCTTGAAGAAAAGTCCGCATTTACCTTCATCTATAAAGAGTTCTTTTGCCTCGCCCTCCACGCCCAAAAGTATGGGCTTCTCCATAGCGAGGCTTTCGAATATCTTAGAGGGAATGGCTCCTTTAAAAAGATCAAGCTTCTTTAAAGGAATAACAGCCGCGTTGGCTGCGCAAACCAATTGCGGCATTTTGTCTTTGGGCAGCACATCAAAGAAGAAAACATTGTTTAGTCCCGCTTCATTTTTTAATTCCTGCAATCTCTCTTTTTCGGGACCGCTTCCAACCAAAAGGATCTTTACAGCCGGATCATTTTTCAGGTTCTCTGCGGCGTATAAAAGAACCTCTAATCCTTGCGCGATGCCGATAATGCCGGCGTACAGGACAAGAAAATCATTTTCACTAAAACCATTCTCAGCTCTCCAGGTACTTTTTACTTTCTCCGGATTATAGTAGCTAATATCAACTCCGTTTGGCAGCCAGAAGACATCTTTAGCAGGAAAGCGCGTTTTAATGCTCTTGCATATGCCCTGCGTTTGCCCGGTAATCAGTACCGATTTTTTATAGAGTCTTGCTTCCAATCTGTACGAAAGCCAAAGTAAAAAGCGATTATTCACCAATCCGAGTTTCTCGGCGCTTTCGGGCCAAAGGTCGGACACGTTAAAGATGAGTTTGCTTCCGCGAAAAAGGCGTATCGTTAAGGCCGACATCCCCAAAAAGAGTGGGGGAGATTCACAAAAAATGTAATCGTACTTTTTAAGTTTAAATAAACCTGCCCAGGCCGAGGTGTGTACGAACGAGAAATAATTGAGCAGGCGCTGGAAGATGCCCTTGCTTTGCGGTACGTATATTTTAGCGCGGTAAACGGTAAGGTTATCCAATGTCTCGCTGAAGAAGGATTTGCCTTCATAGGCGGGATGGATCTTCATTTGCGGATAATTGGGCATGGCCGTGAGTACGTCTACCTCCATGCCGCGTTTTTTAAGCCGGGTAGCCAGTTCGAAGAGGCGGTTTTGCGGGGCGCCCACCTCGGGAGGAAAATATTGAGTAAGAAAAAGGATCTTCACGTTGCACAAAAATAACGTAAATTAGCCTTGTTAAAGAATGCTAATTGATAAATAATCAATAAGTAAGGCCGTTTTACTGACAATTCATTTTAGCATCTTTGCACCATTAAAACTAAACTATGTATATCGGAAACCTTATTTTTCTCATTCTTGTTCTTGTATCCTGGGTAGGCTTGTTCAAATGCTTTCAAAAGGCGGGCATTGCCGGCTGGAAGGCCTTTGTTCCCTTCTATAATTTCTTCGAAGCCTTCAAACTGACTGAAAAACCCAAATGGTGGACTGCGCTGATGATCGTTCCTGGGGTGAACATCATTATGTACGGTGTGTTGGGCTTTAACCTGGCGCGCTATTTTGGTAAACGTAAGGCAAGCGATCTTTTCCTGGCTTCTTTAATGCCTTTTCTTTATATCCCTTATATTGGGTTTGATTCTAAATTAAAGCTTGTCGGCGTGAACGATATAAAGGGCCGCGAGCATCCTTTTATTAAGAACTGGGTTGATCCGCTGATCTTCGCGGTGGTTGCTGCTTCCGTTATACGTACTTTTTTCCTTGAGGCTTTCACGATCCCAACATCTTCATTAGAAAAGTCTTTATTGGTGGGTGACTTTCTTTTCGTAAGTAAGTTCAGCTATGGCGCCAAGGTTCCGCAAACGCCGCTGGCGTTTCCTTTTGCTCACCACACCATGCCCTTCAGCACCGAAACAAAATCGTATTTAGAGTGGATCAAATTGCCCTATTGGCGTCTCCCCGGCTTAGGAACACCTAAGAACGGCGATATCGTAGTATTCAATTATCCTGATGGAGACACAGTAGCTATCGGTGCACAAGACCGCAGTTACCACAACATGGTTCGTCAATACGGCTCTGTAAAAATGAGCGACCCGGAGTTCATCCCAGATTACAGTAATAAGCCGATCGGGAAGATCGTAGCCCGCCCCATAGACAAACGCGAGTTCTACGTAAAGCGCTGTGTGGCCATTGCCGGCGATAAACTGCAGATAAAGGACGGACAGGTATTTATAAATGATAAAGCCAATGTTTTACCTAAGCACGCCCAGCATTTTTATTACGTGGTTACAAAAGGACAATCCTTCGGAATAGTCAATGAAGAACGTACGGCTTTCATACCGAACAACGCGGCTTTTGATAAATACGATATCAACGTTGATGAAGGAACGATCAATCGTTTCATCAATGATACCCTGGTTGAGTATAAGCTCAACATGCCTGCCGATGTGGTTGAGAAGATAAAAATGCGCCCAGATGTTGTTTCCGTTACACGTATGCTCGATTCGGCCGGAAGATACGATTGGAGCATCTTCCCGCACAGTCCGCGTTACCCATGGAACAACGATAATTTTGGCCCGCTTACTATCCCTAAAGCAGGTACTTCGGTTACCATCGATACAACTAACTTGTGTCTTTACAGCCGTGTGATCGGGGTGTATGATAATAACAAACTGGAAGTGAAGGATGGTAAGATCTTCATCAACGATGTACAGACCAACACTTACACTTTTAAACAGGATTATTACTTCATGATGGGGGATAACCGCCATAATTCTGCAGAGTCCCGTTCCTGGGGCTTTGTTCCTTTCGATCACGTGGTAGGCAAGCCGCTGTTCATCTGGTTCAGCATGAAGGACGCGGATAAGAACCCCATCTCGGGTAAGGGTGTTATTTCTTCACTCACCAAGAACTCGAAGGAAGGAAAATTCCGCTGGGAGCGCTTCTTTACCTATGTAACGGATGACGGTATTTCCCGTTCCTATTTCATACATTTCATAGTCATCGTAGTTTTGTGGTGGGGTATCAGTAAATACCGCCGCATCAGGGCGAAGAGAAAACCGACGGCCTAGATGGATGATGTAAAGAAATACCTCGATAAGAAATTTCTTTACCCCATTTTCGCGGGCTTCTTACTCTTTATTTTAGTCAAGATCTTTTTCATTGATGTTGTATTGGTGAAATCACCCGCCATGCAGCCGGTTTTGAACCAGGGCGAGTGGGTCTTTGTAAAAAAGATGTTCAAACCGCAACGCAACGACCTGGTTTTTCTCTCCCTTCCGCTTACCGAAAAGGATCTCTCGCAAGAGAAAATGAAGGTTTTCAAACGCATTGTGGGCATGCCCGGTGATACCGTAGCCGTTATATACTCCAAAGTGTATGTAAACGGAAGAATGCTTACTGAGAACGACAGTTTTCTGCACAACTACGTGGCCAAAGTAAAAAAGCAGGTAGATACATTAGTGTTTGATTCGGTTAGTATAAAGGACAAGTACCTTATCGACGACAGCTGTGTTTATTTGCTTATCCTCGATGCAAGACAACACAACGAACTGCTTGGTAAAAAACAAACATATTCACTCTTGTCCAGCGCCGAGGATTCCGCTTTGTATGATGAGACCATTTTTCCGAATGACCCAAAAACTAGGTGGAACAAAGATTTTTTTGGACCACTTTATATTCCCAAAAAAGGCGATGAGCTTAAGCTTGATACAAGTAACATCCGGTTATATGAGCGTCTCATTACGTCTTTTGAAGACAACGCGCTTGAGATTGAAAAAGGAAAGATCTATATCAACGAGAAGGAAGTTCATTCATACACCGTAAAGAACAATTATTATTTCGTGACCGGGGATAATTTTGATAACTCCATCGACTCGCGTCACTGGGGGTTCATTCCTGAAAATAAAATGAAAGGTCGCCTTTTGCTGAGGCGTTAGTTCTGTTTCCCGGCCAGCAGGAACATCACAGCCATTCTTACCGCTACACCGTTCTCAACCTGCTCCAGGATGATGGAGTTGTTTCCGTCGGCCACCTCGCTGGTGATCTCCACACCGCGGTTGATGGGCCCCGGGTGCATGATGAGGATGTCTTTCTTCAGGCTGTCGAGCATTTCCTGTGTCAATCCGTAAAGCATGCTGTATTCGCGCAGGCTGGGGAAGAACTTAATGTCCTGCCTTTCCAGTTGTATCCGCAGCATGTTGGCCACATCGGCCCACTCGAGCGCCTTTCGGAGGTCGTTTTCCACTTCTACACCCAGTGAAGTGATGTAGCGTGGGATGAGGGTGCTTGGCCCGCAAACTTTTACCAGCGCGCCCATTTTCTGCAGGCAGAAGATGTTTGAGAGCGCAACTCTTGAGTGCAGGATGTCGCCTACTATCACGATCTTCTTTCCTTTCAGCGAGCCGAGTTTTTCCTGTATCGAAAAGGCGTCGAGTAAAGCTTGTGTGGGATGTTCGTGGGCGCCGTCGCCGGCGTTGATGATCTTGCAGTTCTTTATTTTCTTGCTGAGGAACACGCAGGCCCCGGGATTCGGGTGGCGCATCACCACCATGTCAACCTTCATGGCCAGGATGTTGTTCACCGTATCTACCAACGTTTCCCCTTTTTTTACGGAGCTGCTGGAAGCGGCGAAATTCACCGTATCAGCGCTCAGTCTTTTTTGAGCCAGCTCAAAGGAAACCCGGGTGCGGGTAGAGTTCTCGAAGAAAAGATTGGCTATTGTAATATCCCTGAGCGAAGGAACTTTTTTAATGGGCCGGTTGATCACCTCCTTGAAGTTTTTGGCGGTGTGTAAAATGAGCTCAATATCATTCTTTGTGATGTTCTTTATTCCCAAAAGATGATTGGTACTCAGGTGGCTCATTATTCTTTGTTGTTTAAAATGGTTACTTTATCGTGTCCGTCAATTTCTTTCCAATCCACTTTTACATTCTGTGATTCTATTGAGTCGATGGTCTTTCCTACATAGTTTGCCTGTATGGGCAGGTGACGACTGAAGCGTCGGTCTATGAGCACCAGCAGCTCTACATGTTTCGGTCTCCCGAATGAGAGAAGCGCATCCATGCCGGCGCGGATGGTGCGCCCGGTGAAGAGTACGTCGTCAACCAGCACTACATTTTTATCTTCGATGATGAAGGGGATATTCGTTTGGTTAGGCACCAGCTCTTTTTGCCTGAAATCGTCGCGGTAAAAGGTGATATCAAGCTCTCCGTGAGGAATGCCTTTGTTTTTGATGAGTTTGGTGATCCGTTCGTGCAGGCGTTTTGAAAGGAATATGCCGCGGGGCTGCAGACCGATGATGACCGTGTCTTTAAAATCGTTGTGGGCTTCTATTAACTGGTGGGAAAGGCGGGTTAGGGTGATCTCGAAGTTCTTTTCGTTCAGTAGGGTTTTTGCCGCCGCCATATTGTAACACAAAAATACGATTTTATCCCTACAAGGGACCAAAATATAGCTAAAAAGCTATTAAAAAAATATGTCGTATCTTTGCCCTACCAACGATTTGATGGGTAAGGGAAAAATTTTTCCCTTTTTTGTGCCCCTATTTTTTTTCTTTGCGCGCTTATTCCTTATTATTGTATTCCAGACATGAAAGCCCTGCGAATTTCTGTCCTCCTGGCCGCATTTTTTGCGATTGGAAATACATGTGCTCAATCCAGGGCCGACTCCCTGAAGGCTGTTCTGGAGAAAGCTCCGAAGGACACTAACTATGTCAATACCTGCCTCACACTTTACGGCGAATTGCACATCGCCCAATTGGATAGTGCGTATGCTTATTCCCTAAAGGCCCTGGCTTTATCCGAAAAACTGAAGTTCAAGCCCGGTATAGCCCATGCGTTGGATAATATAGGGAATCACTTTAACGGCAAAGGCAATTACCCCGAGGCGCTTATGAATTTTACAAAAGCACTTGATCTTTTTGAGCAATTGGGACGACCAAGGAATATGTCGATCGTTTGTAATTCTATCGGGAATACCTACCTCGGAATTGGGAATAATAACAAAGCGCTTGATTATTACCGGCAAAGTCGCGATCATGCCAAAGAGGCAAAGAATAAATACGCTATTGGAATAGCCGATGTGGGAATGTCTTCAGTTTACAGCAAATTGGGCAAGAACATAGAAGCTTTAACAGCCCTTAAAGAAGCTTATAAGGTTTTCTCTGAGCTTGATAAGATCTATCCAATGGCGGTTGTTATCAGCAATATGGGCAGCGTGTACTTTGATATGGGCAAAGAGGATTCGGCGTTGAATTATTTCGAGCAGGGCCTGGTGCTTCATCGTCGTGTGCAAAACAAATATGCTATTTTTTCTACCATGCAATTAATGGGGAACGTTTTCTTCAAAAAGAAAGAATACAAAAAAGCGCTCAACTATTACATGGATGCCTTAAAGATGAGCCGGGAAGAGGGCGCTGTAGATAACGAGAAGAGCATTGCCCTCAACGTATCGGATGCTTATAAGGCTTTGGGGCAGTATCCGCAGGCCTATGAGTATTATGTGCAGTATTCAAGCCTCAAGGATTCTGTTTTCAATAGTGAAAGCAACCGCCAATTGCTCGATGTGCAGGAAAAATATGAGACCGAGAAGAAAGACCGTGAGATCGTGTTGCTTAATAAGGATAAAGAACTGAAAGAGGAGTCACTGAGCAAGCATCGGCTTGTTTTGTGGGTGAGCTTTGGTGGTTTATTGGTGGTGGGAATTGCCTGTGTCCTGATCCTGCTTGGGTACAAGCGGAAGCAAAAAATGAACCGCATCCTCGAACTTCAGAAGAGCATCATTGAAGAGAAGAACAAAAGTATTACCGATAGTATTCGTTACGCTAAAAACATCCAGGAGGCGATCCTTCCTGAGATCAATTTGCTGAAAAATGCCTTTAAGGAGTATTTTATTTTCTATAAACCGAAGGACATTGTGAGTGGCGATTTTTATTGGGTGGCGCATAAGAAGGACAAAGTTTACTTTGCAGCGGTTGATTGTACAGGACACGGTGTTCCGGGCGCTTTTATGAGTATGATAGGAAATACTTTGTTGAATGATATTGTGAACGATAAGCAGGTGACTGTTCCGGCTGAGATACTGTTCAACCTGCGTGAAGGTGTTATTAAGTCGCTAAAACAAAAGGGCGCGGAGGGAGAAACAAAGGACGGGATGGATATAGCGCTTTGCTGTCTTCATAAAAGCGGTAAACTGGAGTTCTCCGGAGCCAACAACCCTTGCTGGGTGATCCGCGATGGAAAATGCGAGGAGTTCAAAGGAGATAAGCAGCCGATCGGTATTTACACCGGCGAAGCACGTTCTTACAACACGCATTCTGTTCAATTGCAACCTAACGACCTTGTATACGTCTTTACGGATGGTTTTGCCGACCAGTTTGGAGGCGAAAAAGGAAAGAAGTTCAAGTACAAAAAATTAAAGGAACTGCTCCTGGCGAATTGGAAAGAGCCTCTGCAAAAGCAGCAGGAACTTCTTATCAATACCTACGAGAGCTGGCGCGGTTCCCTCGAACAGGTCGACGATATCTTAATAATGGGAATACGCGTATAGCGTATTCCCATAGTAGAATTTTATTCTTTGATGACTCTCATCTGCGCGGCATTTTCGCCATCGGTAACCACCACGATATACATACCGGGCTTCATATTTGTTATGTCGATCGTATTATCACCGGTGTTAATTGTTCCCGCGTAAACCGTTGCACCCAGCAGATCGATTATTTGAACTTTAGCCTCCGCGCTTACATTCAACGTGAACATACCGTTGTTCGGGTTGGGGTAAAGCGCCATGCTAATGCCGGTTTCGTTAGAGATTGAATTCATGTCAAGACGTGCCGATCCGGGCGTAGTCACATTGCAGGTATTGCCGTAAGCGCCCCAGGCACCGTTGATATAAGTTGCAACTCTTATTGAATAGGTCTTGGCATAAGTAGCCCCGGCCCAGTTCATCTGGAAGAGCGTGCTGTTGCTTCCGCGGGTATAAATGGTAACCGCGCTGTTGCTGAGATCTGTGAGTTCGTAGCGGTAATTGGTAGCCCCGGTAAGTGCTACGCACAAGAGTCCTTGTGTAAGAGATGTTTCTGTAATACCGCAATATGCAGGTTGCAGGCTGCTGGTAGGCACAGGAGGCGTAGTTACATTGCAGGCATTGCCGTAACTGCCCCAAACACTTCCTACGTAAGCCGATACACGGATGCTATAGGTCTTGCCATAAGCAGCATTGGCCCAGTTCATCTGGAAAAGCGTGCTGCTGCTGCCACGGGTGTAGATCGTAACAGCGCTGTTACTAAGATCGGTCAATTCATAACGGTAATCGTTAGCTCCTGTAAGTGCCACACAACTTAATCCCTGTGTGAGGTTTGTCTCTGTGATACCACAGGAAGAAGGCACCAGGCTTGAAGTAGGTGCAGTCGCAGGGGTAGTTATGTTGCAGGAAGTTCCATAAAGTGTCCAGGCCCCGCTAACATAAGCCGCTACCCGGATGCTGTAGGTTTTGTTATAAGCCGCATTGGCCCAGTTCATCTGGAACAGCGTGCTGTTGGCATTACGCACAAACACCGATACCGAACTGTTGCTGAGATCGGTGAGTTCGTAACGGTAATTGCTGGATCCGCTCACCGCCACACAAGACAAACCTTGTGTCATATTGGTTAAGGTAAGTCCGCAGGAAGCAGGTATTAAATTGGTGGGGCCTAAAGGCACAGCGTTTACTGTAACTGTAACATTTGCGCTATTGCTGCAACCATTATTGTCGGTTCCTACCACGGTGTAGGTTGTCGTTACGGTTGGGCTTGCGGTAACGGTTGGCGTAGTTGCAGAAGACAAGCTCGAGGCCGGCGACCAGTTATAAGAAGTAGCACCACTTGCGCTAAGCGGAGTTGAATTGCCGGTTACGATGGTGGCTGTGCCGCTGGCGGAAACGTTGGGTAAAGGGTTAACCGTAACACTTATCGATGCTGTGTTTGTGCACCCATTACCGTCAGTTCCTGTTACAGTATATGTTTGTGTGGAAGAAGGAACGAAAGGAGAACCGTCTGTAACTCCACCGCTCCAGGTGTAGTTATTGGCTCCTCCACCGGTAAGGGTTGTGTTATCTCCATTACAAATAACTGTTGATGTTGCGTTGGCGGTAACAGAAGGAAGGTTGTTTACCGTAACGCCAATGCTTGCGGTATTCGTACAACCATTATTATCTGTTCCGGTAACCGTATAGGTTTGCGTTGAAGAAAGAACAAATGAATTACCATCGGTAACTCCTCCGGTCCATGTATAAGAGGCGGCCCCGCCGCCGGTAAGCGTAATACTGTTGCCCTGGCAAATAACCGTAGAGGTTGCGTTGGCTGTAACGTTTGGTAAAGTATTTACCGCAACCTGGATCGAAGCTGTGTTTGTACAGCCGTTATTATCTGTTCCGGTTACTGAATAAGTTTGTGTAGACGAGGGAACAAATGAATTGCCATCTGTTACCCCGCCGGTCCAGGTGTAGGATGTTGCTCCTCCACCGGTCAAGGTAACATTGTTGCTTTGACAAATTACAGTTGAAGTTGCGTTAGCAGTTACGTTAGGTAAATTATTTACGATTATTCCAATGGAAGCTGTATTTGAACAGCCATGGCTATCTGTACCCGTTGCCGTATAAGTTTGAGTAGAAGAAGGTGCAAAAGCCACGCCGTCGATCACTCCGCCACTCCACGAATAAGTTAGGGCTCCGTCACTGCCGGTTAAAGTCACATTACTTCCGTTACATATGACAGTAGATGTTGCATTGGCCGTAAAGGAAGGAAGTTGGTCTATCATTACATACACACTGAGCCTTGAATAGCTTTCACAACCATTTGTTTGGGTGGCATAATAAGTTGTTGCGTGTGTTAAAGCAACTGTAGATGATAAAGCGGTACCGCCAGTTGCGGAAGCATACCACTTTATCCCGCTTCCGGTAGCCGATAAGTTAGCTACTGTTGCATTGGCAGAAATACAAAATCGCTGGAAGCTGGATCCTGTGGGTGTTGCGGTGCGACAAACTTCAATAAGATTGGATCTCCAGGGATGTGATCCGTTCGTACCATCAAATGTATATTTAGTAGTTAATGTGCCGGTTGCATAATCATATTCGTAAATTAAACCAAGGTCATTCGTTCCCCCGTACCAAGTGGTGCCATAAAGTTTGCCGTTTGAGCCCTTTATCATATAGGCACAAGGCCATCTGCCTGTGGTCCCGTCAAAATGATGTTTAATAATATTTGTGCCTGTTGTTATATCATATTCGAAAAGAACTCCTTGACCAAAACTACCGCCGTTTTTCATGATGCCATAAAGTTTTCCGGTATTACCTTCAACCATCGTTTCATATCCGTTATCTCCATTGCCACTCCCAAAATCGACTTTTTTGGTAAGCGTATTGGTAGTGTAATCATACTCAAAAAGAACGCCTGTGCCACCTGCAGTCCCTCCATCATGCGTTACAGCATACAATTTACCATTGGAGGCCTGCATAAAGGATCCCCAGGGATAAGCTCCGTTGTTGCCATTAAAAGTAATTTTAGTTACCAGGATACCCGTAGTATAATCGTATTCAAAAATGGTTCCGGGACCACTATTTGCGGTTTCTGTCATCCCGTATAATTTGCCGTTCGAGGCTTCAAAAAGATTACCCTGTGGTTGTGCCCCGTTAGAACCTGTAAAATCTACTTTCTTTAAATAGGTATTAGTAGAGGGATCATATTCAAACAGTACGCCACCACCTGCGGTACCTCCTGCATATGTTAATCCGTAAAGTTTGCCATTTGTAGCCTTTATCAAGGAGCCATAAGGTTTAGATCCATTGGTACCTGTGAAATCAACTTTTTTGGTGTACGTAGAAGAGGCAATGTCATATTCAAAAAGGGTACCTAAGTTTGAAGTACCGCCAACGTACGTCAATCCATATAATTTGGTTTCAGAATACCTGACAAGGGCCCCATAGGGACCGCCACCGTTGACACTATACCCAAAATCAATTTTTTTAGTGCATGAAGTAGCGCCTGCAACGTATTCAAAGATGGTTCCGTTATTACCAAGACCACCCATCGTTGTTAAGCCATACAATTTCCCATTGCT
>JANWKZ010000057.1 GCA_025451115.1 Bacteroidia bacterium | reverse complement strand
AACTCCCGATGGTGATTCTTTGAACGCTGAGTATGTGAAGGTCGCAAGTCGATCTACCGCCAATCTTACCGCGTCTTATACGCACAATCGTAACATTAACGTAGTAGCCGGCGGAGAATTCTACCGCGACTTTGCTACCGACCAGGTTGACACTTTTTACAATGGGACGAACACTGTTGATTTCAATAACGTCGCGGCTTTTGCCCAAGGATTGGTAAAGACAAGATTTGTAAACATTATTTTGGGTGCGCGTTATGATAAGCATAATGTTTATGGCGATGCTTTTGTGCCGCGCGTGGGTTTGACGAAGAAATTCTTCCGTTTCCATTTCAAAGCCCTATACAGCAATTCGTTCCGTGCGCCGGCCATTGAGAACATCAATTATTCATTAACAGGCACTTTATCGCCTGAGAAAACACAGGTAGCCGAGTTGGAAATGGGTTACCAGGTTACACGTAAATCCATTTTTACGCTCAATTTCTATGACATCACCACGCGTAATCCCATTGTTTACTTTTTTGATGCCAACGCGAACACCGATGCATACCTGAATGAGAAAAGCACGGGTACCACCGGTCTTGAGGCCGAATACAAGATCAAAGCGCGTTGGGGTTATTTTGGCCTGAATTATTCTTATTACACAACCCTCGGCAAAGACCGCATCAATGCTTACCGCGTGCCGGATGATTCGTCTGCGCTACTTGGTTTTGCGAATCACAAGATCAATCTTTATGCTTCCATTAAACTTGGAAAAAGACTTTCTTTCAACGTAACCGGAACTTTCTATGGCGCGCGGAATGGATATACATCCGTTGATACTGCTTATGTTCCCATACACGAGAAACTCGATCCGGTATTCCTCCTGAATATTTTTGCTAAGTACGATGCTCCTGTAAAAGGGCTCAGTATCGGTTTCGGAGTATTTGATGTCCTCGACGCGAAATACAATTTCATTCAGCCTTACAGCAATGCCCTTACACCCGGTCACGCTCCGTTGCCGTCGCCATCAAGAGAATTTGTCCTGAGAATACATTACGACCTGAGCTTTAAGAAAAAGTGAAGAAGATAAAGAACATAGCTTATAAATGCCGGTTGCTTTTGCTGTTGGTGTTCCTGCTTTGTTTTAAGAGTAATGGACTGGCGCAGGATGTAGATTACAAGGCTTATACGCTCTTCGTTTACAATTTCATGAAATACATAGAGTGGCCCGAAGCGCAAAGCAAAGGAGATTTTGTAGTGGGCATTTATGGTGATTCTCCTATTCAAAAGGAATTGCAAGTCCTGGCTTCGAGTAAAAAACTAAAGGGAAGAAATATTGTGGTGAAGAGCTTATCGAAACCCGAAGACGCGGTGGGCTGCCAGCTCATGTATGTAACTTCTTCCAAGAGCTCAGTTGTAAAAACGCTTAAAGAGCAGATGAAGGACAAACCTATCCTGATCGTTGGCGAGCGCGAAGGTCTTGCCAGAAAAGGGGCCGCACTTAGTTTCGTTACACTTGACGATGATGCTCTGAAATTCGACATCAACAAAAAAGAGATCGAGCAGCACCAATTGAAGATCTCAAGCCAGCTTATACAGTTGGGGACTGTGGTGAATTAATTCTCCAAATCCAAACTCTCATCCCCTGGCTGATACGGGAAATAAGTAAAGATGAACTGGAACATTTCCTCTGTAGTACCCATGCTGAACATGTCATTACGCTCCTTTATGTCGCGCGGCGGATGGAAAGGATTGTTGGGGTTCTTATCAGTATTATCGTAAATACCAATTGCTACCATTGTACTTCCCGCCGGAATTTTAACCGGATGCTTGTAGGTGTAATAGTATTGCCATTTAAAATCCCATTTGTTGATACGAATTAACCTGATCGTATCGCCATTCGGAGTAAGCGCGTAAGCAAGGAAAGTCTTTCCGATTAAATGCATGTGTGGATTCACAGAAAGAATTGAAATATCCTGGGGAACGGTCCACCTACTTGAGAAAGTGCTCACCTTGTTCGCCGGAATATCAAATTTTGGTACTATGGGCGCGATCCCAAATGTTCCTAATTGTAACTCCTGCACTGGCCGTTTTGGTGGCGGACCAAAGAACACATTGATAACAGAAGAATCCTTGGTATCGATAGCAGAAGGACCATAATGCAGGTTCTTTAAGAGAATAGCGCCCTTCTTCTTCATGAAATACCCTCCTATCCCATCCGGGAACACCTGCGCCGAATAACCAGGCAAGTAATAAACCGTATTGGCCAACATAGGCGGAAAAGTACCATCATCGTTAGCCAGCCCCATTTCCTTGTAAACATCATTGCTCAGTTTAGGGTCGTCCTGCCAATAAGATTTCCCTGCATAGGCATTTTTCTTTTTGCCATCCTCAAATCCTATCAGGTGTCCATTCACGTGATGCACGAGTTTTCTTTTATGCGGAACAAATTCGTAGAACCGAACAAACGTATCACTCTTCATTTCATAGGGAGCCTTTACCATATAGAAATGATCGGTACCGTTGCCTTTTATTGGAACCGCTTCGTGAAAAGGAATGACCATGTCGGGCTTGCCGAAGAAAGAGCCTGTGAAGAACTCAGGCGGAGATAACTTAGACGTGTCGCCGGGCTTACAACCCTGCTCCACCCAATCTTTGATGAGCGCGATCTCTTCGCCGCTTAATCCGCGTTCCTTGGCAAAATGCGTATAGCTTTTATCAGCCGGCCAGGGCGGCATGTAGCGCACCTGCGTTACGAATTTGATCTTGTTGGCATTCTTCTTCGCGTCATAATAAGAAAGCAAAGTAAAAGGGCCCGCCTCACCGGGGCGGTGACAAGGCGTGCAGTTCTTAAAAACGATCGGAGCAACATGTTCCGCGAAGTTTACGTTGGTGTTTACAGGAGTCTTTTCAGAGGTTTTCTCTCCCGGATCGCCACAGGAAAATAAAATAAGCGCTGAAAAAAGAAAAAAAGTATTTTTCAGCCATTTCATGAGCGGGAAATTATTCGAGTTCTTTAGAAGTTTCTTTGGCTTTCTCCTCTATCACGTTGGCCTGCTTCTCAATTTCCTTCTTGATGTTATTGGTGCTTTCCTGTATATCACGTTGTATACCGGCGGTGGCGTCCTTGAACTGGCGGATGCCGCGGCCCAGGTTACGCATAACGGTTGGCATACCTTTACCTCCAAATAAAAGCAGGATGGCCAGGAACACAATGAAGAGCTCTCCCCCACCCAAAAAATCAAATAACAACAACACGGTCTTCATCTCACGAATTTTTACTCTTACGGAATTTCAATAAAGTATAAATGCCAAGGCCAAAAATAATAGCCACAATGAACAGGATGAAGATCTCACTTCCTCCAAACTCGTACATCGTATTTTTTTGCGCCGCTGCCAGTAACATTATTTTGCCGTAACTTTAATTTTTAATATCTCCACTAATTTGCCAATAGCATAATCGATCTCCTCTTTTGTATTGTATTTGCAAAAGGAAAAACGAACTGATGGTCTCGACATATCCACATCCAGACCGCGCAATACATGCGAGCCCTGGTTGCTGCCCGATGAGCAAGCGCTTCCACCCGAAGCGGCTATACCTTGTATATCGAGGTTGAACAACAACATTTCTCCGTCCTCGCTTGGTGGAAGTAATACGTTCAATACGGTATATAAACTATGTTCGTCCGTTTCTCCGTTAAATTCAACACCCGGAACATTTTTTTGCAGTTGTTCGCGCATGTAGTTCTTCAAACCACGTATATGATCCTGGTGTTCCTGCATCTCGCGGTTGCAGATCTCGAAGGCTTTGGCAAGACCCACAATTCCATAAACGTTCTCCGTTCCTCCACGCATGTTGCGCTCCTGTGCGCCGCCGTGAATAAGCGGTTTCAATTTCAAAGTATTATTAACATAAAGAAAACCAACGCCTTTCGGTCCATGGAATTTATGCGCTGCGCAGGTAACCATGTGCACTTTCATCGCGCGGAGGTCCATGGCGAAATGTCCCATAGTTTGTACTGTATCACTATGGAAAATAGCATCGTATTTCTCGCAAATTTCACCCACTTTATTTATCGGAAGCAGAGTCCCCACCTCGTTGTTGGCATGCATCAATGAAACCAATGACTTTGGGTTTGCCTTCAGCAATTCTTCCAGGTGGGCCAGGTCTACATTTCCTTTTTTATCGAGGTTCACCCAGCTCAATTTGATCTTTCCTTCCTTTTCCATCTCCTGGAGCGTATGCTCAACTGCGTGGTGTTCTATTTTGGAAGTGATGGCGTGCTTAATACCAAAAGTCTCAATGGTCTTTACAATAGCCATGTTATCGGCCTCCGTTCCGCCCGAAGTAAAAAAGATCTCGGCAGGTGTTACATTCAACAGTTTTGAAACCGTTTTACGCGCCGTTTCAATGGCCGAGCGCGTTTTGCGACCAAAACCGTGAATGGAAGACGGGTTTCCAAACTCTTCCTTCATATAAGGAAGCATGGCGTTCAGAACTTCCTCATCAAGTTTCGTGGTGGCGGCGTTATCTAAATAAACTTTCATTTTTTGGTGTTTTGGGCGTTTCCCCGCGTTGGTAATTTTCTTTCAGTGAATCATTACGTGCGGGGCCAGGCTACAAAAGGGTTCCGTTTTTTTTGATCCGCAAATACAGGCGGCTCAAAAAAGAACCCCTTCGGGCCTTTTGTATCCTTAACGCAAATACAACATTATTTTAAATCCAAAGTTTTAACAAATTTAAGCGTATTATCTATTTCGGTGAACATTACTTTATCCTGTTCAATGAAAGCTACTTTCTTACGGAATTCTTTCACTGTTTTTTCGATCATCGGTGAAGATGTGAGCGGCCTGCGGAATTCCAAAGCCTGCGCGGCGTTCATGAACTCGATGGCCAACACTTTATAAGTATTTTCCACTACCTTATAACATTTGGTAGCGGCATTCGCTCCCATGCTCACATGATCTTCTTGTCCATTTGAAGAAACAATGCTATCCACCGAAGCGGGCGAACATAATTGTTTGTTCTGGCTTACAATAGAAGCTGCGGTATACTGCGGGATCATGAAACCGGAGTTGATACCCGGTTTTGCCACCAGGAAAGGAGGCAGTTTTCTTGTTCCCGAGATCAATTGATACGTTCTTCTTTCAGAGATACTGCCTAATTCGGCAATACCCATCGCTAAATAATCCATTGCAAGCGCTAAAGGCTGGCCGTGAAAATTTCCGCCTGAAATGATCTCATCGGTCTCCGGAAAAACAGTGGGGTTATCTGTAACAGAATTTATTTCAGTTTCAATAACCGATGCAACGTGCCTCACAACATCTTTTGTAGCACCATGCACTTGTGGAATACAGCGGAAGGAATATGGGTCCTGCACAGCTTCTTTTTTCTTTGCCGCGATCTTACTTCCTTTTAAAAATCCTTTTACAGCCTTTGCTGTTTCAATCTGTCCCTTATGCGGACGTACGTTCTGAATTCCGTCACTGAAAGGGTCCGTTCTTCCCAAAAAAGCATCGAGAGCAAGCGCCCCGGTGAGATCCGCCAGCTTATTCATGTGGTTCGATCTCATCAAACACCAGGCTGCGTAAGCGCTCATGAACTGCGTCCCGTTCAATAAAGCGAGTCCTTCTTTAGATTGCAACGCAACCGGTTTTAATTTGAGTTTTTTATAAAGATCTGACGTGTTTGTCTTTTTTCCTTCGTGGTAAACTTCTCCCAGTCCAAGCAAAGGCAATGTTAAGTGTGCCAAAGGCGCGAGATCGCCCGAAGCACCTAAAGAGCCTTGCTGATAAATAACCGGAAGGATATCGTTGTTGTAGAAGAACAACATGCGTTCGGCAGTTTCAATACTTACAGCAGATTTGCCATAAATGAAATTGCGGATCTTTAGCAGCAGCATGATCTTCACCACATCGCGCGGCACTTCCTCCCCCATTCCACAGGCGTGCGATTTCACTAGGTTCTCCTGTAATTGCTGAAGGTCTTTGGCGGGGATCACCACATTGCACAAAGAACCAAAACCGGTGTTCACACCATACACAGGTTCTTTCTGCGAAGCGATCTTTTTATCGAGATAAGCGCGGCAATTCTTAATATTTTTAAGGGCAGCGGGCGAAAAGGCCAAAGACTCGCCCGACCTCACAACCCGCTCTAATTCTTCAAGGGTAAAATACTTCCCGGGGTCCAATAAAAACATGGGTACAAAGATAGCTATAAGTTTTTGCTTTAACCTCCTTGATGTCAATACTTTTAGCTTTCGAAAAAAGCCGCTTTTTATGGGGCAAATCCTTATATTTGCCTTTCTTTTTTATGAGCACAGTGAGTTCCAAAAAAATCCAAATGGTCGACCTGAAAGGCCAGTACCAGAAGATCAAGACCGAAGTAGACGCAGGTATACAGGAAGTTATAAATAATACGGCCTTCATCAACGGCCCCGCCGTGAAGGAATTCCAGGCCGACCTGGAGGCCTACCTGGGTGTAAAACACGTAATTCCCTGCGCAAACGGTACCGACGCCCTGCAGATAGCCATGATGGCGCTTGGACTAAAGCCCGGCGATGAAGTGATCACGGCCAGCTTTACCTATGTAGCCACGGCAGAAGTGATCGGTCTCCTCGGACTAACACCTGTGTTGGTTGACGTTTACCCCGATACTTTTTGCATTGACGTAAAAGCGATGGAGAAAGCCATCACTCCCAAAACAAAAGCTATTGTACCCGTGCATTTGTTCGGCCAGTGTGCCGATATGGAAGCCATCATGCAGGTTGCCAAAAAACATAATTTGGCTGTTATTGAAGATGTGGCACAGGCCATCGGAGCAGACTACACGTTTGCAAATGGTACAAAAGTGAAAGCCGGAACTGTTGGAACGATCGGTTGCACTTCGTTTTTCCCCAGTAAAAACTTAGGTTGTTACGGAGACGGTGGAGCGATCTACACCAATGACGAAGAGTTGGCAAAAAAATGTAAAATGATCGCGCATCATGGACAGAGTGTACAGTATGTACACGATGTTTTAGGTGTGAACTCCCGTTTAGATACCCTGCAGGCCGCAATCCTGAAAGTAAAACTGAAGCGCCTGGATGAGTACGCCGCCGCCCGCAACAGGGCCGCCGCGCATTACGACAAAGCATTTGCAGGCCATGCAAAAATAAAAACTCCTTTCCGCTCCAAAAGCTCAACACACGTTTTCCACCAATATACTTTGCAGCTAACCGGAATTGACCGCAATAAACTGCGCGAGTTCCTGGCAAGCAAGGATATTCCGAGCATGATCTATTATCCTATTCCGCTGCACATGCAAAAGGCTTATGCCAGTCCGCTTTACAAGGAAGGTGATTTTCCTGTTACCGAGAAACTTTGTGCTAGCGTATTATCGCTGCCTATGCATACCGAATTAGACGAACAAACATTAAGTTACATCAGTACATCCGTTTTAGAATTCTGTAAATAAACCTTTATGAAAATTACCGTAGTAGGAACAGGTTATGTTGGATTGGTAACGGGCACTTGCCTGGCTGAGACCGGCAATACCGTTATTTGCGTAGATATTAACCAGGAAAAAGTAAAGAAGATGCAGGAAGGCGTTGTGCCTATTTACGAACCGCACCTCGACACACTTTTTCATAGAAATATTAAAGCCGGCCGACTTTCCTTTACCACCAACCTGAAAGAAGCGATCGAGCACTCTGCTATTATTTTCCTTGCCCTGCCTACTCCTCCCGGTGAAGATGGTAGCGCGGATCTGAGTTACGTTTTAGGTGTGGCTGATGAACTCGGAAAGATCATCAAAGATTACAAAGTTATTGTCGATAAGAGTACTGTGCCTGTGGGAACCGCCGATAAAGTTCGTGCGGCCATGGCCAAGAACGCGAAAGTTGAATTTGATGTTGTTTCAAATCCTGAATTCCTGCGCGAGGGATTCGCGGTGGATGATTTTCTGAAACCGGATCGTGTGGTGATCGGCGCGAGCAGCGATCGCGCCCGTAAAACGATGGAAGAACTTTACAAACCTTACGTACGCCAGGGTAATCCTATCGTTTTCATGGACGAAAAATCGGCCGAACTTACTAAGTACGCCGCCAACGCTTTCCTTGCGACGAAGATCACTTTCATGAACGAGATCGCCAACCTGTGTGAAAAACTGGGCGCGGATGTAGACATGGTGCGTATAGGCATAGGCAGCGACGACCGTATTGGTAAACGTTTTCTTTTCCCCGGCATTGGATATGGCGGAAGTTGTTTCCCTAAAGATGTACAGGCCTTAGCTAAATCTGCGGATGAAGTAAAATATGATTTCCGTATCCTTCACTCAGTGATGGAAGTGAACGAAAATCAAAAGACCATTATCGTTCCGAAGATCAATTCTTATTTTAATGGAAATTTAAAAGGCAGGCATTTTGCCCTGTGGGGATTGGCCTTTAAGCCCGATACAGATGATATTCGCGAGGCTCCCGCGCTTTATGTTATTGATGAATTACTGAAAGCCGGTGCTTCCGTTACGGCTCATGATCCGGAAGCGATGGAGAATGTAAAAAAGATCTATGGCGACAAAATAAAGTACGCTTCCGATCCTTATTCAGCGCTGCAAAATGCCGACGCACTGATCATCGCCACCGAGTGGGCCCTGTTCCGCACACCTGATTTCGATAGAGTTTCTTCCAGCCTGAAACACAAAGTGATCTTTGACGGAAGGAACCTTTACGGGTTAGACCAGATGAAAAAATTAGGTTATTATTATTCAAGTATCGGAAGGGAAGTGGTGAAATGAACTAAACTTGAGGTTTCAAATTGAAACCTCAAAACCGGCATATGGAACTTCAGATTATACAAAAAAAGATCTTTGAAATACGCGGACAACGGGTAATGTTAGATAAGGACCTGGCTGAGCTTTACAGCGTAACAACCAAGCATTTGAACCAGGCTGTACGTAGAAATGACAGGCGATTTCCAAATGACTTCATGTTTCAACTGACAAAAGATGAGTATGATTCTCTAAGGTCACAATTTGTGACCTTAAAGAAAGGGGAACATTCTAAGTATTTGCCTTATGCTTTTACTGAACACGGTATAACCATGCTTTCAGGGGTGCTAAAAAGTCAAACTGCTATTGATGTTAACCTCTCGATTGTAAGGGCTTTTATACTTTTAAAACAGTATAATAACAATTTTAGGCTTCTTCAAAAAAGAATTGATGAACTTGAAGCACGATTCAGTAGAAAAATTGAAAACATTAATGAATTGATCGAATTTTTACTATCAAAGCCTGAAAAGAGAGAGCGAAAGAAACCAATAAAAAAGATCGGATTTAAGGTCCCAAAGAAAAAATAACATGCAAAAAAGAGTTTTAATAACAGGCGCCGCGGGATTTTTAGGTTCACACCTGTGTGATCGTTTCATCAAGGAAGGATTTTTTGTGATCGCCATGGACAACCTGATCACCGGCGATCTGCGCAATATCGACCACCTGATGCAGAACCCGAACTTCGAGTTCCAGCTTCATGATGTAACCAAACACATCAACATCAGCGGCGAGCTGCATTATATCATGCACTTTGCTTCTCCTGCAAGTCCGATCGATTATTTAAAGATCCCCATCCAAACACTTAAGGTAAGTTCATTAGGAACACATAATGTACTTGGACTGGCCCGCGTTAAAAAAGCGCGTGTGCTGGTTGCTTCTACAAGCGAAGTTTATGGAGATCCAACCGTACATCCGCAGCCCGAAGAATACTGGGGCAACGTAAACCCGGTTGGACCGCGCGGTTGCTACGATGAAGCGAAACGTTTCATGGAAGCCATCACCATGGCCTACCACGAAACACACAAAGTTGAAACACGTATTGTACGCATATTTAACACCTATGGTCCACGTATGCGACTGAACGACGGACGCGTGTTACCGGCATTTATAGGGCAAGCTCTACGCGGCGAAGATCTTACGATGTTCGGCGACGGAAGTCAAACACGCAGTTTCTGCTATGTGGATGACCTGGTAGAAGGAATTTACCGACTGCTTTTCAGCGACTATTACTTGCCGATGAACGTAGGTAACCCGAGCGAGATCACGATAAAAGAATTTGGCGAAGAGATCCTGAAGCTTACCGGCGCCAACCAAAAACTTATTTCACTTCCATTGCCTAAAGACGATCCAAAACAGCGTCGCCCCGATATTACCAAAGCCCAAAACATACTCAAGTGGGAACCTAAAGTGAGCCGCGCCGAAGGACTGAAGATCACCTACGACTACTTTAGGTCATTGCCCAAAGAAGAACTGTTCAAGACCGAGCACCGCGACCTGGAAAAGTTGAATAAATAGGCTTTGATGCTTCACCATTACAATATCACTGTAAAAGGAAAGGTACATGGAGTTTCTTACCGTTTTGCCACTTTGCGCAAAGCCCATAAACTGGGGCTTACGGGCTATGTAAAGAACCTGCATAACGGCGATGTTTTTATTGAGGCGGAAGGAAAGGAAGAGAACATCAATAAACTCATTGAATGGTGTTATATCGGCCCTCCGGCGGCAGAAGTGACTGAAGTGCAGGCTGAGGAAAAGGAATTAGCGCATTTTCGTAACTTTGAGATAAAGAAATAATTTTAATTCATGAAAAAGATCCTCCTATCATTTCTCTTGTTAACCTTACTTATTTCTTCTGCTGTTCACGCGCAGTCATTTGATAAAGGTACGGTTGTGATCTCGGCGGGTTATGGAGTTCCGAACCTGATCGCTGCGCCCTTTCGGGTAGTATACAAAATTGCTAAGTACACGGATGTTTCTTTTTCCAGCATGGGCCCGGTATTGGCGCGCGGCGAATACGGCCTAAGCAAGAGCATAGGCATAGGCTTCGCAGCAGGATATAGCACGATGAACGTGGGTTATACTTTTAGAGATGTGGATGTTACACAGACAAAAGAAATAGATTATCACGCTAAAATAACCTGGACAAGTCCTTCGGCAGGATTGCGGTTCAATTTCCATTTTGCCAATAGTGAAAAAAAAGACCTTTATTTTGGCCTCGGCGGAGGATGGTCGGGAAATAAACTTTCGTATTCTGATGATAGTCCGTGGGAGGATAAATATCCAAAGCCCGGTATCTCTACTTTTCACTTCAATATAGGCCTTGGTTTCCGGTATTATTTTGTGCCTAACTTTGGCGCCTATATGGAGATCGGCTGGGACAAAGCTTCCCTTGTACAGGGCGGGATCCTGCTCCGTTTTAAGACGGGGAAATAGCGTGTTAATGCAAGTATTTAGCTATTTTTGCACCCTTAATTCATGACCACCGAAGAAGAGATAAAGCGCCGAAGAACGTTTGCTATCATTGCCCACCCCGATGCCGGTAAAACTACGCTTACAGAGAAATTACTTCTCTTTGGGGGAGCTATACAGATCGCCGGTGCCGTTAAATCGAACAAGATCAAAAAGACCACTGCTTCCGACTTTTTAGAGATAGAAAGACAACGTGGGATCTCGGTTTCTACCTCAGTGATGGCATTTGAGTTCAAAGGAAAAGAAGTTAATATTTTAGATACGCCGGGCCACGAGGACTTCGCGGAAGATACTTACCGTACGCTTACGGCGGTTGACAGTGTGATAATGGTGATAGATTGCGTAAAGGGTGTGGAGCCGCAAACACGCAAACTCCTTGAAGTTTGCCGCATGCGCAAAACCCCGGTGATCGTTTTCGTAAATAAAATGGACCGCGAGGGTCGCGACGCTTTTGACCTGATGGATGAACTGGAGAAGGAACTGAAGATCAAGGTTCGTCCGCTCAGCTGGCCTATCGGTATTGGTAAGAGCTTTAAAGGAGTTTATAACGTATACGAGAAGTCGTTGAATTTATTCACCGGCGACGAAAAGCAAACCATTGCTGATTCAGTTGAGATAAAGAAATTGAACCAGGAAGTTTTGGAAGAATACTTAAGTGAAGATTTTTCGAAGCAATTACTGGAAGACATTGAGGTGGTTGAAACTGTTTACCCTGAATTTAAAAGTGAAGATTACCTGAAGGGCGATATTTGTCCCGTGTTCTTTGGTTCGGCGGTAAATAATTTTGGCGTACGCGAATTATTGAACTGTTTCGTTGATATTGCCCCCTACCCGCTTAAGCGTGAAACGGAAGAAAGGATCGTAGATCCTTTCGAGCCCAAGTTCAGCGGTTTCATTTTTAAAATTTTCGCCAATATAGATCCAAGGCACCGCGACCGTATCGCGTTCCTGCGCATTTGCTCGGGGAAATTTGAGCGAAACAAATATTATTTCCACAACCGCGAGAAAAAGGAAGTGCGTTTCAGCAACCCGACGGCCTTTCTTGCTCAGTCAAAATCAGTAATTGACGAAGCTTATCCCGGTGATATTGTGGGTTTATATGATTCAGGGAATTTCAAAATTGGCGATACGCTGAGCGAAGGAGAGATCCTTCATTTTAAAGGCATCCCAAGCTTCTCGCCCGAGCTTTTCCGTTATGTGGTGAACATGGACCCCATGAAGAGCAAACAGCTTCAGAAAGGACTCGAGCAATTGACTGACGAAGGCGTTGCCCAGCTCTTTACAAAAAAACAGGACGGCCGAAAAATTCTTGGTACAGTGGGAGCTTTACAATTCGAAGTACTACAACATCGCCTGAAAAGCGAATACAATGCATCCTGCGGCTTCGAGCAGATACAGCTTCACAAAGCCTGCTGGATAGCATCCGACGATAAAAAGGAACTCGATAATTTCATGCAGGACCGCGCCAATCATATCGCTTACGATAAAGAAGGTCGCCCTGTGTTCTTAGCAGAATCAGCCTGGCTCTTACAAATGGCACAGGAGAAATTCCCTAAGGTCCAGTTCTTCTTCAAAAGTGAATTCTAGTTATAAATACAGGAAGGAATTCCGTATATTTGATCTATGCGCTTACTTTCATTTATACTTCTATTTGGAACCCTTACTGTCCAAAGCCAAACCAAAGTTTCAATAGGAACGAACCAGGATTCCCTCAAAAAGGTCTATGGCGAGCTAAAGAAAATGATCTTCCCAAGCGAAAACACCGTGGTGTACACGCGCATGGAAAACCTGTATGGCATAAAAGGAGAATGGGGTTATCGTTACCAGAACGATTCACTTAACTGGATCCATTTCGACAAATACACCGATACGCTTACAGATGCCAACTTTAAAAAATGCCTGGAAGCCACTCAAAAAATAATAGCTGCCTATACAAAAGCATTTGGAAAACCCGATGAGATCAAAAAAGGGAATACCAAATTCATAGATCCCGTAAAAACACACCATTGGGGTTACGATGTATTAGAAGCACGATGGAAAAATTACAAAGGAATGAAGATAAGCGTTGAATTTACTTTCATGGGAGGAAAAGGAGAATACCACTTCCTGGTAAAGATCAATTACTTTGATAAGGATTATCCTTACTACGATTAGTCAATAAACCGCTTTTTCATTTCGGGCGGTGGCAAAAAACAATATTCCTTCTTCCACCACTTTTTGCGGTTGCGCGCCACAATACCATAGACCCAGTCTCTCAAGAAACGCGGGAATATTTTCAGAGCGATTCCCCAACTGTACGGCGCCTTAAGGTATTTACAAAGATCAATAGCAGCAGTACTGCGGTAATACACTTTTCCATCCCTTACAAGTACGAGTGTATCCGGGCTGGAGAAATTATAATTGAATTTAGCCAACTCTTTCCGGGCAAATTCGCTCTGCAACGAAGAAAAGAAAAGCTCATCGTTCTTTTCATGCGAAGTAACGTAACGTACACAACGATTGCAGAGAGCACAGTCGCCATCATAGAACAATATGTCCTTAACCTCTCTCAATAACGGATGCTGATAAAATACGGATCTCGGGAAAGAATAGCTTCGTGTTCTTCAAGCTGCAAGGTGTTCAAATTGATCAGGACAAGGCTACCATTGGTTCCTCCACAAAGGCTGGAGTGATGAGGCGGCGTGGCGCTTGAAACATTCCGGTTAGCTACATAAACAAGTCCGGCCGCGTCATCCACCTGGATGCCGTGCGGCTGGGTTCCCGTTTCAATGCCCGTGACAAAGGTATTCGAAGCAAGATCAATGACCATAACTTGTCCGTGCGGAAACAAAGTGGTTGGTTCGTAAGAACTCACAAACATCAGGTTCCTGGTTTGCGAGATACTCATCTCGAATGCACCCGAAGGAAGTGTGACCGATGTGATCAAAACATCATTCGAAGCATTGAAAACCTTCACCGAAAGATCGCCCACATTATTATTTCCCTGGCAGGTCACGTAGTATTTTGTACCATCCGCCGAATACAACATTTCGTGTGGATTGTATTGGTTAGACGGCGTTGGTCCCATGCCATTAAAATCAACATACTCATAGCTCGCAGGCTTCGAGAGGCTATCGACATCAATTTTATAAACGTAATTCCCGCCAGTGGCAGTTATATAAACGAATTTTCCATCGGGTGAAACACAACTGCCGTGCGGCGAATCGGAAAGCTGGGTAGAATCTATAACCAACATCGAAGTAAGGTCACATTTTTTTACCTTACCTCCCCCACCCGGAGCCCAGTCGACAACGAATAAGAATTTACTATCGGGAGTAAATGCCATCGTGTTCCAATTGGCATTACCTACAAAGATCTTTCCATCGTACATATCATCGGTTGTACGGTAACGTTTCACATAAGAGCCGCCAATGTAACAAGTGTACCAATACTGACCATCGGGAGAGACGCGCACCTGGTGTGGCGATGTAGTTTGTTCTGTTGCATCCGCAATATCTATATAACGCATCGGTAAATTGGTCTCCGCGTCAAAAACCGTTACAACGCGACAACCCTGGTTGATAACGTAATATTTTTTACGGTTAGGATTGCCGGAGAACTTAACATTGCCTTTTGCATCGGGTGCTCCGGCATTGATCCATTCTTTTAACTTAATAACCTCATCACGGGTAAGCGCCGGCTTATCCAGTGGCATCCGCGGCTCATCTATCTGACCGAGATCAGGATAGCTGTTCACGAAATACATGAGGCTACTGAAATCCGCACGAAACGGAATTACTGCTGCGCCTGTGTGATGTGAACCCTCAAACATTTTGGCCCAGGAGGAAAGATCCAATCCGTGCGCTGCCTCATCATCTCCATGGCCTCCGTGACCATGGTTACCATCGTAACCTTCTGTGGTATGGCAATTTTTAGTAGCGCATTTAGTA
The DNA here is from genome assembly GCA_025451115.1 of Bacteroidia bacterium. Lineage (GTDB taxonomy): Bacteria > Bacteroidota > Bacteroidia > B-17B0 > Aurantibacillaceae > PALSA-968. The sequence continues at coordinate 19,586 of JANWKZ010000057.1, read as the reverse complement.
AGCATGATATACGCGATATCCTTCGGATAATCTGTCTCGGTAATGATCAATTCATCGCGCTTACAGGAATTAGTAAGAACCAACGAACAAAGAATGCAGAGAAAAAGCAGTTTGTATCTAGTCATGCTGCACAATTATTTTTTGTGTGTTTATTTTTTTGATAGTTCCCCCGAGGTCCACTTGCTGAATATTCAGGAAATAAACTCCGGAGGAGATATCCGACAGATCGAATTGCGTTTCATTACCTTTTGTAGTAATAACTTTCACCGAACGACCTGAAATATCCATAAGCTGCAATTTCTTCGAGGAATTATTGAAAGCATTGAATTTAACTGTAAGCGATCCTGCCGTTGGATTCGGATAAACCGATAATTCATCATACCGCGCTGTTTCCTCAATTCCGAAGCTCGTTGACAGCCCGCGATAAAAACCCAATCCGCCGCTGTAATTACCTATGACCATATCGAGGCGTCCATCATTTGTGAGATCCCCCAGGCAGGGGGCAGTATGAGCTCCTTCATAAATACCGAAGGTATTTGAACTCACTAAAGAAAATGTGCCCCCGAGATTTCCGTCAATATTATCATATAGAAATAAATTTCCGCACTCGCTTCCCAACAGCATTTTGTAAGAGCCGTTATCTGTGAAAACAAATGGCATTGCATTTCCCAAAGTGCTGCATAGGCTTTGCAAAACATTCACACCGCCCAGTGCATTGCTTAACAAGGTGAAAGTTGGGGCAGTGGCAGTTCCGGTATTGCGATAGTAAAGCACTTTACCTGCCTGGTTTCCGGCGATGATATCTAGCAAACCATCTTTATCGAGATCTATGATCTGCGGTGCAGCTTTCAGGCCCACATCCATTCCGGCCAAAAAGCCATTCCCGAAATTCGCAGTTGCTATAGAAGCAAAGACCACCGGATTACCGGCGCCCGCCGTATTCGGGAAAAATGAAAAACGCCCCCCGTTATCACCTACCAAAAGGTCAATGTCTCCATCGCCATCAAGGTCACCCGTAGCCGGGATCATGTTCACAATAGGATTCGTGGAGAGATTGGAGATGTCGTCAGTTACCAAAGTAAAAGAAGGGACAGAAGAAGTTCCGATATTCTTAAAGAAAGCGATCTTAGAAAGGTAAGTGGTTCCGTAATACCCGAAATTACCCACCAGCATATCGAGGTCGCCATCACCATCCTGGTCGAATAAGGTTGGATAAGCGCCTTCTCCAAGATCTATCATGTTCTCCTGAAGGAAATCATTCTGCTGGTAGTTCAGAACCGGGCTGTTATCCGTGTTACTGTTTGTGTATAACCAAAGTTGATCCACATTTTCACTTCCCTGCAATGCCGGCGCAGCAACAAGATCGCGTTTAGCATCATTATTTACATCGAGGTAATAGGTGCAAGGAAAAATACTCATGCCAATAGGCTTGCCGGGCGGATAGGATGCTGTGTGACCATCCACATGCGCGTTATTTATAAAACCTGAATTATGCAGGTAGATCACCGAGTCGCAGGCCACATCGCCTAATAAAACATCAGGCAATGAATTTCCATCCGCGTCAAAACACATAATACAAGATCCCGAATGGCGCTCCGCATTTTTTTCCAAAGCATTATTGAGATCGTTCAATATCTTCGGGAAACTGCAAACATTCATATTCACCGTACAGGTACTTTCGCTGATATCGCCCCAGCAATTATCAATAGCCTGGAAAATAAGACTGTCGCAATTAAAGCCCAGTTCTTTCGATTGATTCTGGTGATATTCTATCTGGTAGCCTTGTGCGTTGAAGACTATAATATCGAGGTCGCCATCCCCATCCAGATCGCTCACGCCCGGCAAGGCTACCTGGTTCACCGGTATATTGAAAGGCCCGCCCGGAATGCCCAAAGGTGTGTAGTCGCTGGCCAGGTAATACAAGCCCAAAGAAGTATCATAATGACCAATGACAGCAAACTGAAAATTACCGGGTGTTGAAATATTCCGATATACCAAGATCCCCCCTGTTCCGCTCGAATAGGTAAAAATATCTTCCTTGCCATCACAATTATAATCGTGGAGAGCCATCCAGTTGTTCAAAACCGGCCAGTTAGCCTGGTAATACGGGTTATGGGTAAAGGATGCCTGTCCGGCTTGTTTATCATTAATAAAAGTGCGGATCTTACCTCCCGATTTATCGTATACAACCAGGTCCTTAAAGCCATCAAAGTCCAGGTCCATCATTCCCCAATTGGTGAAATTGAAGCCTCCGGCCCATGGGAATTTGAGTTGGGTACCGGCTATGTTCACTAAAAAACTGCTGTCGCGCTGCATATTTGGCTGCGCGAAAGAGGCCGTAAAGGTCAGGCTGAAAAGAATGTAAAAAAGTGGCTTTTTCACACAGCCAATTTACGGAAAAATGCCCCTCAAAGTCGAAAATTTGGTAAGTGGCGGAAACCGGGCGGAAAGTGGTAAAAGCAATAAAAAAGCCCCTCCGGTTGGGAGAGGCTCTTTTATAAAAGATCGTTAGATTACTTTTTTACTTTGATCAGTTTCCTTGTGATAGAATCCTGGTGCAAAGAATCAGCAACAACTTTCGCACGTACAGCAGCAGCTTCTTCAGCAGCTTTTGCAGCGTTGTTGATAGAATCTTGTTTTGCAGCCTGCATGGTTGAATCAGCAACAAAAGCAGCGCGTGCAGAATCAGCAGCATCTTTAGCTTTTTTCTCTAACTCAGCTTTGCTAGGACCGCAAGCAACTACTAAAGTAGCTACAGCGATAAATGATAGAACTTTTTTCATGGTTGTTTTTAGTTTTTAATTTGGGGGCAAAATTATGGGTTTTTACAACTTGACCAAAAAAAAACTAAAAAATATTAAAATCATACTGTTAGCTAAATACCCACGTTACTAGGTATTTATAGGGCTTTAAAGCCGAATTTTACAGCTAATGGACCCCCAAGGGCAGATACCCGCCGAAATACCCCAAAAACCCCGAAAATCGTGGCTCAGAAGGCTTTTAAAAGCCCTTTTCTGGATACTAGGGGTAGCCCTTCTTTTAGTGCTCATCCCCATCATTCTTGTATTCGTCTATGAAAAAGAAATAAAGAACGCCATAATTACCGAGATCAATACCCACCTCAAGGCGAAGGTATATATTGACCCCGAAAACATCGACCTCACCATTATCAGCACCTTCCCTAAGGCCGGTTTGGTGTTCAAAGACGTTACGGTTATGGGTGCCCTGGAGGAGCAAAAGAACGACACCCTGCTCCATGCCCGGTCTATTTACCTCCTTTTTAACGCCAGGGACCTCTGGAACAAAAAATACGAGATCCAGGAGATAGAGGTGCGTGAATCCAGGATCAGTTTACAGACCGATAAGAACGGCTTTAACAATTACGATATCTGGGAAGAGACCACCGACAGCCTGGCAAAGAACGAAAAGAGCACCTCGTTCAAACTGAGCCGCGTTCATTTTGATGATTTCAACCTTTCCTACAAGAACAGCCAGAGCAAGATCAAAACTGCCGGGACCTTTAAGGAAGTGACCTTCTCCGGGAATTTTACAGACAAAGAATATTTGCTGGAAGTACAAGCCGATGGCTTTCTGCAATACATCAAGACAAATAAGCGCACTCTTATCAAGAATAAAAAACTGGTTGCTGAAATTGCCGCACAGGTAAAGGACATTACCTACACGATCACACGGGCGGAGATCGGGCTCAACAAATTATTCTTTACCGCCGATGGCTGGGTGAGCACTAAGGAAACCGAAACCCCGGCCGAGATCAATTTCAAAGGAAAGAACATCGATATCCAGTCGATCTTATCCTGGTTACCCGAAGAGCAACACGATAAAATAAAGGATTACGAAAGCGAAGGCATTTTCTACAGCGACCTGAGCTTAAAAGGAAACCTCGGCGACTACAATTCACTCGATATAAATTCCAAATTCGGGACTACAAAAGCTGCCCTGACGTATGTCCCCACCAAGACTACGTTGACCGATGTTAGTTTTACAGGAACGTTTGTAAAGGAAAAATTCAGTCCCGAAAAACTGGAACTGAAAGACATTAAAGCGCACCAGGGGCTGAACTTTGTAGCGGGTGAGTTTACGCTGAGCAATTTTGCTAGTCCCTATCTCAAGTTCAATGCTCAAGGAAACTATAATCTTACTGATTTCTTCGCACTCGTTCCTTTAGACACTTTGAAGTCGGCCAAGGGATTGGTTGATTTCAACGTTGAAGGAAATATTAATTTGAACGACGCGCGTGCAAAACAAATTGGTACGAGCTCTATGAAAGGAAAGATCGATCTGAAAGAAGTGGAGCTGGTCTTTAAGAACGAACACACCTTGCAGGTTCCCGGCGGACAGGTAATTGTAGAGAACGAAAACCTGGAAACAAAGAACCTGGTTGTGATCCATGGAAAATCATCTTTAGAAGTGAGCGGGAAAGCCACTAATTTTTTGAACTACATTTTGAAACCCGATCAGCCACTTGTGGTCGATCTCGATGTGAAGTCGCCATTCATTGATGTAGACGATTTTGTTTTACCTGAGCCCGCCGGTTCTAAAACCAAAGAGCCCGTTGCCAAAGGAGAGAACGCTTTCAACCTGCAGGACAATATCACGGCCAGTTTAAAACTCGATGTGAAAGATGTGGTATTCCGCACGTTCAAGGCAAAAGACCTGCAGGGTTCTTTGGAGATACGCAACCAAAAACTGATGACCAAGAACCTTTCCTTCGAAGCCTTTAACGGAGACATTACTTTAACCGGCGTGGCCGATGTAAGCAAAAGTGACCGCCTCGACATTAAAGGAAGCACGAATCTTGTAGATGTGAACATGCGCCAGATGTTTACCCAGCTAAATAATTTTGGTCAAAGTGCCATCGAAGCGCAGAACCTGAACGGCAAAGCTACTACACAGGTTGACTTTAGCGCCAGTTGGGACAATAACCTTAATTGCGACCTAAAAAGCATCAAGGCCAGCACAGATCTCACCATAAACAATGGAGAGCTCGTAGACTACAAGATCCTGGAAGTGCTTGCCGAGTATGTCGACCTGAAAGAATTAAAACACGTGAAGTTCTCTACCCTGCAAACACATGTGGAAATAGAAGACGAGAAGGTATATATCTCAAAAACATCAGTTAAAAATTCGGCTCTCGACCTCGAAATATCAGGTTGGCAAACTTTTGATTACGCCATCGATTACCACGTAAAACTGCGCCTGAGCGATTGGCTGGCCAAAAGGCCGGGCAAGAACAAACAGCTGGACGAAGAACTCATGGAAAGCGAGAACGACCCGGATAACAAACGCTGCGTGTTCTTAAAAATGACCGGCACACTGGATAAACCCATCATAAGCTACGACCGCAAGGCCATGAAACAAAAGATCAGGGAAGATATCAAGGAAGAAAAAACAAACCTTAAGAAGATCTTAAACGACGAGTTCGGTTGGTTCAAAAAAGACAGCACCCTCAACAAGAAGAATGACGATAAAAAGTCAGATCAGAAATTCAAAATAGACTTCAATCAGCCCAAGAAAGACGATAAGAAAAAGCCGGAAGACGAAGACGACGGGGATTTTTAAGCTTCAGCCTTTCCCCCACCCGCTGCGCCGGCAATACCTTGCAGGTCGCGGTCGAAGAAATAAAGTCCGCCTTTGTCGTCGCCAACCATTTTCAGTTTGTCAACCAACTCACGCGCCAAAGCCTCTTCTTCTATTTGTTCGCTAACGTACCACTGCAGGAAATTATGCGTGGTATAGTCCTTTTCTTTCAGTGTAATATCAACCAGTTTGTTGATCTCTTCGGTCACTTTTACTTCGTGGTGCAGCACTTCGTCAAATATTTTAGATACCGATTTAAAGTTCGCAGGGGGCTGTTTAAGGGCCGGAACCAATCCGTGCGCTCCGCGCTCGTTCACAAACCTGATGAGCTTGAGCATGTGCATACGCTCTTCGTCGGCATGCTTATAAAGAAAAGCAGATACGCCTTTTAAACCTTGTGTTTCGGCCCAGGAGGCCATGGCTAAATAATATTGGGAAGAGGCTGCTTCCAGTTCAATTTGCTTGTTAAGTGCCTCGGTTACTTTTTTCGATAACATAGATTTTATTTTTTATTTAAAGTTACGCAATTATCTTTAACCCTGCATGAGCGTAAGCAAATTTTTTTTGGCCATCGTATTACCCGAGCCTTACCAGAACCAGGTGATGGCGTTAAAAGAATATGTAAGGGAACATTTCGAAAGCAAGGCTGCACTCCGCTCGCCCGCTCATATTACCTTACACATGCCTTTTGAATGGAAAGATTCTAAAGAAGAGATTTTAATAAAAACACTGGCTGACTTTAAATTTCCGGAAGAGATACGTGTTGAGCTAAAAGACTTCAACTGTTTTGAACCAAGAGTTGTGTATGTAGATGTAGTTAAAAATGAAACGCTTGATCGTTTACAAAAAGAACTCGTGCAACATGTAAAACAAAATCTCCATCTTTTTAACGAAGCGGAGAACATGCGCGGTTTCCACCCCCATGCCACCATCGCTTTTCGCGACCTCTCAAAACCCAAATTCCGTCAAGCCTGGGAACATTTTAAGACCCAAAAATACCAGGGTTCCTTCATCGCCCACGATTTCCAGCTACTGAAACACACGCCCGGGAAATGGGAGGTTTATCGAACCTTTGAGTTCACCCGTTCCTAAACAGCCGGTATAAGGAGACAGTATAAGGAGTAAGGAGAGGTGGCCTTGATGCGCCCTTACTTATACTTACTCCTTATACTTGGTCTAAATGTCCATTCGGGGTAAGAAAACCTCATTTTGCAGATTGACCAATAATTCGTAATTTTACGTCAGTTCTTTCAAGCTACTTATCAAGAAAGGCCGAGGGATACGCCCAATGAAGCCTTACCAACCCTGGTAGAAGTCAAAAGTCGCAAGTCAAAAGTCAGAAGGTAACAGCCTTATAATTTTTAACTTATAACTTCTAACTTTTATAAGAAGGTGGGAATTCGTTCCGTTAAAGCGGACAAGATAAGTCGGATGATATAGATGCAAAAACACCTGATCTCTTCCGGCTAAAGCTTGAAGGGATTTTTTATTTTATGACAATCGCCGTCATGTCGAGCGAAGTCGAGACACGTGTACTACCCTGGTAGTTTGTACAAGCACTTCGACTACGCTCAGTGTGACAAAACATAGAACAGTGAGCAAGGACACGCTACATAGATTCTCCGACCGAGTAGAAAACTACGTGAAGTACCGTCCGCATTACCCTGCGGAGGTGTTCGACTTTCTGGAAACCGAAGGTTTGATCGCAAAAGGAGCTGTAATCACGGATATTGGCTCGGGGACCGGAATTTCGGCAGAACCTTTACTGAAACGTGGCTATGAAGTAAAAGGCATTGAACCAAACCGGGAAATGCGGGAAGCCGCTGAGAAATTTCTTGAAGCTTATCAGAATTTCAAAAGCATTGAAGGCATCGCGGAGCATACGGAGTTATCGAACCATTCGGTCGACCTGGTTTTAGCCGGACAGGCTTTTCATTGGTTCGACAAAGAGAAAAGTAAAAAAGAATTCAAACGCATACTAAAAACAAACGGGAATGTGGTTCTGATGTGGAACGACCGTCGCACCGATACCACCGATTTCCTAAAAGTGTATGAGGATTTCCTGCAGATGTTTGGCACCGATTACAAGGTTGTGAATCATAAGAACGTGCAGGATAAAAGTGTATTTGCCCCGTTCTTTGGCGGAGAATTCCACGAAAAAAGTTTCTACAATTACCAGGACGTGGATTTTGCAGGATTGAAAGGCAGGGTACTTTCTTCTTCCTACATGCCCGGTGAGGGACACGCAGATTACGAATTTATGATCTACACGCTGAAGAAGATCTTCATGCGTTACCAGGAGAACGGAAGAGTTCGGCTGGATTATGATACCAAAATCTATTACGGAATACTGAATTAGTTTATGAGCACGATCGAAAAAGAATTAGAGAAAAGAGTACTGGTGATCGATGGCGCGATGGGCACCATGATCCAGCAATACAAGCTGGAGGAAAAGGATTACCGCGGGAAACGCTTTGCCGACTGGCACAAGGATGTGAAGGGCAACAACGACCTGCTGTCTATTACCCGTCCGGATGTCATCAAAGCCATTCACAAAGAATATCTGAAAGCAGGTGCCGATATCATCGAAACCAATACCTTCAGCGCCACCACCATTGCCATGGCCGATTATGACATGCAGGAACTGGCTTATGAACTGAATGTTGAATCGGCAAAGGTTGCCAAGGAAGCTATCGTTGAATTCAATAAGGAAACAGGTAACACTGTGCCCAAATATGTGGCCGGAGCTATTGGTCCAACCAACAGAACTCTCTCTTTATCTCCGAACGTAAATGATCCCGGCTTCCGTGCTGTGACCTTTGATGAGATGGTTACCGCTTACGAAGAACAAGTACGGGGACTGATCGATGGTGGGGCTGATCTTTTATTGATAGAAACTATTTTCGATACACTGAATGCGAAGGCAGCGCTTTTCGCCATCCAGAACCATTGCGAAAAGATCAATAAGAAAATGCCGGTGATGGTATCAGGAACTATTACTGATGCAAGCGGAAGGACTTTATCGGGGCAAACTACCGAAGCATTTTTGAAATCTGTTTCTCACGTTAACCTATTAAGTGTTGGACTGAACTGCGCCCTTGGAGCAAAAGATATGCGTCCGTACCTTGAGGAGCTGTCTACAAAAGCGCCCTTTTACGTAAGTGCCTATCCAAACGCCGGTCTGCCAAACCAGTTTGGAGAATATGATGAGGATGCCCATACCATGGGCCACCAGATAGAAGATTTTTTAAAAGCAGGTTTCCTGAATATTGTGGGAGGTTGTTGCGGAACCACACCTTCGCACATCAAGCGTATTGCGGAGCTGGCCAAAACCGCAGCGCCGCGTAAAAAACCGGAACCGGATACTTTGATGCACTTAAGCGGATTAGAACCCGTAACCCTGCGTCCGGAAAGTAATTTCATGAACGTGGGTGAGCGTACAAATGTTACCGGATCCAAGAAATTCTTACGCTTGATCAAAGAAAACAATTACGATGAAGCCCTTTCGATAGCCCGTGAGCAGGTGGAAGGAGGCGCACAGGTGATCGACGTGAATATGGACGAAGGAATGCTGGATGGCGAGGCCGCCATGACCAAATTCCTGAACCTGATCGCTTCGGAGCCTGATATTTCGCGTGTTCCGATCATGATCGATTCTTCCAAATGGCCGATCATTGAAGCGGGATTGAAATGCGTGCAGGGTAAGGCTATCGTGAACTCCATTTCTTTGAAAGAAGGAGAAGAAAAATTCATTGAACAGGCCAACAAAGTAAAACAATACGGCGCTGCGGTGATCGTAATGGCTTTTGACGAAACAGGCCAGGCGGATACACTACAACGCCGAATCGATATCTGTAAAAGAGCTTATGATGTTTTGGTAAACAAAGTGGGTTTTCCTCCGCAGGATATTATTTTCGACCCTAACATCTTCCCGGTTGCTACCGGCATGGAAGAACATCGCCTGAACGCTTTGGATTTCTTCAATGCTACCAAATGGATAAAAGAAAATCTTCCATACGCCAAAGTAAGCGGTGGCGTAAGTAACGTTTCTTTCTCTTTCAGAGGAAATGACCACGTACGTGAAGCTATTCACTCGGCCTTTTTATTCCACGCCATTAAGAATGGAATGGACATGGGCATTGTGAATCCATCTCAATTGGTGGTGTACGATCAAATAGAAAAAGAACTGCTTGAAAGAGTAGAAGACGTTCTGTTGGATCGTCGCGATGACGCTACCGAGCGCCTGATCACGCATGCTGAAAAACTCAAAGGCATAAGCTCCGAAAAAACCGAGAAAGATGAAGCCTGGAGGAAAGAACCCGTTGAAAAACGACTGGCCCACGCATTAGTAAAAGGGATCGTAGAACATATTGATGCCGACGTTGAGGAATGTCGCCAAAAATATCCGAAAACACTGGACATCATTGAAGGACCACTCATGGATGGAATGAACATAGTGGGAGATCTTTTTGGTGCCGGAAAAATGTTCCTGCCCCAGGTAGTAAAAAGTGCCCGCGTAATGAAAAAAGCGGTGGCCTACCTCCTGCCCTTCATGGAAGAAGAAAAAAAGAAAAGCGGCAGCGTACAAAGAAATGCCGGCAAAATATTAATGGCTACCGTAAAGGGCGACGTACACGATATTGGTAAAAACATCGTGGGCGTTGTATTGGCTTGTAACAATTATGAGATCATCGACCTGGGCGTGATGGTTTCCTGCGATAAGATCCTGGAGCAGGCGCGTCACCATAACGTAGATGTGATCGGCCTAAGCGGACTCATCACTCCATCTCTGGATGAAATGGTGCATGTGGCCAAGGAAATGGAGCGCCAGGGGTTCAAGATCCCACTGCTTATTGGCGGTGCTACAACCTCGAAAGTGCATACTGCCGTTAAAGTGGCGCCGCACTATTCGCATGCCGTTGTGCACGTGAATGACGCAAGTAAATCTGTGCCTGTTGCAAGCAGTCTTATCTCAAATGAGCTGCGCGGAGCGTTTATGACCGAAGTGAACAAAGATTACGAACGCGTGCGCGAACAGAACAAGAATGCGCAGGGCCAGAATAAATTCATCAGCCTGCAGGAAGCGCGCGGAAATAAATTTCCTGTTGATTGGAATAAAACCCAAATAACGAAACCCGCGTTCATCGGAAATAAGGTATTTGACAATTATTCTATAGCGGAGATCGCTGAATTCATTGACTGGACACCTTTCTTCCACTCGTGGGAGATGAAGGGTTCCTACCCAAAAATACTGGAGGACAAAGAGCGTGGCACGGAGGCAAAAAAGCTTTTTGCCGACGCGCAAAAGATGCTGGAGCAGGTCATAGCTGAAAAATGGCTTACGGCGCGTGCTGTAATTGGTATTTACCCGGCTTTGGCAACTGAAGATGATATTGAGGTTTACGACAAAGAAGTAAAGAACGTTCTTGGAAAGTTCCATTCAATTCGCCAGCAGACCAAAAAACCGGCCGGACAATACAATGTAGCGCTTTCTGATTTCGTAAAACCGAAGAACGGATCACTTTCTTTGAGCTCAAGCGACTTCATCGGAGCTTTTGCCTTAACTACCGGGGCAGGAATTGAAGAACATATCAGGCGTTTTGAAAAGGACCATGATGATTATAGTTCCATCATGCTGAAAGCGCTGGCCGACCGTTTGGCTGAGGCCTTCGCGGAGCTCATGCACAAAAAAGTCCGTACCGAGATCTGGGGCTACGCAAAAAGTGAGAACCTGAGCAATGAGCAATTGATCAAGGAAGAGTATGCAGGCATTCGCCCGGCACCGGGTTATCCTGCCCAGCCTGACCATACAGAAAAACCTCTCATTTGGAAATTACTTGATGTGGAAAAGAACACCGGCATCAAGCTCACCGAGAGCATGGCCATGTATCCAACAGCAGCCGTGAGTGGATTGTATTTCTCACACCCCGAATCACATTATTTTGGGGTTGGAAAGATCACCAAAGAGCAAGTGGAGGATTATGCCCGACGCAAAAAACTTTCTGTTGAAGAAGCTGAAAGGTGGCTGTCGCCTATTCTTAATTACTAGAAAAGCTCTTCGAGCTTTTGCTCAAGTGCCGCGCCTCTAAGATTCTTGGCAATGATCTTACCATCCTTATCCAGCAGGATAGCAAAAGGAATGGCCTCAATGCCATAAAGCGGACAAACTGAACTCTGCCAACCCTTGAGATCGCTCACGTGATTCCAAACAAGGCCATCTTTCTTAATAGCAGATAACCATTTGTCCTTGTCTTCATCGAGCGATACACCCAAAATTTCGAAACCTTTGCCGTGGTACTTTTTGTACATACGTACCACGTTGGGATTCTCCTTGCGGCAAGGCCCGCACCAACTGGCCCAGAAATCAACCAATACGATCTTTCCTTTTAGAGAAGAAAGCGCTAAAGGCTTTCCTTCGGGTGTGTTAAAAGTGAAATCAGGAGCTTCGCTGCCGCCGGCCAGTTTCGAGAAAGCATCGATGTCCTTTTGCAGTTTGCCCAGGTATTTGTTGTTGGGAAATTTCGCCGAAAGATCAGCATAAACACGTTTGTACAGGTCGAGATATTTGTCGGGATCCAATTGCTGAATTCCGGCGAGCGCAGAGAGAGAGGAACTATTCTTTCCAACCAGGTCAGACACATTTTTTTGATGTGCTTCGATCATGCCCATATACACCGGCTCAAATACTTTGTTCAACGAGTCTACCTTCATAGAATCCATTTTAATAACGCCCATAGCGGCCTGGAAGGCGCGCTGCAGGGAGTCGGAACTTACCTGGACATCCTTACTTAGATCGTTCAGTTCAAGGAAAACCTTAGTATCCGGTGAGCCTTCTACAGAGTAGGTATTTCCAAGGTCTTTAAAATCGGCTTTCAGTTCTATTTTTTGGGTAGAATCGAGCACCAGCATCGCGAAATTGGCTTCGGTGATCATCACGCGATAAAAACCTGCAGTGGGCGCTGCATGCGTAAAGGCAAAATTTCCTTTCTCATCCAGCTTCGTTGAATCGAGGAGTACTTTTCCGATAGGAGAAAGTTCTTCCAGGTAAATGGTCTCTCCGCCGGCCGCGTTGGTTAGCGTGCCTTTCAGTTCAAAACCGGTATTTTTAGCTGTATCGTTTCCGCCACACGCAAAAAGCAGGGCGGCAAGTGGAGCAACAAAGAAGATCTTTTTCATAATAATAAATATGCGCAAAAGTATCAATTTAACATTTGATACAAATACAATAAAACAAAATAATTGGTGAATTAACGCTTTTTATCAGGAAAAACGTCGTTACCGCGCTTTCTTCTGCGCGATCTTTCCTTGCGGTTGGTCTTTTGGATGCGTTCGTGGTTCATTTTACTCTTGGTAGATAAACGATGGAACAACTTATGCTGCTCACGGTTCTGAACCTTACCCGGCTTGGTCTTTCTCAAAGACGCGTTCTTGGGAGATCCGCTGTTGGGATGGAAAATGCGGTACATAAAACCACGTCCGCCACGCGCGCTGTTGCTGGCAAAAGCATCGGCGTTACCCGCACTTTTCTGACGTTTTTTAAATATTGACATGCCGCCACCACGCGAGATCTTGCCGGCAGTACCTTTCTGGTTCTTTCTTTCTTTGCGGCGTTTTCCGAAGGGGGTATGATTCTCTTTGAAGCTTTTTTCCTTGTTTGCTTTCTGGGCAGAAGAATATTCAGGGAGAAGGAATAAGAACCCCAACAACAACCATATACCTGCGATCCTTCCCATGTTATTCCACAATAATATCAATAATTCTGCTGATTTTCAAAGGGTAAGTTACGAAAATATCTTTAATTTTAAACAATTAATCGTGCAAAATCCTACAGCTATAACATCTCAAGTTTTGTCGATAGAAAATTTCCTTCGGGAGGGCGTTTCGGGTACAATGGTAGACGTACGCTCACCAGGAGAATTCGCTAACGGCCACATTCTGGGTGCAATAAACATACCACTTTTTGATGATCATGAGCGGGCGGAGATAGGTACGCTCTACAAGATCAAAGGCAAAGAAGAAGCGGTAGTAAGAGGTATCGAGATCGTATCACCTAAACTGGCCGATTTCATTCGGTCTGTGAAGGAAAAAAGCGGCGATTCGGGTAAAGTTCATGTCTATTGTTTTAGAGGCGGAATGCGCAGCGGCAGCTTTTGCTGGCTCATGGAAACAGCCGGGCTACAGGCCTTCAAGCTGGACGGAGGCTACAAAAGCTACCGAAACAGAGCCCTGAACCTTTTTAAGGAAAAACGAACCCTGGTACTGCTCGGCGGCTCTACGGGTAGCGGGAAGACCGATGTTCTGAAGGAAATAACAAAACTGAATGAACAGGCAGTAGACCTCGAGGGAATTGCCCATCACAAAGGATCTGCCTTCGGCTTCATAGGACAGGAAAAACAACCCTCCCAGCAACAATTCGAGAACGAACTTTCGGCGGAACTCGAAAAGACCGATCCTAAAAAAATAACCTGGCTGGAAGATGAATCATACAGCATAGGCACCGTACAACTTCCTTACGATCTGTGGACCCAAATGAAAACCGCACCTATCATCAACCTCAAGGTTCCCTTCGATCTAAGGGTAAAACGACTGGTTGCCGAATACGGCCAAACCTCCATCGAAACCCTGCGCCGTCCGCTGCTGGCGATAAAGACCCGCTTGGGCCCCCAGCACCACAAAACAGCCCTTGAGCACCTGGAAAAAGGCGAAATGGACAAGGTGGCCGAGATCACGCTTCGCTATTACGACAAGGCCTATGAGCATAACCACGAGAAAAGAAAGTTTGAAAATGTATTTGTTGTGGAAACACAGACCGACGACCCCGCAACAAACGCGCGACTTATTTATAACTTTGTGAACGACAAAAATTTTTGGCAGAAAGTAAAGAAAAATGGCTAAGCTTTTCGTAGTCCCAACGCCCATTGGAAATCTCGAGGATATGACCCTGCGGGCCATTCGGGTTTTGAAGGAATGCGACGTGATCTTTGCGGAAGATACGCGGAACACGGTTCATCTGTTAAAACACTTCTCTATTGAAAAACCTTTGCGATCCTACCACATGCATAATGAACACAAGATCGTAAGCGAGATCGTTGTACTCATTGATGAAGGAAAGACAGTGGCACTTGTGAGCGACGCCGGAACTCCCGGCATCAGCGATCCCGGTTTTCTACTCGTGAGGGAAGCCATACAGGCCGGTCTCGAAATAGAGACCCTGCCCGGAGCTACCGCTTTTGTGCCGGCCCTGGTAAATAGCGGGATCCCCTGCGATAGTTTTATCTTCATCGGCTTCCTGCCCCAGAAAAAGGGAAGACAAACCAAATTGAAGTCGCTGGCTGAGGAAAAGCACACAATGGTTCTATACGAATCACCCTTCCGGCTTGTGAAGACGCTTGAAGAACTTAAAACGTACCTTGGGGAAGAAAGAAAAGCATCCGTTTCCCGTGAGCTCACCAAACTATACGAAGAGAACAAAAGAGGAACATTGGCCGAACTGGCAAAATACTTCTCGGAGAAGACCGTGAAGGGAGAAATTGTTATTATTGTAGAAGGTTTATCGAAAAAGCCCAAACATGGGGAAGAAAAAGAAGCATAACGTAGGGGCTCCACCCGGCGAACTTTACTACAGCGGTAAGGTACAGGAAGGACGCGTGAAACTCACGCTCATCCAGTACAGCGAGAATGAATTCCTGGAACAGGATTTCTACGACCTTTCTGAACTGGTAAAAGCCAAAAAGGAAGGCCTGCTTAAATGGATCAATATTGACGGGATCCATAAGCTGGAACTGATAGAGCACCTGGGCAAGCAATACAACATTCACCCGCTTACACTGGAGGATATTGTGCATGTGGAGTCGAGGCCCAAGTTCGAGGACTATGGTCATTACGTAGTAGCGATCATGAAAATGTTGTATTACGAGAACCATGTGCACAGCGAGCATTTGAGCATTGTGCTTTTTGAAGATACGGTGATCTCTTTCCAGGAGCCCCATGGGGGCGATGCTTTTGATATCATACGCAACCGATTACGCCAGGCTAAAGGACGTATCCGGAAAATGCATGCGGATTACCTGTTCTATGCTTTGATCGACGCTGTGGTAGACTGTTATTTCAGTGTTATAGAAAAAGTAAGTGAAAAGGTAGAGCAGTTGGACGAAGAGATCATTTACGACAAACACCGTTTGGCCAATTTAAAGATACACGATCTGAAGCGTGAGGTAGTATTTCTGAGAAAACAGTTAGGCCCGGCCCGTGAGATGGTGAACAATATAGTACGTAACGAAACCGACCTTATCAAAGAGAGCAACGACGCTTACTTGCGCGACTTACAGGATCACATCATCAGGGCTTTGGATAGTATCGAGAGTTTCCGGGAAACTTTGGCGGGCATTATGGATGTTTACCTGAGTAATAACTCGTTTAAGATGAACGAGGCCATGAAAGCTTTAACAGTGATCTCTTCGATCTTCATTCCCGTAACTTTCATTGTAGGTGTTTATGGAATGAACTTCAAATATATGCCCGAACTGCAATCGCCCTATGCTTACTGGATACTTTGGGGTATCATGCTCACCATTATGATAGGCATGGGAGTTTACTTCAAAAGAAAAAGATGGTGGTGATCAGGGAATGATCGTTTCCAGAACCTCGTTCAGATTCTTTACCGCGGCTCCAATTTGCCATTTAGAACGATCCCGTTTCTCTACGTAATTGGAAATTGCCCTTACTTGCAGACATTTCACTCGTTCCTGGTTGCAGGCCCACAGAAAAGCAGCGCCTTCCATACTCTCTACATCCGCTTTGATGCGTGAAGAGAACTTTCTAATGCTATCCTCATTACCATGCGTGGTATTCACTGTTACGCCTCTCACCTGTTTCAGGTTTTCGGGTAAATACGGATTTTCATTCTTAACGTAATAAGAAGCCGGAAGTCCAAGTTCGCTCACAGAAATGAACTTATCATCATCTTCGGCCCCCAGGTCAGCAAAATAATCCTCGGTAACGGCAACAACCTCACCCAAGCGCAAATGCGTATTAAAACTACCACAAATGCCGGCATTGATGGCCAGGTCGAATTTAGAGCTCAGGTATTTTCCCAGGTAGAACGAAGTTTGCGAGATCCCTACACCCGTTATCAATACATAAAGGTTGTGATTTTTGTAAACATGTGGACTGAACACACTATTGCCGACCGCAGGCCCTATCTTAGAGAGAAAAGGCTCTATTTCCTGTTTTGTGGCCGATACCAGCAGAATGTTCATTATTGGCTATATTTGCAGCAATAAATATACTATGGTTTTCATTACACGCAAAGAACATTTTAACGCCGCCCATAAATTGCACCGCAACGACTGGAACGAGGCGAAGAACGCGGAAGTATTCGGCAAATGCGCCAATCCCAACTGGCATGGCCATAATTATACGCTTTACGTAACTGTTAAAGGAACCGTAAACCCCGAAACCGGCTTTTTAGTGAACCTGAAAGAGCTCAGCACACTCATTCGCACCGAAATTTGCGATAAGCTTGATCATAAGAACATGAACCTTGATGTGGATTTCATGAAAGGTATCATGCCCAGCACCGAAAATGTGGCCGTGGCCATTTTTGACATTCTGAAACCGCGGATAAAACCTATGGGCGGAGAGCTCCACTGCATTAAATTATACGAGACGGAGAATAACTACGTAGAATATTTCGGCTAGTGCGTATCATTGATTCCATACCCCATCCTTCCATTACCATCAGCATTTTCCAGATGAATGATAAGTTTATCGTAAAATTCGAGGCGGGCCCTATGGAACAGGCTTTTAAATTCTCTGCCACCGAAGTAAAAGGAGTGGACCACCTGAAACAGATCATAAATGCGGAGTTCATTGAGACAGTACGGGCGCGTTTCAACGAAATGTTCCTTCAGCTAAAAGGTGCAACGGAAAAGAACTAAGCTTCGTCCTTCAATTCAATTATACAAACATTTTTGGTGTCCTTGGTGATCTTGAACCGATCATCTATACGCCGACCGATCACCCAAACGATCGCTTCCTTATTGCGTAGTATCCACTGATTATCCTTATCGAAAAGGCTCATTTTTTCGCTTACGAAAAAATCACTCAACTTTTTGGAATGCCATACGCCCAGCGGAACAAAACGATCGCCGTTCTGCCAACGCGTTACTTTCATCGGGAATTTCAGTTTATCCGCATCCAGATAAGCCACGTTCTTTAAAGAAGGGACACGAACGGGTTCACCTTTTTTTATCTTATAATAAGAGATATCGAGCTTCAAGGGATCTTTGATCTTATCGGTTTTTTTGAAAATACCAACCTCCTCCTCTTCTACTTCCGACTTATCACGAATAAGAAGATGCTTACGATCCTTCACTAATTGGTGCGTCTCGCTAAAGAACATTTTGCCGGTTAAACCATCCATAGCCTCGCAAATGCTCGCCGTCTGCATGGAATTGAAACCATAGTCCTTTACGATCTCATAAAGAAACAGTTCAGGAGCGCCGGACTTCTTTAATTTTTCGATATCAATTTTGCAGAGGTCTTTTTTTACAATAGCGATAGCTTTTTTCTTTTTCTCGATCTCGGACCGGACAATGTTATTGACCTGCCTCAGGATCTCCAATTCAGAAGCCATAGTTTGTTCAATGGATGGATTCATTGTTTTCAGCTCCGGAACCAGGTAGTGTCTTAGTTTATTCCGCAGGTATTTATCTTCTTTATTGCTGCTATCCTCACGATAAATGATCCCCTTAGCGCGAATGTATTTTTCGATCTGTTCGCGGGTAGCGAATAACAGGGGGCGAACCTTCTTGCCATTCTTTGGCTCTATGCCTTTTAAGCCATTGATGCCACTCCCGCGGAGAAGATTGATGAAAAATGTCTCGATATTGTCGTTCAGGTGATGCGCGGTGAGTAAATGATCGAATTTATTTTTTTTTATCAGCTGTTCGAACCACTCGTAACGTAATTCGCGGGCTGCCATTTGGGTTGAGACCTTGTTCTTTTTTGCCCAGGCAGCCGTATCGAAGGAATTGTAAAAGTATTTGATCTTATTGCGCAGGCAATATCCTTCCACAAAAGAAGCGTCCGCATCCGACTCTGCTCCGCGCAAAGTAAAATTGCAATGCGCCACTGAAAAATTGAACCCTCCCTCCTTCAGCAACTCGCACAAGGCCATAGAATCATTTCCTCCACTCACCGCCACAAGCAATTTATGCTTTTGCGTGAAGAGCTTTTCTTTAGCAATATATTTCTGAAATTCGGTTAACATTAATAGGTCATTGTACTTTCGGTAACAGTTATTTCCAATTTTGCTTCCTTTCCAAGATACAAGGCCAGGTTCCGGTCAATATGCCCCGCCGGAAAGCCAAAGGCCACAGGATATTTGTATTCTTTCACCGCATCCCAAACAATTTCTTCCGGCGACATACCAAAAGGAACCGGATCATCCTTCATGTCATTCAATCCGCCAACAACCAGACCGGCCAGTTTTGCCAGCTTGCCCGTCCGCCTGAAATGGATCATCATCCTGTCGAGATGATGCAGGTTCTCATCCAGGTCCTCAATAAAAAGGATCTTTCCTGTTGTATCAAAATCTTCGGGAGTACCCGTCAAAGTATGCAAGAGGGAAATATTTCCTCCAACCAAAAGCCCTTTCGCGTTACCCGAGCGGTTTAGTTTCTGTGGATCAAAATTGTATTTTACCTTCTCTCCGAAAAGGCATTTCCTGATACTATCTGTTGCCTCAGCACTCTTGCCATAAACACTAAGCATGTGCGCATGAAGACTCGCACAGGCTAAATTCTTTTGCAAATGCGAATGCAGGATGGTCACATCGCTATATCCTACCAGCCATTTCGGGTTTTTCTTGAATGAACTAAAATTTACTCTATCAACGATCCGGATAATACCATTACCCCCACGCGCAAATAATATCGATTTATTTTCGGTGTCATCAAGGGCCCTTTGCTGGTCGGCCGCCCTTT
>JANWKZ010000056.1 GCA_025451115.1 Bacteroidia bacterium | reverse complement strand
GCAGCCTTTCAATACGAATAACGCGGTATACATCGCAACCGGCAACACAAGAACGATCAACATCACAACCCCAGCGCAGTATTCGCTCATTAGTCTCTTAGTGTTTTCTACCGAAGGCATGAGCAACGTAAACATTACTTTCAATTATACAAACGCTACAACCACTAATTTCGGCGCCTTCGGTATTTCCGATTGGTTCTTTGCGGGCGGAGCTGTCTATTCAAATTTTGGGCGTTGTACGCGTGTTACGTCAGGTTCAACTGCGGATGGTTGTCCAACCGACCCGCGTTTTTACCCCCTTGATTTTTCTTTGAGCTGCGCAGATCAGCAAAAGAATCTTGCTTCAATAACCATCACAACAACTTCAGGCAACCAGGGCGCGTATGTGATGGCGGTATCCGGTTTGGCTTACGCGCAAACCAACACCGTTTCACCTGTTACGCAGGTAAGCTGTAACGGAGGAACAAATGGCAGCGCCACGGCCAATATCACCGGAGGTAACTCGCCGTTCACCTATTCGTGGAATACTGCTCCCGTGCAGAATACTGCAACAGCAAGCAATCTTGCACAGGGAAATTATACCTGTACCGTTACGGATAACAAAGGCTGTCAAACCACCACCACGGTATCGATCACGCAGCCCGGTCCGCTTACCTTAACACTCACGCCGGTGAATGCTTCATGCGGAGTGAGTAACGGAAGTATTGCAGCAGCTTCGGGAGGCGGAACGCCTACTTATAATTATGGCATCAACGGAGGAGCTTTATCAACCAATGGAAATTTTACAAATCTCGGCGCAGGCAATTATACCGTGAACGTTCAGGATAACAACGGCTGCCAGGCTACGGCCACCGCGAGCATTACAGCGAGTGCTTCACCGAACGTAACTGTTAGTTCCGGAACCATTTGCAGTGGAGGATCAACCACACTTACTGCTAATGGCGGAACAACCTACACCTGGAGTCCGGCTACAGGACTGAGTTCAACTAACGGCGCAACTGTAACGGCCAACCCAACTGTAACTACCACGTATACTGTCTCCGGAAGTACCGGGGGATGCTCGGGTAGCGCTACTTCCACAGTAACTGTTAACGCATCTGCGGCTGTTAACGTCAACAGTGCGACTTTCTGCGCCGGAGGCTCAGCAACTCTTACAGCGACTGGAGCAGGTTCTTATACATGGAGTCCTGCAGGTGGATTGAGCTCAACAACAGGCAGCAATGTTACCGCGAACCCGGTAACAACAACAGTTTATACTGTAACAGGTGGTGTGGGAACTTGCACAGCAAACGCTACATCTACTGTAACCGTCAACGCATTACCGGTTTTGAACGTAAACAGTGCTTCGATCTGTTCCGGGCAACAAACCGCGACATTAACCGCGAATGGAGCCAACATTTATAGCTGGTTGCCCGCTACAGGATTAAGCGCAACTACAGGAAATTCAGTCAATGCAACGCCGGGAGCCACTACGATCTATACAGTTACGGGAACGGATGCAAATGCTTGTGTGAGTACAATTACATCTACCGTAACAGTGAACGCGCTGCCAAATGTAACAGTGAACAGCGCGCTGATCTGCAATGGAAACAACGCCACACTTACCGCAAACGGTGCAGTAACCTATAATTGGTCGCCCGGAACCGGGCTCAGCGCCACAACCGGCAACAGTGCTACCGCAAATCCTGCCACTACAACAGTTTATACGATCTCGGGAACCGACGCGAATACCTGTACCAATACTGCAACTTCAACAGTAACTGTGGTGAACAATCCCGCCATTACGGTGAATAATGCTACTATCTGCCAGGGACAACAAACGGCTACTTTGACTGCGAATGGAGCAACATCTTATAACTGGTCGCCTGCAACGGGATTAAGTTCTACCTCGGGTACCAGTGTTACTGCCGCTCCCGGAACAACTACAACGTATACGATCACAGGCGCTGTGGGAACCTGTACGGCGGTCACTACGGCTACGGTTGCTGTAAATGCTTTGCCAACTGTAACTGCAACTTCAACATTGGTTTGTAACGGTAACCCGGCCACGCTGACTGCGAATGGCGCAAACACGTATACCTGGAGCACAATGGTCACCGGAAATTCTATTTCGGTTTCGCCTTCTTCCACTACAACTTATTCGGTAGCCGGCACGGATGGAAATGGATGTTTTAATTTCACAACGGCTACAGTTACTGTTTCGCCTCTTCCTAATGTTACGGTTAACAGCACGGCCATCTGCAGCGGCAACTCAGCTGTTCTAACTGCCAATAACAGTGTTGTATTTACCTGGAGCCCGGCCACAGACTTGAGCGGTTCTGTAGGAAGTAGTGTAACTGCGAGCCCTGTTTCAACTACGCAGTACACGGTAACCGGCACAGATGCCAATGGCTGCAGCAATACAGCTTTGAGTACGGTTACAGTAAATGCTTTACCAACGGTAATAGCGAGTTCGGGACTAATTTGTGCAGGTAAGAACCTTATATTATCCGCTACAGGCGCTAATACTTATAATTGGAATCCATCAACCGGTTTAAGCAATGCTAATATCGCAGGCCCTACAGCCAGTCCGGCAGCTACTACGGTTTATACTGTTACAGGAACGAGTATAAATGGCTGCCAGGGTACAACAACTGCTACTGTTACCGTAAATGCTTTGCCTGTGGTAAGCATCACTCCGCAGAACTCTTCCGGGTGCGTGCCTGTTTGCGTTACGTTCTCAAATACGGGTGGCTCGGCAAACAATACATATTTATGGAATTTTGGTAACGGAACAAGTTCTACCGCAACTTCGGCTCAAAGCTGCTATGCAAATGCAGGAACTTATACAGCCAGTTTATTGGTTACCGACAACAACGGTTGTGCAAATACAGCAAGTGCTGTAGTAAATGCTTATCCAATTCCTACGGCCGAATTTTCTTACAATCCTCAAACCACAACTATCTTCGATCCAAACATTCAGTTCCACGATCTTTCAACCGGAGCAAATATCAATACCTGGACCTGGTATTTTGGTGATGGCGATTCTTCACAAACACAAAACCCTTTGCATACCTACTCGGATACCGGTTTGTTCTATCCTCACCTGATCATCACTTCCGATCATGGCTGCTGGAATACTTTTTGGCAGGCGTTGTACATTTCTCCCGAATTCCTGATCTATGTACCTAACGCGTTCTCTCCGAACTCAGATAACACGAACGACATTTTCATGCCCAAAGGTGAAGGCATCACCGAGTACAAACTTTCTATCTTCGACCGCTGGGGCAATAAACTCTTCCAGTCAGATGACATCTACAAGGGCTGGGACGGCATGAAAGGTGACCAGACCCTGCAGGAGGATGTTTACGTCTGGAACATCGAGCTCAAGAACATTAAGGGTGAACCCAAGAGATTGAGCGGGACTGTCTCCCTACTAAAATAAAAACGCGACCCCAACGGGATCGCGTTTTATGTCATTTAGAATTAGCTTAAACCTTCTTCCATTTGATCCCGCAACCGATAGCTTTGGTTGTTTCGGGAGTTACAGGTTTGCCGGAAAGCAGGTTGTCAACCGCGTTCTCTACGTATTTTTCTTTCACGGCGCTTGCATCATCCGCGTTATCATCAATGGCGCCGATGTATTTTACAATGTACTCGCCTTTTTCTTTCTGCAATAAGTAAACATGCGGTGTTTTGGTAGCACCGTAAGTTTTAGCGATCTCCTGGGTTTCGTCAAACAGGTACGGAAAAGAATAACCTTTATCCTTAGCCAGTTTCTGCATTTTATCCGGAGCATCATCAGGAACAATTGTAGGATCGTTCGGACTGATCGCGATCACCGGGTAACCTTTGCTCCTGTATTTTTTATCGAGCGCAATGATGCGGCTTTCGTATTTCACGGCAAACGGACAATGATTGCAGGTAAACACAACGATGATGCCTTTCGCGTCTTTCTGATTGGCCATCGAAACCGTTTTGTTGTCGATCGTATTCTTTAATTTGAAGTCGGTGGCTTTGTCGCCCACTTTGTATCCGCCTTCGGTAAAACTTCCCATCATGATGAGTGAAGCTGCTGCAAGTACTGTAACCAGTTTTTTCATATTATTTTATTTTTAAGTTTATAATTGAATCGAGTTCTGTTTGCGTGAATTCTCCCTCTCTGAAATAGACCTTTTCCTTTTTGCGGTACATCACCGTCGCAGGTATCGAACCGCCCCATGAAGGATCCACCTTATCGATCCACACATTCGGGTTTCCGGCATTCAGCAAAAAAACATCTTCTTTGATGTTCCGGCTTTCCACAAATTTGTTCACCTTTTCCGTTTCTTTCAGCGAGTTCAAACTTACAAAAACAACCTTTACTTTCTGGCTTGCAAAATTTTTAGAAGCGGCAAGAAAATAGGGCATTTCCTCTACGCAGGGTTTGCACCAGGTGGCCCAGTAGTTTACTACATATAAGGTATCGTTATCCTTAATACAGCGCTTCTGAAGCGCTTCCATGCTTATCTTTTGTACCGATTTGGGAATCAGCACGAAAGAAGTCAAAAAGACGGTTAAAATGCCAATTTTGCAGGCCTTCATCTAAGGCCCTAAGATACGTCAATATGGGTATAAAAGGCTGTTTGTCAGTCGTTTTTAACTCTTTGTCTATTAGTACTTAACGCAATTGTAACATTATTTTGTTTTGACTTAATATTGGCATAATTTTGCGCGCCAGTAGACGTTCTTTTAATAGTTATACCTTATATATAGATGAGACAGCTAAAGATAACCAAATCGATCACCAATCGCGAGAGCGCATCTCTCGACAAGTACTTACAGGAAATTGGACGTGAAGAGTTAATTACTGCAGAAGAAGAAGTTCAATTAGCAAAAAAGATCCGTGACGGCGACCAGCGCGCCCTTGAAAAGCTGACCCGCGCAAACCTGCGTTTCGTGGTGTCTGTTGCGAAACAATACCAGAACCAGGGTTTAAGTTTACCCGACCTTATTAACGAAGGAAATTTAGGTTTGATCAAAGCGGCAAAACGTTTTGATGAAACACGTGGTTTCAAATTCATTTCTTACGCTGTATGGTGGATCCGTCAAAGTATCTTACAGGCTTTGGCTGAGCAATCACGTATCGTGCGTTTACCTTTGAACCAGGTTGGTTCTTTGAACAAGATCAACAAAGCATATTCTAAATTGGAGCAGGAATTTGAGCGCGAACCAAGCGCTGAAGAACTGGCTACCATTTTGGATCTGCCCGAAGATAAAATTGCTGATACAATGAAAGTATCAGGCCGTCACGTATCAATGGATGCTCCTTTCCAGCAAGGTGAGGAAGGTTCATTAGTAGACGTACTGATCAACCACGATTCTCCCCGTGCGGATGGACAATTGATGAACGAGTCGCTTTCTAAAGAGATCGACCGCGCTTTGTCAACTTTGACCGAGCGTGAGCGTGATGTGATCAAATTGTTCTTCGGAATCGGTATCCCTCATGGCTTAACGCTGGAGGAGATCGGAGCGAAGTTCGATCTTACCCGTGAGCGTGTACGCCAGATCAAGGAAAAAGCGGTACGCCGCCTGCGCCACAGCAGCAGAAGTAAGCTGTTACAACAATACTTAGGATAAACATTCATAAATAAGACCGCCTGCTAATACGGGCGGTTTTTTATTTTAGCAGAAATGAAGGTAATGGAAGAAAAACTGATCACCACCGCAAACGACCTGCCGGGCTACAAAGTGGTAAAACATTTGGGCATTGTTCGGGGTATCACAGTTCGTTCACGCAACGTGTTCGCGAACATAGGGGCCGGTTTTCAGACCCTGGTAGGAGGTAATATTACCATCTATACTGAGCTTTGCGAAAAAACGCGTAAGGAAGCTTTCGAACTGATGATGAAACACGCGGAAGAGACCGGCGCTAACGCCATTATCGCTTTCCGTTATGATGCCAATGAAGTAATGAGCGGCGTTACCGAAGTATTAGCTTATGGTACCGCTGTATTTGTAGAAAAAATAAATTAACCTGTTATGAGTTTAGAAACCCTCGAAAAAGTGAAGACAAACTACGAAGAGCAATTGAACGACTGGGTGCAGCATGAGCGTGCCACTATCGACCTGATCTCTACGATCGGAAAACTTTGGTTTGAAAGGTCCATAGAACTGGTATTGTTCCGTAACCAATTGGTTGACCGCAGCGCCAGCGAGCTGATGCAATTACACATGTATGCCAAAGACATCGTTAAAAAACCTATTTCCGTTCAGGATACGATTATGCTGGCCAGCGAGATCTATAAGAATGCGACTATCTGTCCTTCACGTATAGATATTGGTCGCCTTGCTTTTGAGTGGCATAACGAGCAAAAGAATTTTAAATCGGCTGCCGATTTCATCAATAACAAACTCAAAGATTTTATCGGAACAAAACATACCATCACTCCAAAGGATGTGGTGCTGTTTGGTTTTGGTCGTATCGGTCGTCTTGCAGCACGCGAATTGGTTGCGCAGGCCGGCAAGGGGGAGCAATTGCGCCTGAAAGCTATTGTTACCCGCGGTAGCAGTGATGATGAGATCATTAAGCGTGCTGACCTGTTACGTAATGATTCAGTGCATGGCCCTTTCCCCGGAACCGTGATTGAAGACCTGGAAAACAAATTGCTTATCATTAACGGTCACGTGGTTCACATGATCGACGCGAAGAACCCCGAAGATGTTGATTATACAAAATACGGGATCAACGACGCCTTATTGATCGATAACACAGGGGCGTGGCGCGACCGTGAAGGGTTGAGCAAGCACCTCAAAGCAAAAGGAATTTCAAAAGTATTATTAACAGCTCCCGGTAAAGGAGATATACCAAACGTAGTTTACGGCGTGAACCACGAAACGATCGATCCTAAAACGGAGACTATTTTCTCTGCAGCCTCTTGTACAACCAACGCCATTATGCCTGTTCTTTTTGCTATTAACAACAACTTAGGCATTGAGCGCGGACATATTGAAACTGTTCACTCGTATACCAACGACCAGAACTTATTGGACAACTACCATAAGAAATACCGTCGCGGCCGCAGCGCGGCGCTCAACATGGTAATTACAGAAACAGGCGCCGAAAGCGCTTTGAAAAAAGTATTACCTCAATTGGCAGGTAAATTCACCGCCAACTCGGTGCGTGTGCCAACGCCAAACGTATCGCTCGCTATCCTGAGCATGACACTGAATAAAAAAGTGACTAAAGACGAGGTGAACGAAGTGATCCGCGAAGCTGCTTTAAAAGGCAATTTGGTGGAGCAGATCCAGTATGCTTTCTCTAACGAATTAGTGAGCAGCGACGTGATCGGAAATCCTTGCCCTTCTGTGTTCGACAGCCAGGCTACCATTATTGGTCCGGATGGCAAGAACGTGGTATTGTACGTATGGTATGATAACGAGTACGGTTATACACGTCAGGTGATGCGCTTTGCCAAGCAATTGGCTGAGGTGCGCAGAATGGTGTACTACTAGTAAACAGCCGGTATAAGGAGTAAGTATAAGTTTAAGGAGGCAGTGATGCCTCCTTTTTTTCGTACCAGCGCTAATA
This sequence comes from Bacteroidia bacterium, assembly GCA_025451115.1. Taxonomy (GTDB): domain Bacteria; phylum Bacteroidota; class Bacteroidia; order B-17B0; family Aurantibacillaceae; genus PALSA-968. The sequence continues at coordinate 2,031 of JANWKZ010000056.1, read as the reverse complement.
CAACTTCGAAGCTACATTCTTAAACTTATACTTACTCCTTATACTTTTTCGATGGCTTGATAGAAGGAATTACTTCCCGATCATGCCCCTTTGATTGAATACCATTTTGTATTCTTTACCTTTTTGGGTGATGGTTATAAAGGCTGTGAAGGTGGATGAAGGCTCGCTTACATTACAGTAGAAACGGTCTTCCGAAAGGATGAGGTCTACCGTTTCTTCCTTTTCCAGTTTGGGATATTTGATTGTTACTTTTCCGGTGGTCTTGGCAAGTTTGGCGGGCTTATAACTTGGCTTGAGCAACCATACGTTCAACTTCTCTTCGTTGGAAAAGGGGTCGAAAGAAACTTCTATATTGTATTTTCCGGCTTCTTTTACTTCGCCGCCATGGGGCGGCTCATCTTTTTTGGAAGAGCCCGTATTGCCCGTAGGCATGTTCTGCATTTGCGGGCTCATCATACCGCCGTTGTTTCCCATGTTACCGCCGCCCGGGTATTGGGCCAGGCACAATTGCAGGGCAAAAAGACAGGGAACGCGAGCCAAAAAACGCATTTTCATTGCTAAAGCTTTGAAACAAAGTTACAAATATTCTGCCAGCATTTGGGGTTAAAAGATGCTAAGAAAGCCCAAACGTCGTATATTTAAGCCTTGTAAAATTTTAATATGGACCTGGAATTCAATAAGAACGAAGACAAGATGCGTCAGCTCATCTCGCAGATGGAGCAGCGACTTGGAAAGGTATATTTAGGTGGCGGCAAAGCCCGCATTGAGAAAATGCACGAGCAGGGAAAAATGACAGCCCGCGAGCGTATTGATTTTTTACTGGATAAAGACTCTCCAAGAGTTGAGATGGGCGCTTTTGCCGGGTATGAGATGTATGCCGAACATGGTGGTTGTCCGGGCGGAGGAGTTGTTATAGTTATTGGGTACATTTCGGGAAAGCAGGCTATTGTAGTGGCAAATGATGCAACGGTTAAAGCCGGCGCCTGGTTCCCGATTACCGGGAAAAAGAATTTACGCGCGCAGGAGATCTCGATTGAGAATAAGTTACCTATTGTTTATTTAGTGGACAGCGCCGGAGTGTATCTTCCTATGCAGGATGAGATCTTCCCGGATAAAGAACATTTCGGAAGGATCTTCCGCAACAACGCCGTAATGAGCGGCATGGGCATTTTGCAGATCGCGGCGGTGATGGGAAGTTGTGTAGCAGGCGGAGCTTATCTGCCCATCATGAGCGATGAGGCCATGATCGTGGATAAAACGGGAAGCATATTCCTTGCAGGGAGTTATCTCGTAAAAGCTGCGGTTGGAGAGAATATAGATAATGAAACTTTGGGCGGAGCTACGACGCATTGCGAAATAAGTGGTGTAACCGATCATAAGTGTAAGGACGATAAAGATTGTCTCACCCGCATCCGCAATATCTTCAGCAAAATAGGAGACTATGACAAAGCAGGGTTTAATCGCGAGAAGGCAGTAGCCCCTAAAAAGGACATTAAAGAAGTTTATGGGATCATTCCCGAAACCCGCGATAAGCAATACGATATGCGTGAGATCATCGCGCGTTTGGTGGATGGAAGTGAATTTGATGAATACAAAGAATTGTATGGTCAGTCGATCATTTGCGGATATGCCCGCATTGATGGTTGGGCAGTCGGTATTGTAGCGAATCAACGCAAGGTGGTGAAGAGCAAAAAAGGGGAGATGCAGTTTGGTGGTGTTATTTATAGTGACAGCGCCGACAAAGCGGCGCGTTTTATCATGAATTGCAATCAGAAAAAAATTCCACTTGTGTTCCTGCAGGACGCTACCGGTTTTATGGTGGGCAGCAGGAGTGAGCACGGAGGTATTATTAAGGATGGGGCTAAAATGGTGAATGCGATGAGCAACAGTGTTGTTCCGAAGTTCACGATCATTATTGGAAATTCATTTGGCGCGGCTAATTACGCTATGTGCGGTAAAGCTTATGATCCACGCTTGATCGTTGGATGGCCCACAGCGCAGGTTGCGGTGATGGGCGGTGCGCAGGCAGCG
>JANWKZ010000055.1 GCA_025451115.1 Bacteroidia bacterium | reverse complement strand
GTCGAATAAGGAAGGAGCTGTAATTACTTTTTGTTTAGAATCAACCGCGTTGGTGCTACGGTTAGCCAGCAGGATGTATTCATTAAAATCTTCCTCATGCTCGTAACTGAAACACGCGAAGCTAAGAGGTGACTTAATGGCCTTTGTACTCAGATCGACCGGCGTTTCCATCACCAGGTTGATACCTAAAACACGGTTCAGGTGGATGCAAAGCTTGTAATCGGGTTCGGAAGATGAAATGGCCAGGAGCGAAAAATCGAAATCGTATACGTGCTCCAGTATATGTTTAGCCATATCTAATTAAAATACGCTTCCGGGGTAAACACCACGTTGCTTTTATGGTGAGCCCTATCGTAAATGTAGAACTTATGACGGAAGTATTTTTTATTGGAAGCGGGACGGAAACCGGCCAGCTTGATGATGATCTCGCCGTTCAACTCCTTGTCCTTTGAATTGTTCTGTACATACGGGATGCGATACAAAATGAACCCGCTGTCTTTTTGCAACGTAAAAGGATCAGTCCAGACCGAATCGATGTAATTACCCTGGTAATTCTTGAACTCGAAACGCATGTGGAAATCGTTGTAATACTCCGAGCCATATGCGAAAGCCCCGGTTGTATCGCTTCCCTTAAGTCCAATATCCCCGTCGGGGTCTGTAAAAGTAAAGTGCAGGTAGGCTTCCGTTTCGCTCACCACACTGAACGATTTGAACTTGATAAGGGGCGGACCGGGCTCCGGGTTGGTAATTTTCTTGCAGGAAAACGTAAATACCGCGGCCGCGAGCACTAAAAATATGAGGCTTAATTTACGCATGGTGTTTGTAGAGATAAAATTAAGGATAATTTTGCTAAGTGCATGATATAACGCAAATAAATTACAATTATTTAACCGAAAGGATCTTTTCTTTAAGGGCGGACGATACGGGTGGTTTTGAAGCGCTTGCTATTGAGTTATTTGACCTGCAATACAAATACAACCCGGTTTACAAAGCTTTTTGCGATAGCCTGCAAGCAGGGCCCGGGAAGGTCAAAAAAACGGAAGAAATACCGTTCCTACCCATAGAATTATTCAAGACACAAAAGCTGGTAACGCCTTTTGTAAAGATCGATGATCTAAAAGTGTTTACCAGCAGCGGCACTTCGCAGAGCGGCGTTTCGAAGCACTATGTAACAGACCTTTCTGTTTACGAAAAAAGTTTTTTGCAGGGTTTTGAATTGTTTTACGGAAAGCCTGGTGATTATTGCGTTTTGGCGCTGCTTCCCTCCTATCTTGAGCGCGAAGGATCCTCACTGGTTTACATGGCACAAAAATTAATTGAACTGAGTAAGCATCCGCAAAGTAATTTTTACTTACACAACCTGGATGAAATAAACAAAACCTTAGGTGAGTTAAAGAAGAAAAAAACAAAAACTCTTTTGCTCGGCGTTAGCTACGCTTTATTAGACCTTGCCGAAACAGGAGCACAACTGGACGAGAATTTCATTATAATGGAAACCGGCGGCATGAAAGGCCAACGCGAAGAAATGCTGAAAAGCGAATTGCACCAAACGCTCAAAACCAAACTGAACATAAAACAGGTGCACAGCGAATATGGTATGACCGAGCTCTTAAGCCAGGCTTACTCTAAAGAGAATGGTTTGTTTGAAGATCCGCCCTGGATGAAGATAATGATCCGGGATACAAATGATCCTTTTAGCTATCTTGCGCCCGGAAAGACAGGCGGCATCAACGTGATAGACCTGGCCAACCTCAACTCCTGCGCGTTCATCAGCACGCAGGACCTGGGAAAAAAATACGAGGACGGAAAATTTGAACTGATGGGAAGATTTGACAATAGCGATCTCCGGGGATGTAACCTGCTGGTAGAATAAAGCGCCGTCACCCTGAACTTGTTTCAGGGTCGCATGCAAATGTGTGAATAATGCCCAACAATGGAAAGATGCTGAAACAAGTTCAGCATGACCTAAAAAGGAATAACGAAATGAGTAAACAGAAAGAAGAAAAACCCGCCTACAAAAAAGATTACCTCTACATGGCCTACAAGGGCAAAGAATACCTGTGGCTTGGTTTTGCCATTATATCCGTTATCCTTACCATTTACGAGATCGTAACCCGCAAAGAAGGTGAAGGGAACGAAGGCGCCTTGTATTTTGTTGGACTTACTTTTTTATCGGGACTTTTTTATTCCTTCAACCGCTACCGCCGTATAAAGTTTGAAAAGCGCGAGGAAGAGAAGTTGAAAAATAACGGATCTTAATCTCTCGAAAAAAGTCCCCATTCATCTTCGATGCCTTCGTCTTCGAGGTTTTTGAAAGTTTTAACCCAGGCGCGGAACAGTTCGCGGAAATCTTTTAGTTCGGTGCGCAACACTTTTACATATTCTTCAGGCACGCCGCTCATAAGATGCAACATGGAAGTGGAGGCATACAGATATTGCGCGTGGTAGCGCATAATGGCGGCGTTCTGCATACAAACCGTCCAGCTCTCGCTGGCCATTGCGCCGGCAAATTTCGGCGCCAGCATCATGGCAGATTCTAAAAGGGAACGCATATACATTTCGCGTTCCTCCTGCTCTAAAGTTTCAGACATCGTATGCACGGTATGAAAGATCTCATCCGCTTTCAGGTATAAGGGATGATTGTGCAGGCGCTCGCGTTTTTCGCGCATCTCCCGCTCTACGCGCTCGTTCTCCTCCGGAGAAAGTCCGTCCTCATTAAAATCTTCATCGTCCCACGCCATGCTATTTCAACCCTGGTTTTAATTGTTTCAGGAATTCCGATGCGTACACAAAATCCAAAACCTCTTTGTTTGTGGTGGTAAGCACACCTTTGTTATCTCCTTCCCACCATTTTTTTCCGCCGTACAAGAACATCACCTTCTGCCCTATCTGCATCACCGAGTTCATATCATGTGTGATCACCACGGTGGTCATGTTAAATTCTGTAGTTAATTCTAAAATAAGATCGTCGATCACCAACGAGGTACGCGGATCGAGGCCCGAGTTGGGCTCGTCGCAAAACAAATATTTAGGATTGCCCGCGATAGCCCTTGCAAGCGACGCGCGTTTTTTCATACCGCCCGAAAGTTCGGCGGGATACAATTGGTTGCGGTTCTCGAGCTTTACTTTGTTCAGACAAAAATTGATGCGCTCTTTAATTTGCTCTTCTTTAAAATCAGTGAACATCCGCAACGGAAAAGCTACATTCTCTTCTACGGTCATCGAATCAAAAAGCGCGCCTCCCTGGAACAGCATGCCGATCTCTTTGCGCACATCCTGCTGCTGCCGTTCATTCATCTCCGAAAAAACACGGCCATCGTACTCTACCGCCCCTGTATCCGGCTTCAATAATCCCACCATCATTTTTAAAATGGTGGTCTTGCCCGATCCGCTTTCTCCAATGATCAGATTCGTTTTCCCTGTTTCAAAAACAAAAGAAACGTCGCTCACCACGGTGCGGTCGCCAAAGGTCTTGCTTATGTTCTTAACTTCGATCAATGGGTGAATACGATTTGCGTGATAAGTAAGTCGGCTAACAAAATGAGAATGCTGCTCCACACCACCGCGCGTGTACTGGATTTACCAACTTCTAAGGCGCCGCCTGAAGTATAGTACCCATTGTAAGCGGCGATGGATGTGATGATGAAAGCGAAGATGGCTGTTTTAAAAAGCGCGTACCAGATCTTCCAGGCCATGAACCCATACTGTATCCCGGTAATGTATTGTACAGAGGAAACCGCACCGGTGAACACGCCCATGGTATAACCTCCCAACAGGCCGAGGAACATACTTATGGTGATAAGAAAAGGATTAATGAAAACAGCCGCCAGTATCTTGGGCATGATAAGGAATGACGCTGAGTTTACACCCATGATATCCATGGCATCGATCTGCTCGCTGATACGCATGGAACCGATCTCGGAAGCAATGTTGCTGCCTACTTTACCGGCAAGTAAAAGACTTACGATAGTGGGTGAGAATTCAAGAATGATAGATTCGCGGGTGGTGAAACCAACCGCGTAGATAGGTACCCAGGCGCTGGTAAAACCAAAAGCTGCCTGCGTGGTTACCACACCGCCCATAAAAATACTGATAATAGAGATGATGCCCAGCGAGCTGATGCCGATATGGTTTATTTCAAAAAAGAACTGCTTGCGATATACCCGGAATTTCTGTGGTTTTGAAAAAGCGCGTTTTAAGAGCAAAAAGTAACGCCCTATGTGAAACATGAAGATCATACCAGTGACGAAGATAAGCAATTTTCGATGGCCTGCAGGCTTCCATTTACCCCTGTTAAAAGCCCCTCAACCCGCCTAAAGTTGAAATTGGGCGAATTGGCTTGTGAGCCCTACAGATTTGTCTACATTTGGAACATGGAAAAACAAAAATTCTTTACGGCCGACTACCTGCCCCTTATTAAAAAACTGAAAGGAAATGAAAAACCCCAGTGGGGCGTTCTATCCGCACAAGGGATGATCGAGCACATGACCGATGCTATAGGAGTTGCCTGGGGGCGCATCAAGCAGCCCATGGTTACCCCGGCCGAGCACCTGGAGAAAGCCAAGAGTTTTTTACTAAGCGACAAAGAATTTAAACCCAATACGAAGAACTCGCTGATGAGCGAAACGCCGGCCCCGCTGCGGCACAAAAATATTGACGACGCCGCTACTGAACTGGAGAACGAGGTCTTTCTTTTTCTCTCGTATTATGATTTTAACCCCGACGCTATTGTTGCCAATCCGTTCTACGGCGATCTTAATTACGAGGAGTGGCTGCAACTGCTACACAAGCACGCTAAACATCATTTAAAGCAGTTCGCGGTTATTAACTAATTTAGCGGCGTGAGCAACGACAATTTTATTTTTGGCATCCGCGCCGTTATTGAAGCTATTGAGGCCGGTAAAGAGATCGAGAAGATACTGATCCAGCGCGGCATTGCCGGTGAACTGTTCAACCAGTTACGCAAGGCATTAAAAGGAACAGAGATCCCCTACCAGATCGTTCCGCCCGAAAAGATCAAACGTCTTACCAGCAAGAACCACCAGGGCGTTATAGCCTTTGTTTCCGAGCTTACTTACTTCCGTGCCGAGGATCTGCTGCCGCGCCTGTTTGAAGAAGGCAAAATGCCTCTATTGCTCGTATTAGACCGGGTTACCGACGTGCGTAACTTCGGGGCCATTGCCCGCACAGCAGAATGCGCCGGGGTTGATTTCATCATCATCCCTTCACGCGGATCGGCCCAGATCAATGCCGACGCTATAAAGACCTCTGCCGGGGCCCTGCACCGCATACCTGTGTGCCGCGAAAATAATCTGAAAGACACCATCACTTACCTGAAAGAATACGGACTACAGGTTATTGCCTGCCACGAGAAGACAGACAAACTCATTTACGACGGAGACTATAAAGTTCCCGCAGCCATTGTAATGGGCTCGGAAGAGAATGGCATATCAGCCGAATACCAGAAACTGTGTGATTATGCAGTGAAGATACCCATGCCGGGCAAAACCGCCTCTCTCAACGTATCCGTTGCTACAGGGATCGTCCTATTTGAAGTAATAAGACAAAGGTCCGCTTAGGCAGCTCTCTTTTTGGCAGCAGCCACTTTACGCATCTGCTCGAGGTGTTTCTCACGCTCTTTCTTGTCGTGCTTCGACTTCCAGATAACGAATGCCGTGAGGGCTACTACAAAGAGTACCCCTACGCCGATCTCGCCGTAAAGTGTGGTGTTGTTTTCTTCAGCAGCCATTTGGGCAGCTGTTTTTGCCTGTACTGATACAGACGATAAGAGAGTAAGCAGTACAAGAATAAGCGGCAGGTTTTTTTTCTTAAAAGTATCCATGACTCAAAGTTTTAAAAAGGACATATTTCTTGTAGTAAAAATATAAAAAAATATCGGGAAAAACCAAGCTTTCGTCGTAAAAAAGTTAACATTTGGCATTTAATAAAAAAGATGTATATTTGCAGCGTTAACATATCGTTTTCTGCGTGAGGGGACCACAAAAGTCCCCTCACTTATTTAACGGACATGATAGAAGAAAAGTATATACAAACACTGGCAGAGGAAAAGATAGGCGGAACGGCCCTTTTCCTGGTAGACGTAAAGGTAAAACCTCATAATAAGATCGAGGTTTTCATCGATTCACCAAGCCATGTTACTGTGGATGAATGTGTTAGCCTGAGTCGCCACATTGAATCGGGCCTTAACCGCGATGTAGAGGATTTTGAGCTTACCGTTTCTTCTCCCGGCATCGACCAACCTTTCAGGGTTATGCCCCAGTATCAAAAATACATGGGTAAGGAAGTGGGTGTGTTAAGAAAAGACGGAATTAAGATCATCGGAACGTTAAAACATGTAAACGATGTAAGCGTAGAGGTTGAAACAAAACGCACCGAACGCAAAGAAAAAGGCAAAGGCCGCCATTTAATTATAGAAAATGTAACTATTGATCACGCACAGATAAAAGAAACCAAGTTAATTTTACCCTTTTAAAAAATAAAAAAACAAATACCATGCACAGTGTAAATCTAATCGAGTCGTTTTCCGAATTTAAGGACATTAAAAACATCGACCGTGTAACGCTAATGAGCATTATTGAAGAGGTGTTTCGCAGCATGCTCATCAAAAAATTCGGCACCGACAAAAACTTTGACATTATCGTGAACCCTGACAAAGGAGATGTGGAGATGTACAAGAACCGCACCGTAGTTGAAGACGACTTCGCGGAAGATTCTTTTGAATACGATGAGAACCGTCACATCAGCCTGAGCGATGCGAAGAAGATAGATGAAGATTTTAACCTGGGCGACGAAGTTACCGAAGCCGTTACCATGGAAGATTTCGGCCGCCGCTCCGTGTTGTCACTGCGCCAGAACTTAGTACAAAAAGTACTTGAACTTGAAAAGACCGAGATCTACAACAAATACAAAGAGCGCGTGGGCGAGATCATCACTGCCGAAGTATACCAGGTATGGAAAAAAGAGATCCTGTTACTCGACGACGAAAGCAACGAACTGATCTTACCACGTACAGAACAAATACCAACCGACTTCTTCAAAAAAGGAGATACCGTGAAAGCGGTGGTACTGAAAGTGGAAATGAAGAACGCTACGCCGGTGATCATGCTGTCGCGCACTTCGCCCGTGGTCCTCGAGCGTTTGTTTGAAACGGAGGTTCCGGAGATCGCCGACGGACTTATCACCATCAAGAAGATCGTACGCGAACCAGGTGAGCGAGCCAAAGTAGCGGTTGAAAGCTACGATGAGCGAATCGATCCGGTGGGCGCCTGCGTAGGTATGAAAGGAAGCCGCATCCACGGTATCGTTCGCGAATTGAAGAACGAAAATATCGACGTGATCAACTTCACTGCTAATCCGCAACTGCTCATTCAGCGTGCACTGAGCCCCGCTAAGATCACCAGCATTAAGCTCGACGAAGAAACACACCATGCTCATGTATACCTTAAACCCGACCAGATCTCTCTGGCTATCGGAAAAGGTGGTTTCAATATCAAATTGGCAGGCAAATTAACAGGCTTCGAGATCGACGTGTTCCGCGAAGCAGAGGAAGAAGTGGAAGAAGACGTTGACCTGGAAGAATTCTCAGACGAGATCGAAAGCAATGTGATCGACGAGTTGAAATCGATCGGCTGCGACACAGCCAAAGATGTACTGAAACTTACTACCGAAGAACTGGTTCGCCGAACCAAACTCGAAGAGAGCGTAGTGGAGAGCGCGCGCAGAGTGCTGGCTTCCGAGTTCGAAGAAGAAAAGAATTAGTACCCGTTACATAACATTAAAATTAAAAAGACAGGGAGCAAATAAAATATGTCAGAAACCAAATCATATAAACTCATCAAGGTGGCCGTCGACTTCAACGTGTCGAAGGATACCATTGCCGAGTTTTTGTCCTCCAAGGGATACAAGATTGACGCGAAGAACCTGAACGCCAAGATCGGGGAAACCGAATACAATCTGCTTGTAAAAGAATTCCAGGGAGAGAAAATTGCCAAGCAGGAAGCC
>JANWKZ010000054.1 GCA_025451115.1 Bacteroidia bacterium | reverse complement strand
GGAAAAATAAAAGAAGCAGAAGCGCAACTCGCCGAAATGGAATCAAAACTCAGTGCGGCAAAAGAAAGCGGCAGCCAATTGGTAAAAGAAGAAGTTGACAGTGAGGATATTGCGGGCGTGATCAGTGTGTGGACCGGCATCCCGGTGAACCGCATGCTTCAGAGCGAGAAGGAAAAACTACTGCATCTCGAAGAAGAACTGCATAAACGTGTGGTAGGACAGGAAGAAGCGATTGAAGGTATTGCAGATGCGGTGAGAAGAAGTCGCGCCGGCTTGCAGGATGCCAAGCGCCCGATAGGCTCATTCATTTTTCTGGGAACTACAGGTGTTGGCAAAACAGAATTGGCTAAAGCCCTTGCTGAATTTTTATTCAACAATGAGAATGCGCTTACCCGCATCGATATGAGCGAATACCAGGAGCGACACAGCGTGAGTCGACTGGTAGGAGCGCCTCCCGGCTATGTAGGATACGATGAGGGCGGACAATTAACGGAAGCTGTCAGGAGAAAGCCTTACAGCGTTGTGCTGCTTGATGAAATTGAAAAAGCGCACCCGGATGTATTCAATGTTCTCTTGCAGGTTCTAGATGATGGTCGCTTGACCGATAATAAAGGTCGTGTAGTGAACTTTAAGAACACGATCATTATCATGACCTCCAATATGGGCTCACATCTCATACAGGAGAATTTTGAGAAGATCAATGAGAAGAATAAGGAAGATGTACTGGCACGCACCAAGACCGAAGTGTATGAACTTTTGAAGAAGACCATACGCCCCGAGTTTTTAAACCGCATTGATGAGGTGATCATGTTCGAGCCCCTTTCCCGCGATCACGTGGAAGACATCGTTCGAATTCAATTTGAAGGGATTATACGGAGTCTCGCGCACCAGGAAATAAAACTGAACGCTACCGATGAGGCCATCGAGTGGATCGCGCAATTGGGATTTGATCCGCAGTTCGGGGCAAGACCTGTAAAACGCGTGATTCAGAAACAGGTGCTGAATGAATTATCGAAACAAATACTGGCCGGCACTGTAAAGAAAGAAAAGGAGATCGTGCTGGACATGTTCGATAATAAACTTGTGTTCAGAAATTAAGATTTGGTATCTTAGCGGTAATGACCAACGAAGAATTCTTTTCGAAGTACGCCGATGAGGCCATGGTAGGCCTGGTTGGCGGCACGCATTTTATTGATGAAAGCATAAAAAAAGCACAGAGCAAGATCACGAAGAACAAAGTGATGAGCGCCATGAGTCACGCCTTCATCATTGGTGAAAAGAGAATAGACGGAAAGCGCTGGGTGATAGAAAGTGATCTGCAGTTCAACAAAACGCAGATATTGGTTGGCGTGCAGGAGAACCGGATCGATAAATATTTTGATGAGAAACTATTTCCTAATGTGGCGCTACTTGATTTTGGATTGAGCAAGCCTCACAAAGACCAGATACTGAAGGAATCTTTAGATCTCGTAGCCTCGCGGGCTTCTTATTCTATGAAAGAGATATTCGGCATTTTACTCTCCTTCAAACCCGGGCAAAGCCGAAAAACGGAGAACCGTTTTGGTAACCGGAACGATTTTGTGTGCAGCACCTTCGTGCAGCACCTTTATTTAAAGACCGGCATCAGTTTTAATCCTGAAGTTTCTGAAAGACATATTACGCCGGAGGACATTTACAATACGTTGCATCCTTGTAAAAAGGAAGTCCTTATAAGACTGAAATAAAAAACCCAGACGGCACCGCCTGGGTTTCTTTTATACTTAACAAATATTATTTCAAAGTATAGTAAATGTTGGTTTGCCATTTAGCAGTATCTTTTTCTGTACCGGGATCGGTCACGTACTCTTCAATGGCCAATCCCTGCGTGAGGTTTTTTTCTTTGATGTAGTTTACAAGCGCACCATGCGCGTCGCCTATCTTTTCATAAGCACCAAAATAGGTAACCTGTAAAACTTTACCGGCAGGAACCGTGTATTTTTCCCAGCCTTTTATTTTAGCGTCTTTTGAAGCCGCGAAAGCTGCAGCCATATCTCCTGACATGTTAGCATCGTTCCAGGAGAATACCAAACAAGAAGGAGGGCTTTGAGGTTCGATCTTTCCTTTTCCGAAATCAGTCATGATCTTAGGTAAGTTCTCGCCAAAGAATGGGCCTATTTTCTCCATTGTAAGATTAGTGGTCTTTGTTCCGTAATAAGTTCTTGCTTCCCATTGTACTTCTTTCACTTCATAATTAGCAACGCCGGTAGCAGGAGCTTCTTCGGCAACTTTTTTCAGGTTAGCTAATCCTTTTTCAAAATCAGCACCCAGCATCTCGTCCATTTTGCCTTTAAAGAACATCATCATACCGCGGCCAAAGAAAGGAACGCTCATATCCATGATCCAGCTAACTTTGGTTCCGGCGCTATCTGCTTTAAAAGCGAAGGTAACATTGCTGATACCGCTACCGTCAAAACTAAGTTCCTGTACAACGGTATCTGCAGAGACCTTAGTAATTTTCATGCTTCCTTTACCAACTTCTTTATTTCCTTCCCAGGAGTAAAGGTGGCCCACTTTTCCGGCCTCACCGGTAATAGTAGTTTTCATGTTAGGATCTTTTTCCTGCCAGGGCGACCAGGTTGAGAAAGTTCCAAAATCAACGATCTTAGCTTGAATAGCGTCAGCGGGAGCGTTGATGGTAGCCGACCTTTCTACCTTAATGGCAGCAGGCCCGGCAATACAGAGCACTAAGTAGATACCTACCAGCGCAAGAATAACGTAAAGTACTTTTTTCATTTTATTTGAGGGTTAATAGGTTTAGGCGGCAAAAATAGAAAAATTCCGGATATAAAAGGCTAATTATCAGTTATATTATCCAAATCCCCCCAAGAGGGTTAGTTTAGGTCAAAACTGGCTGTAATTGCGTACTTTTACTCTTTATTGGGTTACTTTTAACAAGAACCCGTATTAATACTAAAGCAGCATGGCTACGCTGGTTTTTACCGATAAGGAGTACATTGAGGGGTTGCGCCATAATAATGATGCGATAATTCGGTCGGTGTACAAAAAATTTTACCCGGTAATTGCGCGGCTGGTACTGAATAACAGCGGTACCGAGCAGGAGGCCAAGGATATATTCCAGGAGACTGTTTTAGTTCTTTATCATCATGCACAACAACAGCAGTTCACATTAAGCTGCGCTTTGCAAACCTATTTATATAGTGTAGCAAGACGCTTATGGCTTAAACAGCTTCATAAAAAACACGGACTCTATAAATTAGACGAGCGTTTTACGGAAGATGGAGATGTGGCCGACACCGCGAGTGATGTAGAGGTTTACCAACAAAGAGACCAGAACATCAGCCGCATGAAGGAAAGCATAGGGCAATTGGGTGAGCCCTGTAAAACACTGCTCGAGGATTTTTACACCCGGCATTTAAGTATGGATGAGATAGCCGATAAATTCGGTTACACCAATGCGGATAATGCCAAGAACCAGAAATACAAATGCCTGCAAAGGCTGAAGAAGATATTTTTTATAGACAAGGAAGGACGCACACATGAGGAACATTGATCTTTTTGATAATTACTTATACAACCGCCAGAACACGGAGGACAGGAAAGCTTTTGAAGAACGCCTGGCAAATGATTCGGCATTCAGAAAAGAATTTGAAGAGCACAAGGCCTTTGTAAAAATTTTCAAGGAATATAGCCAGCAGGAGAACCTCAAAAAACAACTTGACACTGCTTATACAGAAGAGTTCGGCAAACCAAATATGGTTTCTATCAAAGCTGATACATTCTACAACCGTCACGGAAAAACAATTGGTATGGCTGCTTCGGTAGCTATCATCGTTGTAACTGTAACGCTTGCACTTTTAACTTCCGGCGGATATTTAATTAAGCAACACGACGCTTCTATCACCAACCTTTCTAAAGAAGTACAGGAATTGAAGTCTACGCAGGAAGGGATCATTGATGGTATCATGAGCGTGAAGCCTTCCAACAAGCGTGCACTCAATGCCAATATTGAAGGAACCGGCTTTGCTTTAAATAACAAAGGATATTTTGTTACCAGCCTGCATATGGTAAGAGGCGCCGACTCTGTTTTTGTTCTTGACAACGAACAAAATGCTTACGGCGCACGTGTAGTAGTTACCGATAGCCGTTTAGACCTTGCTATCCTTAAAATTGAAAAAGATGAGAACGCTAAGTTCGCCGATCTTCCTTATAGCTTCAAGAATACTTCTTCTGACCTTGGAGATAAAGTTTTCACGCTTGGTTTTCCCGGCAGCGAGATCGTTTATAGCGAAGGATCGCTTTCATCTGTGAATGGTGGTGGCGATACGGCTATGTACCAGGTGAGTGTTCCTGTGAATCCCGGGAATAGCGGTGGACCGCTGTTCGACGAGGCGGGAAATGTGATCGGAATTATTAAAAGTAAGAACCGCGCTGCAGAAGCAACAGGCTTTGCTGTGAAATCAGCCTACCTTTTGCATCTAATTAAAAACAACGCGGATGAAGAATTACAAAAAGAATTAAATACAAGCACAAGCCACAACACCATCAAGAACCTGAAACGCAGCGAGCAGATCAAAAAAATTACCCCCTGCGTTTACAATATCAAAGTGTTTAAGGGTAATTAGGAGTGAAGTACAACTAAGTTGACTTCACCCACTCACCGAACGCACGCTGTTTAACCGGTAAATAGCAGGCATCCTCTCTTCTCTCTCATAACCACGTTCCCTGCGCGGTTTAGTACAACATCTCTAAATATTTTTAAAAACCATTTTTATGAAAACCATTCATTGGGCCCTGGCATGCCTTTTAATTGCCACCACTTATAGTTGCGGATCCGCTTACAAAGACGAAGCTCCGGAACAAAATATAGCCGCCATAGATAAAGCCATGGCCGACAGCGTATCGGTAAACGGATTTATGTCATCATCTGCCGCGCGGGTAACAAAAAGAGATTCAGTAAGGAAATTTGTGCGTACCGCCGACATGAAATTCAAAGTAGATAATGTGCAGAAGTCGACGTACATTATTGAAGACATCATTAACAAACACGATGGCTTTGTTACATTGAGTAACCTGCACGCTAACATCAGTTATACTAACCGTACACAGGTAAGTGCCGACTCGTCTCTCGAAACTATTTACTATGTAACTGAGAACACAATGAGCATGCGTGTTCCGAATACGAGTTTGGACAGTGTACTGAAGGAAATAGCCACGCAGATATCTTTCCTGGATTACAGGGTGATTAAAGCGGAAGATGTAAGTCTGCAATTGATGGCCAACAAATGGAGCCGCAAACGTGCGGAGAAGCATCACGGCCGCCTGGAAAAAGCCATTGATGCCAAAGCGAAAAAACTGCGCGAGACAACCGAAGCCGAGGAGTCTTTGGCAGGCAAGGAAGAACTGGCCGACTACAATTTGCTCAACAGTATATCGCTGGTAGACCAGGTGAATTACAGCACTGTCAACCTACAGGTCTACCAACGCGAAACAGTGAAAAAGGAGCTCATCGCGAATGAAAAAGACATCCGCGCCTACGAGCCCGGGCTGTTGACCAAGATGAAAGAAAGTCTGGCCGACGGCTGGTGGTTTTTGGAAGGGTTCATACTTTTCATTTGCAAACTATGGCCGCTTATACCTGTGGCCCTGCTTGCCTGGCTGGTTATCAGAAGGCAAATGAAGAAATAAAGATTGGGCTGTGTGATGTGGCATCATGCAGCCCATTATTTTTTGTAAAGCAGTTTCACCATCTCATCATCCTTACGATAAACATCAATATACCTGTGTAGCCCGGTGCTGTCGTCGGCCAGGGTAGAGAAGTACTTTACATAAATGGGCATCTGTTTCCTCAAATTGATCTTTTGCTGCTCGGGTGTGGCAAGCCATTTATCTAAAGTATCGTAAGGTAATTTTAAAGTATCATCGCGTAAGATAAAGCGCGCCGCTTCGTAATATTTCTCCAAACGTATGCAGCCGTGACTCTGCCAGCGATAAAAGGTTTTGAAGTATTTCTTGCTGTTGGTATCGTGCATATAAACGCCGAAGCGACTGTTGAAATTGAATTTGCAAACACCAAGACTGTTATCTTCACCTATTCGTTGTCGGAACGAGTAAGGAAGATTTGTTTTGTTGTATTTTCTCCATTTTATCTTGCTTGCGTCAACCGGAACGCCATGCGCACCTATTACTTCAAAACCTTTTCTGCGTAAATAAGAAGTGTCGGCTTGAACCGAAGGCAAAATTTCTTTCCAGGCAATGCTGTAAGGTACTTTCCAATACGGATAAATGATGATGTAATTGATCTTTGATTTTAAAACTGGCGTCTGGTTCTCGGGTTTTCCAACAACGACATTCGATAATAAGACGAGCGTGTCCCGTTTTTTCTTTTTATCCCATTCCCAAACATGCAGATCGCAGGAAGGAATGTTTACCCAGAAATATTTCTTTGGATATTCTTTGGGTTCCCAGCGCCAGCGCTCCAGGGCCATTTCCATCTGGCGGATATCGGCTTCTTTATTATGTGCCAGGGCACGACGCGTTTGTTTTCCTAATTTGCCATCAGGGTCGAGGTTCATTTTTCGCTGGAAGGATTTTATCGCCTCGGCCAATAGACAGCTGTCCTTGATGTGGGGGGTGATGGCAACTTTTATTCTGCGTGTAGAGAATTTGGCTGTAGAATCATAATCTCCTGTATTGATCAGACGTTGCTTGAGATCGGAATACAATTTCAGGGTATCTTTCACCTCAATGAAAGAAATAGAATCCCAGTTCATGTTCTCTACTGCCTTCAGGTATTTTCTGAATTCCTGTTTCAATACAACATAGCCTTCATGTCGCGGCTCTAGTGAATCAAGTGCGCGGCGTAGATTCTTTGAACTCAGACCCCAGTTTAGAATTTTGGTCCAGTTGGTATCGAGTTTATTCGGGTTCCATTCCAGTAAAAGACTATCAGGATAGAATCTCCCCTTGTTCAGGTGCGCGCCGAATTTAAAATAGGCATCACACAATAACAGATCGGCTTTTGCCAGCGCGTAAGCATCATAACTGCTATCGGCCTTATTAAAGAATATATTCTGCAGGCTATCGATCTTCCGGTAATGATAATCATTGGGAATAAGCCCGTAAAGCCTCGCTTCTTTTATTATTCTAAATAAAGAATCTCCCAGTTCATTGAGTTTTCCTTTATTGGAAAAGAGCTCCTTATGTTCTGCAATATAATGTGATTTAAAAAAGGAAAAGGCCAGCAGGGTGTCTTTATGAAGCACCAGCACATCCTTTGCTCTATTGTCAACTATAATATCCTCTAATTGCTCAGAAATAATTTTTTCAAGGTCCTGAACCCCTCTTACAACTACTTTCTTTTCTTCGTTGGGTTTATCGTTTGAGCAGTTCGTTAAAGAGGCGAAAGCAAGCAGGAACAGGGAATATGCAAGGATCTTTTTCAAGCGATGGAATTCTAACTCAAAGATACGTAGAATTGTGAAATTATTTCTGCGCGCTTTTGTAGAGATAAAACGCTATTCCGCCATAGAGAATATTGGGGATCCATACCGCTACCAACGGAGGTAACATATTGTTAACCGCGAAGATGGAAGAGACCTGGAGAAACAATACGTAAGAAGCCGCCAGCAACAATCCAATGGCCAGGTGCATGCCAATGCCGCCGCGCACTTTACGCGAAGAAATACAAACGCCCATGATAGTTAGGATATAAGTAGCAAAAGGCGAGGCGGTACGTGTATAATTCTCAACCTCAAAACGCTCTATGCCGCTCGAAACTTTCTCGCGTTCTTTGGCAATGAATTTTTTTAATTCGGGGTAGGTCATGATCTCTACTTTACTCTCTATCCTTCCCATATCGGTAGGTGTAAAATCTATCTTCACTTCTTTTTCATTGCCGAATTTTATCTCTTCCTTGTAGTTTTCGGCAGCCGTTCCTTTCCCGGCAATTTTATGAGGAATACGCTCGTAGAAGTTATGCGCTATCCAAACCTGTTTCACGCTGTCCCACTGTATCCATTCGGCACTTAGAAAATAATCCTGCTTAAAATCTTTTATTTTCTCCAGGGTAAAACGATTTCCGCGCTTATCCAGGTTCGTGTAACTTTCCATGTACAGCTTGGTTTCCTTATCGAGCTGGCGGTGAATGTTCACCTCTTCGGTCTGGTAGTGGTTGTTGATATACTTATCCTCAAATGCCTGCTTCTGGCGGTTAGCACTTGGAATTACAAAGTGACTTAGATAAAGTGAACTTAAAGCAATGAGCGAAGCCCCGATAACATAAGGACGCAAAAAACGTGAATACTTTACACCACTGCTCAGGATCGCCACGGTTTCATAACGTGCAGCCATTTTGGAAGTGAAAAAAATAACCGAAATAAAAGTAAAAAGAGGAGCAAGCTTATTAGTGATAAAAGGAATGAAATTGAGATAATGATCGAAAATGATCTCGTGCATGGAAGCATGGATGAAGTTGTCGATCTTCTCAGAAATATCAAAAATAACAACGATACAGGTGATAAGGGCAATGGAAAAAACGAAGGTCCCGATGAATTTTTTGAGTATGTACCGGTCGATGGTCTTTAGCATGCTTTACAAAGGTAACTTTTGCTTTTTAATGAAACCAGTACTCACCATTTCTTCTCCGGCTGTCATGCCGAACTTGTTTCGGCATCGCACCATTTTAAGGCTTAGTACTAACCCTTTGGCGACCCTGAAACAAGTTCAGGGTGACGAAACACTCTTTTTGCAATTTTATTGCGTTTTTAAGTAAAAATTGGGCGAAAAAGCCCTCCAACGGCGGGCAAAATTCACTATTTTAGCGGGGTTAGAATTTTCGCTAAAAATGACTGAGCAAACACCATACCAATCGAAGCATAAAATACGCATTGTAACGGCTGCCGCGCTGTTCGACGGGCACGATGCCGCCATCAATATCATGCGCCGCATTATGCAGAGCAGCGGAGCCGAGGTGATACACCTGGGGCACGATCGCAGCGTGCAGGATGTTGTGAATTGCGCTATCCAGGAAGATGCCAACGCCATTGCCATTACTTCTTACCAGGGAGGTCACGTGGAGTATTTCAAATACATGTACGATCTGCTTAAAGAACGCGGCTGCGGGCACATTAAAATTTTCGGCGGCGGCGGCGGAGTTATCTTACCAACTGAGATAGAAGAATTACATAAATACGGCATCACAAGAATTTATAGTCCTGATGATGGACGTGCGCTTGGGTTACAAGGCATGATCAACGATGTATTGAAACAATCTGATTACGATCCCAGCGCGAATTTAAATGGGGAGGTTGGACACATCAAGCAAAAAGACCATAAATCAATAGCACGTTTAATTTCTGTGGCTGAGAACCATGGCGATGAAAGTGCTGCCTTACTGAAGAAAGTAAAGGAAGAAGCGAAAAACTCTAAAACCCCTGTGTTGGGAATTACCGGAACGGGTGGAGCGGGAAAATCTTCATTGGTGGATGAACTGGTGAGGAGATTTTTAATCGATTTCCCTGAGAAAACGATAGGAATTGTTTCTGTTGATCCAAGTAAACGTAAAACAGGCGGAGCTTTGTTGGGCGACAGGATTCGTATGAACTCCATCCGCAACGAACGCGTGTTCATGCGCAGTATGGCTACACGCCAAAGTAACCTGGCATTAAGCAAATATGTGCAGGACGCGGTTGACATTTTAAAAGTTTCGGGATTTGATCTTGTTATTTTAGAAACGGCCGGTATCGGTCAGAGCGACACCGAAATTACAGAGCACAGCGATATGAGTTTGTATGTGATGACGCCTGAGTATGGCGCGGCTTCGCAATTGGAAAAGATCGATATGATCGAATTTGCGGATATCATCGCGCTCAACAAATTTGATAAGCGTGGAGCGCTGGATGCGATACGTGATGTGAAGAAGCAATACAAGCGCAACCATAATTTATTTGAAACCCCGGACGAGAAAATTCCGGTATACGGAACCATCGCTTCGCAGTTCAACGACCCCGGTATGAACCGCCTGTATAAGGAAGTGATGGACAAATTGGTGGAGAAAACGAAAGTAGATCTAAAATCGAAATTCGCGCTTACCAGCGAGATGAGTGAGAAGATCTACATTATTCCGCCAGCAAGAACAAGATATTTGGCCGAGATCTCGGAGAACAACCGTGCCTACGATAAGAAGGCAGACGAGCAGAGTGAAATTGCCGAGAAATTATACAGCCTTCGCAAGACCATAGATACGATCAAACAAAGCAAGATGGCCGACAAAGACCGCCTCGTAAAAGCTTTGGAAGAAGAATATACCAATGTTGAACTTGGGCTGGAAGGCGCCAACAAAAAGATACTCGAAGGCTGGGAGGCAAAGAAAAAGCAATACACCAATGAGTTCTATGTCTTTAAGGTTCGTGATAAGGAAATAAAAATAAAAACGCATTACGAAAGTCTCTCGCACACTCAGGTTCCGAAGATCGCTGTTCCAAGGTTCCGCGGATGGGGCGATGTGTTGAAATGGAATTTATCGGAGAACTTCCCCGGGGAATTTCCTTACGCAGCAGGAATTTATCCGTTCAAGCGCGAAGGAGAGGATCCAACCCGCATGTTCGCCGGCGAGGGTGGACCGGAGCGTACCAACAAACGTTTTCACTACGTAAGTAAAGGACTGCCTGCCGCGCGTTTGAGCACGGCTTTCGATAGCGTTACTCTATACGGACAAGATCCTGATTACCGTCCGGATATTTACGGAAAGATAGGTAACAGCGGCGTAAGCGTTTGCTGTCTCGACGATGCAAAAAAATTATATAGCGGATTTAATTTAGCAGATCCTAAAACTTCCGTGTCAATGACCATTAATGGTCCGGCCGCTATCATCGCGGCGTTCTTCATGAATGCGGCTATCGATCAGCAGTGCGAACTTTATATTAAGAAGAACGGGCTAGAGAAAGAGGTAGAGAAAAAGATCGTAGATATCTATAAAGCGAAAGCTACTCCGCGCCCAAAATACAATGGCCCATTACCCGAAGGAAATGATGGACTTGGATTGATGCTGCTCGGTGTTACCGGCGATATGGTATTACCAAAAGATGTTTACGAAAAAATAAAAGCTGAGACATTAGCGCAGGTACGCGGAACCGTGCAGGCCGATATTCTAAAAGAAGACCAGGCGCAGAACACCTGTATTTTCAGTACTGAGTTTTCGTTACGCGTGATGGGCGACGTACAGCAGTATTTCATTGACAATAAAGTAAGGAATTTCTACTCCGTTTCTATTTCTGGGTACCACATTGCAGAAGCAGGAGCAAATCCAATTTCACAATTGGCATTTACTGTTGCGAACGGATTTACATTCGTAGAGTATTACCTGAGTCGTGGAATGAACATTGATGACTTCGCTCCTAACTTGTCTTTCTTCTTCAGTAACGGAATTGATCCTGAATATTCTGTTATAGGTCGCGTAGCACGCCGCATCTGGGCGAAAGCCATGAAATATAAATATGGCGGGAACGAGCGTTCGCAGATGTTGAAATATCATATTCAAACCTCGGGTCGTTCACTGCATGCGCAGGAAATTGATTTCAATGATATTCGTACGACACTACAAGCGCTTTACGCTATTTACGACAACTGTAACTCACTGCACACAAACGCTTACGATGAAGCGATCACTACACCAACCGAAGGATCCGTGCGTCGTGCAATGGCAATTCAATTGATCATTAATAAAGAATTGGGGTTGGCCAAAAATGAAAACCCCTTGCAAGGCTCGTTCATCATTGAAGAGATGACCGACCTGGTGGAGGAAGCGGTGCTTGCCGAATTTGACCGGATCTCTGAGCGCGGCGGCGTGTTGGGCGCCATGGAAACCATGTACCAGCGCGGAAAGATACAGGAAGAAAGTTTGTATTACGAAATGCAAAAACACACGGGCGAATACCCGATCGTGGGCGTAAATACGTTCCTGAGCTCGCAAGGTTCTCCAACGGTAATTCCGCAGGAAGTAATCCGTTCTACGGAAGAAGAGAAGGAATTCCAGATCAATACAGTAAAGAACCTACAGACATCCAGCGGCGATAAAGGGAAAGAACAATTGAGCGCAATTCAGCATGTGGCTGTTCAGAACGGTAATATCTTTAATTCGTTGATGGACACCGTTAAGTATTGTTCGCTTGGACAGATCACGCAGGCTTTGTTTGAGGTGGGCGGACAATATCGCAGGAACATGTAAATGGTTACTTTGAACATCAAGGTAAAACCCGGCTCTTTCAAGGACGAAATTCTTTTTGACAGCGAGGGCACACTTGTGGTGAAAATAAAAGAAAAACCCATTGAGGGCGCAGCAAACGAATACCTTGTGAAATACCTGGCAGAGGAATTTGGATTAAGTAAGAACAGCGTGGTACTCGAAAAAGGATCTACCAGTAAGTTCAAAAGGATAGCCATACATACTAACGAAAAACAATTAGAAGGGATCTTAAATAAGTACAGGAAATAATGTCGCCCCTTAACTCTATAAAAGCACTTTTTCTCTTACTGGTTTTTTCTACCTGCGCTTTAACTTCTTACTCCCAGGATACCGATACGGATGAAGAGGAGAAACCCGAAAAGCCCCGAAAGGAAAAAGGTTTTCAGCTCGGGTTCTTTGCCGGGACTTATTTTGCCAATAAATACAGCAGCAATTTATATGATGGATACGGCCTGGATGCGAATGGAGCTAAAAATGATTTCCTGCACAGCGCTATGTACACACAAATTGTAGTGTTGAACGGAGGATATTATACGGGTCAGCCCGACCGCATTGCGGAGAAACTGAACGTGCAGCATGGCGAGTGGAGTTTTTCGGAAAGTGATATGCCAGTCAATCTCAAATACGGCATCGCGTTCATGGCCGGGGCAGATCTTCGTTTTGCTTTCAATAAAAAGAGTGCTGTCATACTGAATGCCAATACAACGAAGCTGACCGTTAACGGCAACTTCACTATTGTTACAACGGCACTAAGTAGCGGTGGTAACCAGCAACCGGCGCAGGTAAAAACCTTTCCACTGGTTGGCACCGAGCAACGCTTATTGATGCAACTGGGGTACCAGCATATTTTGGGCGATAACGATAAAATGAACCTGTTCGTAGAAGGTGGCTGCAACGTAACTATGGCCAAGTTCATCAAGAACCAGATCAATGTGAACGGACTGGTAATGGACCTGGCAACGAATTATTACTCGTACAACTTTTCTGTTTATCGTTCCAAATACCTTACCGGGGTAGGCATTGGCGGTTTTGCCGGCCTGGGAGTCAATATCAGCATCGGAAGTAGCTGGATCATGCAATTTGTTTACAACCCTTCTTTTGAGTATGTAAAACTGGGTATCGCACCTAAACGAACCCTCAATCACGCTTTTGGGGTGAGAGGATACTATACTTTCTGATAATTTCTTACAAAAGGCTCAAATATTTTACCGGCGGACCGTATTCCTTCTGCCATAATTGATATTTTTACACAAAATTCAAAAGAATGAGAACAGGCAGATTGCTATTGTTATTTTTAAGCGCCGCTTTCTTTACGCAGGCGCAAACAGTTGATGATGTGATCGAGAGTTACATCAAAGCCATCGGTGGTCGCGAAAAGATACGCTCCATCCAAACGGCCAAGACCGAAATAAAAATGAAAGCGCA
The DNA here is from genome assembly GCA_025451115.1 of Bacteroidia bacterium. Taxonomy (GTDB): domain Bacteria; phylum Bacteroidota; class Bacteroidia; order B-17B0; family Aurantibacillaceae; genus PALSA-968. The sequence goes on along the minus strand of JANWKZ010000054.1, from coordinate 803 downwards.
GATGTTCGAGTTTCCAACCGTGGCTTACATCAAAAAAGACGGTTCCATGCGTAGCGAGACCGAGATACAAGGACTGAAGATCATCTCGGCCTATAACAGCGCCGATAGCAGCGGCTGGTCGATAAACCCTATGCAGGGCGACAGCAAAGCTCACAAAATGAATGACGAGCAGCGCAAAGAGATGCGAGAGGAGAACGATCGCCTCGAAAGTCCGTTAGTAGATTATAAAAAGAAAGGACACTCGGCCGAATTACTTGGCAAGGAAGACCTCGAAGGAGATGAAGTATATAAAGTGATGTTGATAAAGAAGAGCGGGAATATTTCCTACTACTATATCGATGCACAGAGCTACCTGATCTGGAAAGAAGAATCAAAGGTCAAGTTTAAAGACCGTGAGTATACAAACGAAACGTATTTCAGCAATTACACTACGCAGGATGGCATCACATCCGCACGTACCATCGAGAATTACAACGATGGAAAAGTAACCATGCAGATGAATATCGAGAAAATGGAATACAACAGCAAATTTGAGGATACTATGTTTAAAATGCCTGAAGACAAAAAAGACTAAGCGACCATGAAATCAAAGATTCACAAATACCAAAGCGTTAAAGTAAACACCATTTGTAAAAAAATATTTTTTACATCCCTTGTTATTTCCGGTATCGCGCTTAACGCGCAAACCAAACTTACTTCCGCTATGCTCGGAGGTTATCCTGCCCGCCAGATAGGTCCGGCCGAAATGAGCGGCCGCATCACCTCAATTGATGCGATCTCAAACAATACACGTGTTATCTACG
>JANWKZ010000053.1 GCA_025451115.1 Bacteroidia bacterium | reverse complement strand
GATACAAACAGCGCTCTACATAAGTTTACTCGTTGGTCCTATCCTGGTGGCGGGAATAGCTATGTTCTGGCTTAAGTTAAGTGAGAACAGATTAAAGGTGATCCTCGCTTTCAGCGCGGCTTATCTTCTGGCGCTTTCATTTTTACATTTGATCCCCGATATCTTCAAAGAGCAGGAAGCCAAACAGGCCGGACTCTGGATCATGGCCGGATTCTTTGTTCAGGTATTGCTGGAGTTCTTCTCGAGTGGTATTGAGCATGGTCACGCGCACATTCATGGAGAGAAACAGCATTTGCCACTGGCTTTATTGCTTGGACTGTACCTGCACTCATTCATTGAAGGATTGCCGCTTGCCGGAATTTATTCGGGCGTACAGAACGAAGACCTGTTCTCTTTCCTCGCGGGTGTTACACTGCATAATATTCCGATCGCAATTGCCTTTAGCGGGCTTCTGCTTCATGAGCAGATCAGTAGGAATAAAATATTACTTTGTCTTTTCGTTTTCGCGGCTATGGCACCGTTGGGAGCGTTGACAGGTCATATCCTCCAGGGAGCTTATCCCGGCTTGCAGCAACTGGGAACGATCTTTACAGCTATTGTGGTTGGTATCTTCCTTCACATCGCTACTACTATTATCTTCGAGAGCAGCGAGAAGAACCACCGCTACCACATCAGCAAACTAGCCAGCATCATTGCCGGCGCGGCGCTTGCCTATTGGTTGGTTTAAAATCTTCTTATTGTAGCCAATACATCCTGTGCATATCCGCTGCCAAATAGAACGGTGTGAACCAACAAAGGATACAGGTTAAATACCGAAATTCTCTCCTCCAACCCCTTTTCCAATGCAAAAGTATCGTTGTAGCCTCGGTAAAAATCAGAAGTAAAGCCCCCGAACAATTGGGTCATGGCAATATCTACTTCCCTATGACCATAATAAACCGCCGGATCAAAGATGCAAGGGCCGTTCACTGCACTCATCTTATTCCCGCTCCACAGATCACCATGTAATAAAGCGGGTTTTTCCATCGGAAATACTTCATCCAATTTTCGGAAGAGGCTCTCAAAGTTCTTTCTACTTGTGGCCGGTAATTTGCCTTCATCCATCGCTTGTTTCAATAAGGGCTCCATGCGGTTACAGATGAAGAATTCATTCCAAGAAGTTTTCTGCGTATTGTCTTGCGGCAAAGAGCCGATGTAATTAGAATGATCGAGCCCGAAACGTTCATTGGTATGCTTATGCAATTCTGCCAATCCTTTTCCCAACCCATGAAAGAATTCTCCGTCCTCACTCCTTCTCTCCAGAAATTCGAGCACCAGGTATTGCTCTTCATCCCGGATTGCGGCATGAACAACTTTAGGAACCACTAAAGAACTATTAGAGGCAAGAAGCCCCAGCCCCTTTGCTTCCACAGCAAACATACCGGGAAATCGTTTAGCTCTGTTTACTTTCAGGAAGTACTTCGATCCGGCATACGTAAAAGCATAAGCTTCGTTAATACTACCGCCACCAACAGGAATAAGATCACTCAAAACACCTTCCTTGCCCAAAACTCCGGGTAAAGAAGTATTTAAGTAAGATAGAATTTTGGCGCTTCGCAATTACTTACAACCGTTCTTGGTCATTTCTTCCGCGGCCTTGCTCTCACCAAGCTCCAAAGCCTTTTTCAGGTCAGCGCATGAACCGCTTGCATCACCGGAATATTTTCTCGATTTACCACGGTAATAGTACGCGCGTTTTGATTTGGGATCCAGTTCAATGGTCTTATTAAAATCGGCCTGCGCCAATGCGTCTTTCTCAAGCATGAAATAAGTTATACCTCTTTCAAGTAAAGCCAATTTATACTCAGGTTTTAGTTTCAAAGCCTCGTTAAAGTCTTCCAACGCAGGATTGTATTCCTTCTGGTTAAAGCGACTAATACCTCGCATGTAATACGTGTCCGACGACTTCTTGATCGACAAGGCAACATTGCAATCTGCAATACAACCTGCGTCGTCTTTGTTATCGTATTTGGTAAGCGCGCGGTAATACCAGGCCGTTTCGTACTTATCATCGATTTGAATGGCTTTATTCAGGTCTTCCATGGCCGCGGTAAGATTGAATAGCTGGTAATAAGTTGCGCCTCTCCAGCAATACAATTTCTTATCCTTGTAATTCAAAGCCTGGGCAGCATCGAAATCCTTGATAGCTTCCTTATACATAGCCAGCTCAAACTTACAAAGCGCGCGGTTGTAATAGGCTTTCTCAAAAGAAGCGTCCAACTCAATACTCTTGTCGTTATCCTCCAGCGCCTGCTTATAATTTTTTAATTCATAATAAGCCAAAGCACGGTTATAATAAGCGCGGGCGTATTTCGGATCATCCTTCAACACCGTATCATAATCCACAATACTTTTCTTGTATTCGCCGATCTCAATGTAGTTCAATCCCCTCCAGAAATAAGTATCATAATATCTTTTCAACCCTAAAGCTGTATTACAATCGGCAAGCGCACCCTTGTAATCCTTCAGGTAATATTTTACCATATTCCTGTAATAATAGGCAGGCTCAAAATCAGATTTAATGATCACTGATTTGTCAAGCAAGGTCAGCGCATCTTCATATTTCTTCAGGAAATACAAGGCCGCGCCCTTATAAGCCAGCGTTTTGTTGTAATCCGCCTTATAAATTGACGAACTGTCGAAATCAACGATGGCCTGGTCATAATTCTTAAGCATAAAATTGCAAAGTCCACGACCATAATAGCTGTCATAACTCTTTCTCCCGTAATAAATGGATTTGGTATAATCGCTCATAGCATCCTTATAATCTGACATGGCATAGCTGCAAAGTGCCCTGTTGTAATAAGCTGCGTGATCGGTAAGTTTGCGATGGAGGTACTGGGTATATGATTCGTAGGATTCCTTGTATTTGCCTTCCTCGTATTCCTTAAAAGCACGTGTAAAAACAGGGTCCTGGTCATCCAGGTCGCGCTGAGCGAATAAAAATCCCTGCAAAAGGGTGAGAAGAAATAACAGTTTAATTTTCATAGTATAGGCTTGTTGTTTATTTTTGCTGTGTAAAGTTAAACATTTAGGCAATTAGTCCCTTTCACCATGAAAAAATTAACGTTTTTGTTGATCTTTTGTTCCACGGCCCTGTTCGGTCAATACCAGAACGGCGAGGAGCTGCTTGCCGCTATGTATAAAAAATATGCCGGCAATTACTGCCAAACCATCACGTTCGACCAGCGGACAACCCGCTACGATACCTCCGGTATCGTAAAAGATACAACCTTTTGGTACGAATGGATCTCCTACCCCGATAAGTTCCGTATCGATTTTGGGAAGAAGTTCGGCGGCAATTGCGTGATCTTTAAGAACGATTCGGCCTTCAACTACCGCAACCACAAACTGGTGAGGAAGAACCGCGACGAGAACGATCTTTTACTCCTGCTGGGCGGCATGTATTACAGGCCTTTCGACAGTGTTGTTAAGCGATTGGAGCGACTGGGTTACGACCTCGACGCCGTAACCATGATCACAGTGAACAAAAATGTGTTCTGGGTACTGGGCTCGGCCGACGGATCGCAGAAAGTTTGGGTAGACAAAAAGGATCTGAAGGTTGTGAAGATAAAAACCAAACTTTCAGAAACAGATGATCTCGAGATCGCCTTCGATGAGTTTAAAAAGACCTGCAAAGGATTTACCGAAACAAAGGTTTCGGCAAGCAAGAACGGAAAACTGGAGCAGAAAGAAGAATACCTGAATTTAAAAACGAGTGTCGCTATCCCCGACTCCATTTTTATCAAAAAGTGATGTTAGGATTAAAACTTGCCACCGATCCCAATTGGGTGAATATTGTAGAGCGGAACATCGAAGAGATACTCACCGATCACGCGTATTGTGAGCAGAAGGCGGCAAGCAATGCTATTTCCATTATTATAAAATACCCCGAGCATACCGAAATGGTTGATGAACTTCTTGCTTTGGCAAAAGAGGAACTTACGCATTTTGAGATGGTGCATAAAAAGATCAAGGAACGCGGACTGACGTTTGGAAGAGAGAGAAAGGACGAATACGTGAACGAGCTTTACAAGTTCATGCGTACCGGGCACAAACGTTCCATTGTACTGATCGATCGCCTGCTTTTTTCGGCCATGATAGAAGCGCGCAGCTGCGAACGATTTAAGATACTGAGTGAGCAGGTGAATGACGAAGACCTGCGTGCTTTTTACCGCGAACTGATGATCAGTGAAGCAACCCACTACACCACTTTTATCGGCTTTGCCCGCAAATACGCCGAAGGCGAAGATGTTGATAAGCGCTGGAAAGAGTGGCTTGATCGCGAAGCTGAAATAGTTAAGAATTATGGTAAGAACGAAACGATACACGGATAATTATGAATAAGATCTACCTGAACAAAGGCAAAGAAATTTCGTTGATGCGTTTTCATCCCTGGGTGTTTTCAGGAGCGATCAGGATCAAGGAAGGCGAATTAAAAGATGGTGACGTGGCCGAGGTTTATACACACGAAAAAAAATACATTGGCACGGGCCACTTTAGCGACGCAAGCATTGCTGTGAGAATGGTAACCTTTGAACAGGAAAGCATTGATGCCACTTTCTGGAAGAACAAGATCCAAAAAGGGTATGATTACCGAAAGTTCCTTGGATTGACCAATAACGCAGAAACGAATGTGTACCGTCTTATTTTCGGTGAGGGCGACGGATTGCCCGGACTGATCATCGATTTTTATAATGGTCACGCAGTTATTCAATGCCACAGCGTAGGCATGCATAGAAGTATTTCTTCTATTGCCGAGGCGCTGAAGGCTGTTTATGGAAAAGATCTGCAGACCATTTACGATAAAAGCAAAGAAGCTTTACCAAAGAACTACGGCTCTGGTGTAGAGAACCAATATCTTTTTGGAAATACAGGAAATACGATCGTTAAAGAATACGGACACTCGTTTTATGTGGATTGGGAGAAAGGACAAAAGACCGGTTTTTTCATTGACCAGCGCGAGAACCGTAAGTTGCTGGCGAACTATTCTAAAGACAAAAGTATACTGAATACATTTTGCTATACGGGAGGGTTTTCTGTGTTTTCAGGCGCCGCGGGCGCCTCTTCGGTTCATTCTGTAGACTCCTCGGCGGTTGCCATGGAACTAACCGACAAGAACATTGAATTGAACAAAATAAAGAACCACCAGAGTTTTACAGAGGATACTTTCAATTTTCTGAAAGATAAAAAAGATGTGTATGACGTGATCATCCTGGATCCGCCGGCTTTTGCAAAAAGTCGGGATGTAAAGCACAACGCTGTGATAGGTTACAAAAATCTGAACATCGCCGCGCTTAAGCAGATCAAAAAAGGCGGTATCCTGTTTACATTTTCCTGTTCGGGCGTGATAGACCGCAATCTTTTTTACAATACCATAAACGCCGCGGCCTTCGAATCAAAAAGAAAGACAAAGATCCTGCATTACCTGCAACAACCCTCCGACCACCCCCTAACCCCCAACTTCCCCGAAGGGGAATACCTTAAGGGACTTGTACTTTACGTGGAGTAAAATCCCCCCAATGGGGTGCTTGCGCAGGTGCGTTTTTTTTTGTATCTTTATTCATCATGCGCCGGCTCTTTTTCATATCGCTCTTTACCTTCGCGTCGCTGGCGACCTTTGCGGGGGTTGTATTGAAAAAAGACACCGCTCAAAAAACACGTATTTTTTCATTGAGCGGCGGTTTCATTAAAACAAGTCTCAATTTTTTCAAGAACTACGGAGAAGACACATATAGCAATGGTTACGGCCTGCGTGCACTCTTCCAGCCGAGTGAAACATTCCGCATGGCGGCCTGCTATTCCAGCGTTGAGATGGTAGATATAAAACCTACCTGGCTGCGCGTGAACAACAGTTTTTATGACCTCGATGCGCACTTTCTGATGCACTTCGCGGATAGACGCAACATTGCGTATTTCATCATGGGGCTTTCCGCCCAATACTGGAACGGATTTTACACAGGCTTACACGATGTGGATTTCTGGAAGCTTAATGCACCACACAACCAAACCTATAAAGCTTTGTACTTTGGTGGTCGCATTGGTATGGGCGCCGAAATAAAAGTTTACGGTCCCATCAGCGGCTACGGAGAGTTCATCTTTCGTTTAACAAAAACGGATGTTGGCTCCGGTTTAAGCGACGTGGTTTACGGCCTTGGAATTAAAGTGAATGTAGCCAATCTAAACCGCAATAAATCCTCGAAACGCCGCCATTCTATCCTTAGGTTCAAGGATAAATATCACTGGTTTTAAACAAAATACGTGTTTTCACGTAAACCATAGATGCGCAAGTTTTTTTGCTTTTTTAAAAGGGGTTTTTTCGTACCTTGTAGGTTGATTTTAACCCTTGCCGCATGTTACCGATGGATAAGAAATACAAGTTCAAAAGCCTGAACATCTACTCATCCGACGAGTGGATGGCCAACGCTACCAAGCGTTACCGGACTGTGTTCGAAAAAGCGGAAACCACTTACGTCCGCGTTGAACTGGCCTTCTACAACAAACTTTTTGATGAGGAAGACTGGAACTGCAATATTGAGTTGAAATGTATACAGCTTGAAGGGCCCAAAAAGACCGAGCTGTGCAACCTGCCCTCTTCGCACAAGATCAGCAAAGAAGATAATATCTTTTACCTGCGCGACGGATGGGGCAACGCAACCGGCGGCGCTTTCTGGAAAAAAGGCCATTACCAATGGGAGGCTTATATTGATGGGCAGTTAGCCGGGAGCCAGGTGTTCTATGTGAACGACGTAGGCTTGGTGCAGCGCGGCGTGAACCCCTATTTCGCTATCAACCACATTAAATTGTTTACCGGCGCTACCGACGGCTGGAAAACAGCTAAAGACAAGCGTAAATATCTTACCAAGATAAACGGCAAGCAAACGCAATACCTCTGGCTCGAAATGGATATCAAGAACATTACAGGACTTGATTACCGCTACGAGATCATCTTTAACTATTACGACGACGCAGGCCAGCACAAAGCTCAAACTTCGCGTACCGGCTTCATAGATGCCAACAGGCAGGAATACTGCTACACTTTTGATGTGGGTTGGGGACACGATATCGCCGGCTCCTGGGCCGATGATAAATACACTTTAGAGGTTGTGTTCATGGACGTGCTTGTAGGCGCTGTAACGTTTGATTGCGGGGCTGATGAAGTTGAAGGCATTCCGGCCCTCATTACTGCGCACGACCAGGCGCTGGCCATGGCCAATAACGTAGGTATGCAAACCAGCACTACCGGCAAGGACAACAACAATGATGAAAAAACATTAGAGCAATTACTGGAAGAGCTTAATACGCTTATCGGATTAGAAGGTGTGAAGAAGAGCATCCAGGAAAATATTACCTTCCTTAATTTCTCGAAGCTGCGTAAGGAAAAAGGGTTCCACGATTCGAGCAATATGAATTTGCACGGTGTCTTCACCGGGAACCCGGGAACAGGAAAGACCACCATCGTGAAAATGCTGGGTAAGATCTACAAAAAGATGGGACTGCTTTCTAAAGGACATGTGATCGAAGCAGACCGTGCGAGTTTGATCGGTGAATTCATTGGGCAGACCGCCCCGAAGACAAAGAAATCTATAGACCAGGCCCGCGGTGGAATTTTATTCATAGATGAAGCTTATGCTTTAGCCCGTGGCGACGATGACAGTAAGGATTTCGGAAAAGAAGCTATCGAGGTGCTGTTAAAGGAAATGAGCGACGGTGTGGGCGATATCGCTATCATTTGCGCGGGTTATCCCAAGCAGATGGAGATCTTCATTGATTCGAACCCGGGTTTGAAATCGCGCTTTAGCAATTATTTCCACTTTGATGATTATTTGCCCGATGAGCTTTTCGCCATCGCGCAATTATCCGCGAAGAATAAGGAGGTTACCTTCTCTCCCGATGCAGAAAATCTGTTGAAGGAAGAATTGATCAATGTATATCGTCGCCGCGACGAAAGTTTTGGAAACGCGCGCTATGTGAACGCCGTGGTGGATGAAAGCAAAATGAATATGGGAACCCGCCTGATGAAACATCCGGATCCCAACAGTCTTACCAACGAAGATCTTCAAACAATTACACTTGAAGACACCAAGAGTGTATTCACTCACGCGGAAGGTAAGAAACTCCACCTGAAAATTAATGACAAACATTTATCGAGCGCCCTGGCCGAGCTGAACGCATTGACCGGGCTTGAAAATATTAAGCAGGAAGTAAGCGAACTGGTAAAGCTTATCAAATTCTATAACGAAACAGGTAAGGATGTGATCAATAAATTCTCCCTGCACTCTGTATTCACAGGCAACCCCGGGACAGGAAAAACAACAGTGGCGCGTATCATTGCCAATATTTACAAATCCCTTGGTATCATTGAACGCGGGCACCTTGTAGAAACCGATCGCGAAGGATTGGTGGCAGGTTATATCGGCCAAACCGCAGTGAAGACAAAAGAGATCGTAGACGATGCCATGGGCGGTGTGCTTTTTATTGACGAAGCCTACGCACTGAGCGAAGGCGGAGGAAATGATTTTGGAAAAGAGGCCATCGAAGTTCTTTTAAAACGCATGGAAGACAACCGCGGTAAGTTCGCTGTGATAGCTGCCGGTTATTCTGATAATATGAGTCGTTTCATTGAAATGAACCCGGGCCTGAAATCGCGTTTCGATAAGGTTTATAAATTCAACGATTACAGTCCTGAACAACTTTGGGAGATCGCCATCGGGCTCTTCAAAAAAGAAACCCTTATGCCGGATGACGCTGCCGCGGCCCATTTGAAAGGTCACTTGAACTACCTTTTTGATAACCGCGATAAGTTCTTTGGTAACGCGCGTACCGTAAGGCAGATCGTGGGCGATTCGGTGAAACGCCAGAACCTCCGTATGGCCGGCATGGATTCTAAATTGCGTACGCCACAGGACCTGGCCACGCTTACCTTCGAAGACGTGAAACACTTCCGCAACGAGGATATTGATGACAGGCCAAAACTTGGATTCAGGTTGGGTGGTAACTAATTCTAACAGATTTTCTATCGGGTTTATGAAAAGTACAGGCAAAAAGATCTTGGGCGGGTTATTTTTGTTGGTCTTTTCGCAGACGCTTGTTTTCGCTCAAAAGTATACTCCCGAAGTTGAAAGCCGCATCAAAAAGGTGGAGGCCAATCTAAGCACCTGGATAAAGATAGAAGGTCAACCCAACTGGTCGCTGAAGCAGCGCATGGCTTTCTATCATACGAGAGCAGTTAGCATCGCGGTTATAAAAGACTACAAGATCGAATGGGCAAAAGCTTATGGATGGGCTGATACGGTTGAAAAAAGAAAAGCAACGCCAACTACCTTGTTCCAGGCTGCTTCAAACAGTATATCCTTAAACGCCATGGGCGTAGTTAAGCTGGCGCAGGAAGGAAAACTGAACCTGGATTCGAACATTAATGATTATCTCAAGACGTGGAAATTCCCTTATGATTCTGTTTCTAACGGAAAGAAAATAACCACAGCCCAGCTT
>JANWKZ010000052.1 GCA_025451115.1 Bacteroidia bacterium | reverse complement strand
TAAAGCGTTCCCGTTTTTTCAAGTGTATAGAGTTTCCCATTTGAGTTGAACATGTAAACAGTGGCTGCAAATTCGGGTTTGCCAATTACCTGCCATTTTCCGGTTGTAAGGTCTGTTACATACAGCGCGCCTGAAGATTCGGTCGAATAAAGTTTATCATTCATGATGGTTCCGGCAATTGTGCCTCTCCACTCGCCGGGTTTGCCAATATTTTTCCAGCTTCCGTCAGCAGGGTTTATCCAGTACAGCGTGCCGCTCGACTCAATTGTATAAAGGGAGGCATTGGCATAATACATAAAAACAGTATTTCCGTACTCCGGTTTCCCGATCTGTTTCCAGGCACCGGTTGCCGCATCTGTTCCGTAAAGCGCGCCGCTCGACTCAACGGTATAGATCGTTCCGTTGTTCTCAATGGCTTTGCCGGTGGCTTTCCAGTCGCCCGCTTTACCAATTTGTTTCCAGGTTCCAGGCTGGGCCAGGGTTATAACTGAAGAAATAAGAAGAAGAGTAGAAATTTTAAATGCTTTCATACGATTTGATTTTGAGTAAATATAAAAAAATTACAGGAACTGGAAGATCTTCCGCAGAAATAGTGCGTCAGCCGTTATTAACAGCCAATGTAAAATTGATACTTGAAAAAGTATAATTTAAAAACTTTTTCAATCTTAGATCCTAAATTTTCAATTTTACCTTTTTGGAAGCCTAAATGAATTGAAAGATCTTCCTCAGTGGTTTGAGTGTAAGTGTAAAGAAATAAGGCTTCATTCCATTCAGCTCCCAGGCTTTTCGGTCTTCCTGGTTGGCTTTTACGCGGTTCTTTACCGAAGCATTGCTTTGTCCGCCCGTGCGCATCTTTACAATGAATTCGGGTAAGTAGGCCAGTTTTATTTTGTGCTTATGAATGAAACGCAGCATCAACTCATAATCCGCGGCTGACCGCAAAGTCGTATTGAAGGCCCCGAATTTCTGATAAACCTCTTTCCTCACAAAGAAAGCAGGGTGGGGAGGCATCCAACCCCAGAGGAATTTCCCGTGACTGTATTTGCCCGACTTCCATTTGCGCACGATCTTGTCAGTATTGTTCTGATCTACATAGTAGAGGTCAGCATAAACCGCGTCGGCGTTCTCTTTTTTAAAAGCGTTGTCGATCTTCGTTAAAACATCTTCGCCAATGTAAAAATCATCGGCGTGTAAAATACCGATGATATCGCCGGTGGCCATTTGTATTCCTTTGTTGATGGCGTAATAAAGTCCCTCGTCCTTCTCCGAAACAAAATGATCGATCTTATGGCGGTATCTGCGGATCACTTCCAAAGTATCGTCGGTAGACAAGCCGTCAACCACGATGTATTCCACATCGGGATGGTCTTGTAATAGAACGGAGTGAATAGTTTCCTCCAGCGTTTTACCGCAGTTATAGGTTACGGTTATGATCGAGATCTTTGACACGGGGTAAATATACGATTTAAGTGGGCTTTGCGACTCCGGACGCCCCCCTCTCTTCTGTTTCTCACGCTATGCTTCGCGGCGCGAGAAATTCGAAGGTCTCCCCCTTGGTAGGGGGAGAAAATTGTAACTCCGGAGTGCTTAGTTCTTGAGCAATTTGAGAACCTGTGCCAGTTTCTCTTTCATTTCGGTGCGCTTCACGATCTTATCGAGGAAGCCATGCTCCAATACGAACTCAGCGGTCTGGAACCCTTTCGGAAGGTCTTTACCGATAGTTTCCTTCACCACACGCGGACCGGCAAAACCGATCAAAGAACCGGGCTCGGCAATATTCATATCGCCCAACATCGCGTAAGAAGCGGTAACGCCACCTGTAGTAGGATCAGTCAATAAAGAAATGTATGGAATTCTTTCCTTAGCCATCAAAGAAAGCTTGGCGGAAGTTTTAGCCATTTGCATCAAAGAGTAAGCGGCTTCCATCATGCGCGCCCCGCCCGATTTGGAAATGATAAGCAAAGGCGTTTTGGTCTTCAAACAAAAATCTATAGAACGCGAAATTTTCTCTCCCACAACGGCTCCCATCGATCCGCCAATGAAACTGAAGTCCATGCAGCAGATCACCAGGTCCTGTTCGTTCACTTTTCCGTAAGCGGCGCGCAGCGCGTCTTTCAATCCTGTTTTCTTCACGCTGTCAACCAAACGGTCTTCATAAGGCTTCGTATCCACGAAGTTGAGCGGATCTCCGCCTATCAAACCTTCGTGCAGCTCGGTGAACTGGTTATTATCAAAAAGTACTTCAAAATATTCGGCAGAACCAATACGCTGGTGGTGATTACAGGTGATGCACACGTAAGAGTTCTTGGAGTGCTCATCGGCCGTATGGATCTTTTTACAAGAGGGACATTTATACCACAACCCTTCCGGCGTTTCCTTCTTCTCTTTGGTACTGGTGGTAATACCTTCTTTTATTCGTTTGAACCAACCCATGTAGATTTACGATTTAGTGATTTATGATTTACGATTGGAACAGCCAATCAAAAAACCGCGATCAGAATTAAGCAATTGTAATTGATTTGTCGAGATACACATCCTGTATCGCGTTCAATAAAGCAATTCCGTCCTTCACAGGTTTCTGGAATGCTTTACGACCCGAGATCAGGCCTTGTCCGCCCGCGCGTTTGTTGATAACGGCAGTTGTAACGGCCTCCGCTAAGTCAGATGCTCCTTTACTTTCTCCACCGCTGTTGATCAAACCGGCACGGCCCATATAGCAATTAGCCACCTGGTAGCGGCAAAGATCGATAGGATGATCGGTAGTTAATTCGCTGTACACTTTAGCATGTGTTTTACCGAAGTTAAGCGCGGTGTATCCGCCGTTCTTGTCAGAAAGTTTTTGTTTGATGATATCAGCCTGGATAGTTACACCTAAATGGTTAGCTTGAGATGAGAGGTCAACTGCAGTGTGGTAATCAACGCCATCTTTTTTGAAAGCGCTGTTACGAGTATAGCACCACAGGATGGTAGCCATACCTAATTGATGCGCGCGCTCAAAAGCAGCGGCAACTTCTACGATCTGGCGTGCAGATTCTGCCGAACCAAAATAGATGGTAGCACCCACCGCAACCGCGCCCATGTTCCAGGCATCTTCTACTTTGCCGAACATGATCTGGTCGAACTTATTGGGGTAACTTAAAAATTCGTTGTGATTGATCTTAACAATGAAGGGAATTTTGTGCGCGTATTTGCGAGCCACACTTCCTAAAACACCGTAGGTAGAAGCAACCGCGTTGCAACCACCTTCAACAGCCAGCTTCACGATATTCTCTGAATCGAAATAAGCAGGATTGGGAGCGAAAGAAGCTCCTGCGCTGTGCTCAATACCCTGGTCAACGGGCAAAATGCTCATGTAACCTGTACCGGCAAGGCGACCTGTATTGTATAATTGTTGCAGGCTGCGTAAAACCTGAGGGTTGCGGTTAGAACCGCTAAAGATGCGTTCCACAAAATCAGCACCCGGCAGGTGGATCTGTTCTTTTGAAATGGTTTTGCAGGTATGGCCCAAAAGGCTGTCGGCCTGGGCGCCCAATAATTCGGTTAATTTCGACATAGTTGCGGTTGCCATTTAATCTGTTTTAAGGGATGCAAAGATACGAAATTAGGGTAAAACCTAAGTATTTGGTTTGTAATAGTATGCCTATGAATAAGATAGGCTTTTGCCTATATACCTGGGTGCCACGATTCAACGGCTAAAACAGGCTGAGCTGACTATCGCCTGCCTTGTAATTAAAATCGCCGCAGTTAAAGTCAAAGTCATCCGGTTCGCCCATGTATTTGTGGCGGGCTATTTTGAAAAGACGATTGATGGCATCGGAGATCTTTCCTTCTCCGCGCATGCGCCTTCCGTACTCGGTGTCGTTCACCTGTCCGCCATGACACTCGCTTATCTGGTGCCATACCTTTTCGGCGCGGTCGGGAAAGCACTTAAAGAGCCAATCCTTAAAAATATTGCCAATAGCTCCGTTCAACCTTACGATTGTGTATCCCGCCGTTCTTGCTCCATTTTCGGCTGCCGCTTTTAGTACGGCAGGTATCTCATGACTGTTGAGCCCCGGAATGATGGGCGCCACCATTACACCCACGGGTATTTTATTCTCGCTTAGGGTTCTTACAATTTTAAAACGGTTCTTATAGGTGGATGTTCGCGGCTCAAGCGCCATGCGGATATCTTCATCAGTTCCGGTTATAGAGATCATTACCTGCGCAAGCCTTTGATCAGCCAGTTGTTTCAAAAGATCGAGGTCGCGGGTAATAAGCGCGTTCTTGGTGATCAGGCTCACCGGGTGTTTGTATTTGAGACAGGTTTCGAGGATCCTTCTTGTGATCCTGAATTTTCTTTCGGCCGGCTGATAACAATCGGTGTTCCCGCTCAGCATGATGGGCATAGGCTCCCATTTCTTTGAGGAAAAATGTTTTTCCAGAAGTTCCGGCACGTTATGTTTTACGATGATCTTTTGCTCAAAATCAAGTCCCGCACTAAAACCCCAGTACTCGTGCGCGTTCCTCGCATAGCAGTAAATACATCCATGCTCGCAGCCCTGGTAGGGGTTCATCGAATAACCAAATCCAAGGTCGGGACTTTTTACCTTGTTGATGATCGTTTTTGGAAACGTATCAATGTATTCGGTTTTCTCGTTGTGCAGGAACTCTTCGTCAATTCCTTCGATGTGCTCGGTGGAGTAGGCATGCTTAAGGAAACGGTTCTGGGTATTTACCTGGGCGCCTCTCCCGTCAAAATAATCCCCGCTGCTCTTCAGGATCTCGTTTTTCTGATTGATAAATTTTTTAGCCATCGACTGCTAATATAATTAGCAATTTGATAGGAACGAAGAAAAATAAAAAAAATTATTAAAAAACGAATATGAACCCGAGCCCAAAAAGGAAAAGTGCAACAAAAAGAACCCCTATAAGAGATCCGACAAAGGCACTGGCAAAAAGTATTAAAAGAAGTCCAATGAGAGAGTAGGTGAGAATGCCGAGCCAAAAACCCAGGAGGGCCCTGTTGCGGTATTTAAGTTGCAGTTTAGCATCGTTCCTCATATTCTTTAAAGCCCGCCAACCATAGCGTGCACCATAACAACTGAATATCACTCCAAGCCCGCCGAGAAGGAGCAAGGGAAGGCCGGCGATGGAATAAATGAGACTCGCCCTGGTGTTTTGTTCCACCTGCATTTCGCTGAGTTTTTTCTCAATGTTTTGGGCCTTTCCGGGGCTATCGTAAGGGATCTCTTCGATCGATCCATTCGCGTATTTGATAAAATGAATGTCATTTTTGGTAAGCACGATAAGCGGCCCATCGGGGTTATCGCACCTTCTGTATTTGATCTCGTTTGGGTTTATCTCCGTCACTTTGCCGGTAAGCACGTCGCCGCCTTTGCGCATAAAAAGACTGTCGCATGGTTTTTTAACTACGGTATCGATAAGCGTGGGTAAGCCGGTATAAACGAATCCGGGTTCTTGTTTTTTTGTTGAGGCGGTGAGGTTGGGTGTTTTTTCTTTGAGTGCGGGCTTTGCAACAATAAGCGCTTCCTTTATTCCGACCTTGGTTTTTACGCCGGTATTCTTCCACTCAATATGGAAACCGCGCATGTAACTCCTTTTCTGAATAGAGCAGGAAGCCAGCAGAAAGAGAAGCAGAATAGAAAGTATTTTCGGGAGCCTTGTCATTGCTTATGAGCAAAAATAAGCATTCTCAGGGCTTAGTGAATTTAAATTCGGTGCGCCGGTTGTATTCGTGCTCCTTATCCGTGCAATCCACGCCATTGAAGCAGCGGTTGCGTATCTTTTTCTCACCCTCTCCGTCGGTTGTCAACCTTTTGGCGGCAATGCCATTCTTCACCAGGTGATCGGCTACTGCCTGCGCACGTTTTTTAGAGAGCGCGAGGTTTGACTTATCATCGCCAATAGCGTCGGTATGCGAAATGATATCGAGCGTAACACCGGGATTATCGGTAAGGATCTTCACAATGTGCCCCAAAATAACTTCCGACTCCTTTTTGATGTCACTTTTCCCCGATTCATAAAAGATCTTCTCGTCGGTCTTCAACTCTCTTTGGTCCGACAGGTGGAATGCCTCGTATTTCATTTTGATATCGTCGAACTGTACTTCAGAAAGAGTTACAATGTCTGCTTTCAGTAAACGGTACTCAAAATGACCGGCGCTTTCCTCGAAGTTAGAGATCTCTTTTCCTTCCTGCGTTACAAGCAGAAGATTTTCAACTTTTACACCCGGCCCCGGATCTACTTTAATGGTGTAATCCTTTACGTTTCCGGGCACGTACAATTGAAAATCGCCATACTTATCGGTGATAGCTTTTGAAAGTGTATCATTCTTGAAACGGGTAGATAATAATACTTCAGCGTTCTCAACCGGTTTTTTGATGCCTTTGTTCTCGGTTAAAAGTTTGGCCTTGATAGTTGAGCCTTTGAATCCTCCCTCGCTGAATAATTTGAAGTTGAAACGCGATATGTAGCTCGACCAGCGCATCAGTCGGCCATCATCTTTAAAGGCTGTTACTTTACTTAAAAGAGAAGCGGACTTTTTTTGTTTTTCCGCGTCTCCATTGGTGTTGTAATACTCGATCGTGTATTTACTGTTTATTTTGAAAGGATTGGTCTGCACATGTTTTTTCCAATCCGCGAAGAATTCTTTATCATCGTAAGAGAGGCAGATGAGCTTCACCTGGTGCATTTCTCCATCTTCCAGGATCTTGGCGATCTTTGATTCGAGGAGTTTTACCGAATCCGCTGTTTCGAGGCCCCAGCCAATGTTTCTCCAACTGTAGCGATAAAAAATAAGATACGTACTTGCCGGGATCTTTACCGTTACCACAGCGCCGTTTACATCGTAAACCTCAAGATCCTCTTTCACGGGCTCGCCCGGTTTGTATTTTTTATCCTGCGCCGAAACAACAAGACTGAAAAGGCTAAGAAGAAAAGCAAAGTAAATTTTCCTCATGGGATGATTTAATATACCGAAAATACAAAAATCCGGCCAAAAATCAAAATTGGATCATTTAAGGTTTCTGATGAGCCCGTAAACGGCTACGAGCGCCCAAACTCCTTCTAAAACCACGAATGGGATGGCATTTATGAGGATAGAACCGTAACAGGCCAATCCGGCGCCCACAAGGTTCAGTACATTGTAGGAAATGCTCTGCGGCGTGAGTTTTTTGAGGGTGAGCAACACGAAGGCGACGAGGATGAGGGAGACGCCGAGGGAGTTTATTATATCTGGTGTGAGCATATTACTAAATGACGACCCCTCCTGTTACCTTTCCACTTCGTGAAAAGAGTAACTGTCCTCCCCTCAACGAGGGGAGGACAACTGCGTATCGATCCTATTTTTGATTCGCGAAATTTTTATAGAACAAAGGAATTGTTTCAATTCCTTTCAGGTAATTGAAAACGCCGTAATGTTCGTTCGGTGAGTGCAGGGCATCGCTGTCTAAACCGAAGCCGAAGAGAATAGAATCCAGTCCGAGTTCTTTTTTGAATAGAGCAACGATAGGAATGCTTCCGCCGCCGCGGGTTGGGATGGGTTTTTTGCCATAGCTCTGTTCCATCGCTTTTGCGGCAGAGAGATACGCATGCGAAGAAGTAGAAACCACCACCGGCTCTCCGCCATGATGTGCAGTGACCTTTACCTTCACGCCCTTGGGGGCTATCTTCTTGAAATGTTTGGCAAACAGGTTGCTGATCTGTGTAGAATTCTGGCCGGGTACCAAACGCATGGAGATCTTCGCGTAAGCTTTTGAAGGCAATACGGTCTTCGCTCCCTCGCCGGTATAGCCGCCCCAGATACCATTCACATCCAGTGTTGGACGAATACCCGTGCGCTCTAAAGTTGTAAACCCTTTTTCTCCATGTATATCGCCGATCTCAAGGTCTTTTTTGTAATTGGCCAGTTTGAAAGGTGCTTTGTTAAGCTCTTTTCTTTCTTTAGCAGATAATTTCAAAACCTTATCGTAGAAACCGGGGATGGTAATGTGGTTGCTCTTATCGTGCATCGAAGCGATCATTTTACACAGGATGTTGATCGGGTTCGCAACCGCGCCGCCATACACACCGCTGTGCAGGTCGCGGTTAGGGCCGGTAACTTCTACTTCCATGTAAGCGAGGCCGCGTAGGCCTGTATCGATAGAAGGAGTTTTATTACCGATCATCGAAGTATCGGAGATCAAAATAATATCTGCTTTCAGTCTTTCTTTATTTTCTTTTACCCAGGCCGCTAAATTTGCAGAACCCACTTCTTCTTCGCCTTCTATCATGAACTTCACGTTGCAGGGAAGTGTATTTGTGCGCATCATTAACTCAAAAGCTTTCACGTGCATGTAAGCTTGTCCTTTATCATCGCAAGACCCGCGGGCGAAAATGGCGCCATCAGGGTGAATAGGCGTGGTTTTGATCACAGGCTCGAAAGGAGGGGAGTGCCACAGCTCGAGCGGATCGGCCGGTTGCACATCGTAGTGACCATAAACCAGCACGGTTGGCAGTTTGGGATCGATCATCTTTTCTCCGTACACCACGGGGTAGCCTTTGGTCTGGCTTACTTCAACCTTTTCGGCGCCGGCGGCTTCCAGTTTTTCCTTTACGGCTTCGGCCATGCGTAACACATCGGGTTTGTATTTGGGGTCGGCGCTCACCGAAGGGATGCGGAGCAACTCCATTAACTCGTCTAAAAAGCGCTGTTTGTTCTGCTGTACGTAGTCTTTTACCTGTGTGTGATCCATGGCGAAAATTGTTTATGCGAATTTGTGTATTTTTTCAAATATACGAGGTTAATTTTATTAACAGAATTGCTGGGAAAGGGCTTGTTTTATTGGTAAATTTGTATATATACGGTATGATGAGGTTACTGCGCCTGGCAATAGTATGTTTCTTATTGCCCGCGATCGGGAGGCCGGCCCAGGTGGGCGGAGAGATCTACTATGACGACCTGGGGGGCGGCAATTACAAAGTAACCCTGAAGTTGTACCGCGATTGCTTCAATAGTCCCGCTCCTTTTGATAATCCTGCCAAGATCTGCGTGTACGATGCCAACGGGGCTTTTGTGGATTCTTTGAGTATTGCTTTCAGCAGTTCTTCCATAGTTCCTCATACTATAAACAACCCTTGCTTTACGCCTCCTTCTGCTATCTGCGTGGACGTGGCGACTTATACCGCGAACATTAATTTACCTCCGCGGCCGGGCGGTTATTTCCTGGTTTACCAGCGTTGTTGCCGCAGCGGTTCTATCCTCAATATTTCCAACCCGGGTAATACGGGCTCTACTTACATGGAGCATATTCCGGGGCCGGAGGTTGTTGCCAACAACAGTTCGCCGCACTTCACGGCTAATCCGCCCACTTTTTTGTGCGATGGACTTGACATCGATTATTATCATAGTGCTATGGATCCCGATGGAGATTCTTTGGTTTACGATTTTTGTTCGCCCACGGTGGGATTGGATCCTTGCTGTCCTTTGCTTGCCGCGGTTAATCCAAATACCGGTTCAGCAGGTTGTGTAAGTCCGCCACCCGGGTTATGTCCTGGTGTTGGTAATCCGCCGCCCTATAATTTTATTACCTATGTTTCTCCTTACTCCGGTTTTTTTCCGATGAGTTCCAATCCTGCAGTTGACATTGACCCGAAGACGGGGCATGTGAGTGGCACGCCGAATATTACGGGGCAATGGGTAGTGGGAATTTGTGTGAAGGAATACCGCAACGGTGTTTTGATAGGGACTCACATGGGCGATTTTCAATTCAACATCGTTAATTGCCCGAACCTGATACAGAGCATTATTTTACCCCAGCAGCAGAGTTGTAGTGGACTCACAGTTAACTTTTCCAATTTAAGTACGGGCGGAACGGGCTATACCTGGAATTTTGGTGATCCCACAACCTTGGGAGATACTTCCAATCTGCAAAATCCATCCTACACTTTTCCGGATACAGGCAAATACACCATCACGCTTATCAATCATGGACCCAACCCGAGTTGTAATGATACTTCGACGCAAATTTTCTACGTGTACCCTGCTTTGAACCCGAGCTTTGTTCCACCGGCCGCGCAATGTATCGTTGGAAATTCCTTTAATTTCTCGGCGGGCGGACAATACGCATCCTACGCCACCTTTGGATGGAATTTTACTACCTCTGCAACACCTTCGTCATCCACGCAACAAAACCCGAATGGAATTTCGTACAACCAGTATGGAAGTTTTCCCGTCACGCTTACGATCAAACAAAAGAATTGTATTAGATCCTTTACCGACACGGTAAAAGTTTATCCCAACACTACAGCCCAGTTCCAGGTAGATTCTTTCGCGGGATGCCAGCCCCTGGCTGTCGCGTTCAGCAATACGAGTGTCTATGGCGGAGGAACTTCTTTCACCTGGTATTTTGGTAATGGGGATTCCCTGCAAGGCGTGCACGCTTCCTACACTTACCAGGACACCGGCACTTTCAACATTACATTAGTGGCTACGACAACTGCCGGTTGTGTTGGAACCAGTTCAGCAACAGTGAATGGACTCGTTGTTGTTTATCCGGGGCCTAAAGCCGGATTTATCGCTTCGCCAACGCATACAAATATTTACTATCCTGAAATTACTTTTACCGATACGAGTAAGAATGTCACGTTACAGTTAGTGGATCTTGGAGACGGAACTGTATTGAGTAGCTTGCCGCCTTATCATGATTATACGGGTTTTGGAACTTTTGTAGTAACACAGATCGCGCTTTCTTCCAACGGCTGTTCGGATACGGCGCGTCAGACGATCGTTATTGATGGGGATTATACCTGTTATGTGCCTAACGCATTTACACCGAATCTTGATATTCACAATAATGAGTTCAAAGTATATTCTTTCGGTATTTCTGAATTTTCTATGGTGATCTACGATAGGTGGGGTAGCGAGGTGTTTTCTTCAACCGATCCGGAAAAAGGATGGGATGGAGAGTATAGGGGAGTGAAATGCCCGGAAGATATTTATGTCTATAAAGTAGAGTATACTCCGGTTACCGATCCTTATCCAAGGAAAAAGACGGGAACCATTATTCTCATGCGTTAAGAAGGGCGTTTTACTTTGTTCTTTACCGGTTCTAAACTTTGCAGGTAGTAATAAATGGCATCCGATTGTTTGCTGGTAAGGTGCCTGAATTTCTGCATGGGATAATTCAGTTTGGATCCGTTTGGTCGAACACCATCCTGAACCGCTTTCCGAAAATCAAAATGCGTGTAGCTTTCGATACCGGTCTTATCGGGAGTGAGATTGGCTGCGATCACTATTTTTCCTTCTTTGTTCTTGAATTTCATGCCTCCTGCCATATAACCTTTAGACGTTTCCGGTTTTTCGTAATCGAGGCCAAGAATGCTTTTCGAATGACAATGATAACAAGCAAGGTTGTCGATGAGATAGCGTCCATAAGCAATAGAGTCTTTTTCGTTAGGCGGAAGGATCCCTTTTTTGAAGGGGAGAGGCTTGCCTTCTATTTTGGTTCCCATTTTCCCTGCGAAACTTAGTTCGGTTTTCCCGGCGACTTTGTCAACTGCCAGCACGGCTGTGTCGTTGGAACGGAAGTAAACAGTGATATCGTTTATATCTGTATCCGCTAAATTTGGCCGGATCATCCAGGGAACGTATTTCCCTTCACGGTTGATGCCTGTTTTTAAGAGATAAGCGAGTTCGGCATCCGAGTACTTTTCTAAAACACCGAAAGAATCAGAATGGGTGAGATTAGTGGAGAACACTTTTCCCATAAACCCGGGAAGATCTTTCATCTCTTTGCCCATGAAGCGTTGTGTTCCTTCATCATAATGACATTGCCCGCAAATATTAAAAGCGAGGTTTTTTCCTCTTTCAAAAGAATTCTCGTATTCGCGTGACTTGGCTGTTTCTGTAGTTGTGGAGTAGTGCGAAATACAACCCAAAATTCCTAAAGAACCAAGTATACTAAAGAAAATAATATTGGCTTTTCTGCCCTGCATCTCAAATCAAACCTTATACTAATTTATTGTGTTAAATGAGGTTTAACGGGTAGTTTCGGCAAGAAGGGGATTTAGGAGGGTTAAAACGTAAGGCGACAATAAAAATGAAAGCTTATTACGCTAAACTTTCATTCAGTTTCTCGGTAAAGAAACCGGCCATTTTACTCTGGTAGATCTTGGTCTTGTATTTTTCTACCCAGCGTACGCCCTGGATAGTGTTACAGAGGAACATCTCATCGCAATTCATCAGCGCGTTAAAGGCCAGAGGAATTTCATAACAAAGGATGCGGTGTTTATGAGCTATATCGATGATCTGTTTGCGCATTACGCCTTCAATGCAGCCTTCGGTGAGCGCAGGAGTATAAAGCGCGCCGTTCTTCACAATAAAAATATTGGAGCTGATGCTTTCGCAAACGTTGCCGTTTTCGTTAATGATGAGGCATTCGTCCATTTTGATATCCTTTTTGTAAATGCCGGCCAGCACGTAGATGAGCGCGTTACCTGTTTTTAAATTGGCGAGCTTGTCCTTATGCTTTTTGATGTCGTGGAACACATCCACGGTAAAACCAATTTCGTTGAGGTTGTAACCACCTTTGTGTTCCAGGTCTTCCGCTTCTATCAAAAAGGAAATATCGTTACTGTGCGGGGTATAAAAACCGCCTTCGTTACGGAAAATGGTCAAACGCACGCGGGCATCGTTTTTTATATCGTTTTTTTCGATGAGCTCAGAGATAAGCCTGGAAATATTATCAGAATTAAAATCCACCGGGATGTTCATCCGTAGTACGGTCATGCCGATCTTGATGCGGCGCAG
>JANWKZ010000051.1 GCA_025451115.1 Bacteroidia bacterium | reverse complement strand
CACCATCGCCTCCAGCGGAATAGCCAGTCCCTTCACAGAGGATTTTGAGAATGTTACGCCCGGCCTTTTGATCCCTGCCAACTGGTCTTCTTTTGATCCCGACGCATTCGATGAATGGTTCATTTTTTCCATGCAAACAAATAAAGCCGTGGCGCTAAACAATTGGGGTTATACCGGCGCACAAAATGCAAAGGATGAATTGATCCTCCCAACACTTAACTTCACCGGCAATTCACAAGCCTCGCTGAGTTTTGATTATGCACATGCATCAAGACCCAACGCCGTAAAATTCGACAGCCTTGAAGTACAGGTCTCTACTGATTGTGGCTCTACATTCACAACGGTTTGGACACTTGGCGGAACAGCATTGAATACAGTTCCTGACCAGGCTAGTATTTTCATTCCGGCCGGACCTCAGGATTACCAGAACGCGCAGATCAACCTGGCTTCCTACACGCAGTTCTCTAATGTGCTTATTAAGTTCATTAACTGGAGCAACGAAGGGAACAGTACATTGATCGACAATATTAATATCAGTAATACGCAGGGCACCGGCATCGAATCGAATGGCGCGCTATCTTTCAATCTGTTCCCTAACCCGGCCAGTGATCTTCTGCAAATGGATTGTTATTTGCAGAAAGCCGGTTCCATCAAAATAAAGATCGTGAACATGCTTGGTGAGATCATTAAAGAATCAAATTATACATCAACTAACGGTTTCAACAGAAATTCCATTGATGTATCAGATTGCGCACCGGGTATGTACAACATATGGATAAATACAGGGGAAGCTAAGCCTGTTTGTAAAAAGATCTCCATCCTAAAATAATAAAATGAAGAATCGTATTTATCTTTTCGCTCTCGCGTGGGTATTGGGCAAGGCTTTGTCGGCTCAACAATTGATCGCGCCACAGAATCTGTTTGTACTAAGCGCACAGGAAAGGGCTCTTTTCAATCCACCGGCCAATTGGTTTCCGTTGAGTTGGACAGGGTATGAAGGTCCCCCACTGAAAGGATTATGGGAAGCATTTGATAATGGCCTGCCTCCTGTTCCGGTAAATGCGAGCCAGAGCGCTTCGGGTTGGTACAATCTGAACGGCACTGGCAGTGAGAATCATGCAATGCTTTGGATCGGCGAATCTGCTCTTGGAAATGCACTTGCAAATGATGTGGTACAATACGAGATCGCAGCTAAAAAAGCGATATTTCTACTAGACAGTATGGATCTTGTACAAGGTCACATGCGTCACGAAGCGATCGGTTTATATGTTGGTTTTTGGGAAGGAGGCGCGGCAGCCATGGCGCTTGCAGGATTGTATGCGCCTGCCGGATCTACTTCGGGTCCGCAATTACTTGCTTCTGCCCGCCGCTGGTGGGCCGATCACATTGCTGTTTTGCGCGCACTGCGTATGCCCGACGGCCAGGTGGCGCGCCTCGGTGCAAGAATGAATCACGGGCAACCGGGTGGAGACGATGATGAAAATGTAAAATGCGCACTGAACCTTCAACTGATCGATCCTCAACCTTACAACACACTTCATCCGTTCATCACGTCTCGCATCACTATTGATGGCGAACCAAAAGCAAGTACAAGCCCGGGAAATCCTATCATGTGGCACGAACCACGAGCCGCGGCTGAACGATGGACCGTATTGCGTGCTTTCCAGGCTGGAGCACTGTTACGTGTACCGGCAAACCAACCCACTCCACTTGTTATTGATGATATTTATAAATGGAGCTCCGGCAACACAACTTACGTGGCTACACCCGTAGTAACAGGTTACCCAAACTGCCGATGGAAAGTGAGCTGGACCGCCGGACAATTACTTCATATTATTGTATCTGACACCGGAAATACGAACGGAGCTAAGGTGGCACACCCCGCTCCGGGCTGGCAGGCACCGCTAAATATTCCAACTAACGCTAAACACATCCTGGGTCCTCCTTTCACAACTCCTGATCCCACATGCGCTCAAAATAGTTCTTGTGGAAACGACGCGGCTGTTATCAGTATCGCAAAACCTTATCATCGCGGATGTGTTACGAACATAAATCCGGTGGTGGTCGTAAAAAATACAGGCACTACGCCTATCACAAACTTCTCCCTGTACTACCGCATTGATAACTTCTCGCTCTATTCAGAATACGCAAGCGGTGCAGTGAAAAGCAAGAACTATGTAGTAACACAAGGTCCGGGTTTGTTACCTGATAGTCTTGCTACCTTAACATTAGATGTAAGCACGGTTACTCCCGGTGCGCACACGATAAAAGTATGGATCATGGATGTTAACAAAATGACCGACGTGAACGCATCTAACGACGCGATCTCTTCTTCATTTACAGTTGTTACCGCCGGATACCCGCTTCCTTACACCCAGGATTTTGAAAATGTAACGCCCGGACAAATACCCGGAAACTTTAGTTATTACGACGGAGATGACCATGAAAAATGGTTTGTTTTTGCAAGTTCCGGTAACCAGGCCGCTGCTTTGAGCAATTTCACTTATAGCGGTGCGGTGAATTCACAAGATGAGCTTGTTTTATCCGTACTGAATTTTTCAGGACAACCACAAGTATATCTGAGTTTCGATTATAGTCACGCATCGCGATCCAACTCACTTAAATATGACAGTTTAGAAGTTCAGATCTCAACCGATTGCGGAACTACATTCACCACGATCTGGAACAAAGGCGGAAGCGCGCTGAACACAGTGCCGGATCAATCTACCATCTTCATTCCGGCAGGACCACAAGACTACCAGAATGCCCAAGTGAATCTGTCAGCCTACACGCAATTCTCAAAGGTGATCATCAAATTCATCAACTGGAGCAACGAAGGGAACAGCACGTTGATCGACAATATCAATATCGGCAATCTACAAAGCACAGGTGTAGAAAACCTATCGGCTCTTTCAACCAATGTTTATCCTAACCCCGCGAATGATCTGCTTCATGTCAATTTCTATTCGAATGCAAAAAATACCATGAACGTGAAGCTCATCAATTTACTCGGCGAGACCATGAAAGAAGAAAATTATACGGCCGGCACAGGCTTCAACACTACTTCGATCGATATCTCAAACTATACACCCGGCGTTTATAATCTCATTTTGAGCGACGCCGGAGGAAAAGCAATTTGCAAAAAGATCATAATAGCAAGGTAGGCTTTTTGCAATGATAGAAAGATAATGCAACAGGCAAGGTTGCATTATCTTTTATTTTTTTCTCAATTCGTTACACTCTTTCTTCCGGAAAATAAAGTGTAAGAAAATTTCTCCTTTTTGGCCCACAAAAAACTCCCTTTGGCGATTAGCCGGAACCCCGGCTTCGAGTTGATCTATTTTTGAAGCTCATTTAATCATTAACCCATAAATCACAAAAACAGTATGAGAAACAATTCCAGGAACGGCAGGTCGCAGGAAAGGAATTCCTATGGCCACAACCAGCAACCCCAACAAGGTCGTCAATCTCAACGTTACAACAACAATGATGTAGCGGACTATCATGAGTACGACGAGGACGGTCAGCACGAATATGGCCGCAATATGAACAACGAATACGAGAACGAATTTGACAATTTTGACGAGGAAGGTGACGATCATGGGTATAATACTTACTCTTCAAGAGGTGCTTACCACGAAAATGATGAAGAACAGGATTATGAAAGCACGAGTGGTTATCGTGAGGAAGAACCGGATAACTACCAACACGAAGAATACGGAAGCAGCCGTGGGTATAACTATGGCCAGCATGACCGTGACCACCGGATCAACGGTCAGTACGGATCAAGCCGTGGAAATTTCGGTTCAGAGGGAAGGAATTACCGTGCTAATTATGGCTCGAGTAATTTCTCAAGCAGGAATAATAACCAGGAGTACTCAGGTAACGGTAACGAGTGGAACCGTGGCAATGGCTCAAATGGCCGAAGTCGCAACGGCAACTCCGGTTCTAACGGCAGCAGCCGTGGAAATGGTAACTCACAATATAAATACAGTCAATCAAGTGGCGGGCGCGGAAACGGCAGTTCACAACACAACCAATCCGGAAACTGGCGTGGGAACGGAAATTCACAGTACGGTAACGGTCGCGGATCCAACGGAAATCAAAATGGAAATGGCAACCAATATGGCTCAGGTTCGCGTGGTGGAGATGTAACATCTACACGCTCACGCAACAATGCAAACTATGGTTCTTCCCGCCGCAACGGAAATTCTAACCGGAACGAGAATACACAGCGCCGTACCCGTAACTCACGCACTTCAAGAAGTAACAATCGCTAATCAATAATCAAATTTGGCAGGCAGAATATCTGCCTGCTATTTTATAAAATCTCAAAACGATCAAATATGGCAAGGACATCAAACAATAGTAATGGTATTACTAAAAAAAACCGAAATTCGTTCCTGAACGGTAATTCTAAGAATGGAAGCAGTTCAAAGAACGGAAGTGCAAAAACTTCCAAAAAATCAAATAAAACGCTGGAAGACCTTTTTGAGGAAGGTCTGAAAGATATTTACAGCGCCGAAAATCAATTGATAGAGGCTTTACCCGAAATGGCCAAGGCCGCTTACAATGAAGATCTGCAGGACGCTTTTGAATCTCATTTACAACAAACCAGGCGCCAGACAGAACGCTTAGAGAAGATCTTCGATCGTCTTGGAATTGATAAAAAAGAAGAAAAAGTATGTGAAGCTATGAAAGGTCTTGTAAAAGAAACCGAAGAGATCCTTGAGGAATTCGACAGGAGCCCCGTTCGCGATTCGGCCCTCATCATTGCCGCGCAAAAAGTAGAGCATTACGAGATCGCCTCTTACGGCTCTCTTTGCGAACTGGCCGATGTACTCGGACATGCCAAGATCGCCGAGATGCTCGACCGTTCGTTACAGGAAGAAGAAGAAACTGACCACAAATTAACCGGCATTGCCCAGGATGTGAACGATGAAGCTTGCGAAGTAAGTCATATCGGTGAAGAGGAAGAAGAAATGGCCTGATACAGGCGAATACCAACAAAAAGCCACTTAAAAAGTGGCTTTTTTATTTACTAAACTCCCTGATCTTCCTGTCCAGCTCAGCAAAAAGAACTTCATTTCCATTTTGTTGGTAAGCCGACATGTTCTTTTCAAAAAGCGGAAGATCGAAGAGGAAAGCTTTCAGGTTATCTGCGGAAAGATCTACGAAATGTCTGCCGTACCCTAATTTATCAATATAGGCAGCATTCATATATTGCTCGAACTGATTTTTGACCGGAAAAGAATATACCGGCTTTTTAAGATAAACAGCCTCCGAAATAAAAGAAAACCCGCCGTTGGCGATCACCGCGCGGCTACCGGCGAGATCGTTCACAAATCCTTCTTCGCTGAAGGACTTAAAGAATACGTTTCCATCTTTTTCATCCTTATTAAAGCCGTAGACATAAAATGTATACTGCGGGATCTTTTTAAGCGTTTCTTTCACAGACGACAAAGTACTCGAAGTTTGATACATAAGTATATGTTCTCCTTTTGCCGGAACGGCTTTCTGTATCGCCTCCCTTACGATCGGCGGCACAAGTGATGTGTTCTTTTTCTTGATCGCCGCGTCAAAAAAACTGCTGATAAAATAATGATCGCAGCCGGGTACTTTGGCTTTTACTATCGCTTTTGCTAAAGTGTAATTCTTCCTTTCCTCTTTCGCTATCAACATAGCAAGCGCGCAGCGGTCCATTACCTGCATATTATCTATGCTGATGAGAGGTAACCGGTGATGCTTGGCGTACACAAACGAAAAAGATTCAAAATCACTGATCACAAGATCGGGCCTGAAATTATTCTGTATATGGAGATACTCGGAAAAATTGAAAAGCAGATTTCGACCGGCATTCTTTAAATTCAGAAGAAAAGTGCCCGTCCTGGAGACCTGCGCGTTCTTATAAGCAAAATGAAATCCTTTTATTTCGTGAACCTTTCCCGGAAATGACTTATTGAGAAATTGAAAAGCACGTGAGCTGGAAACAACCTGCACATTATGTTGCTTGAGCAAATGTTCGATCACCACTTTACTTCGGGTGGCATGCCCCATGCCCTCGCCGGGGACTCCATAAAGAATATTCATACCGGTTTTTTGCGCGTGACTAATTTACGGGTTGTGTCGAAATACAGGAAAAGCATCGCGATCAGCATTCCAAGAGCCGCGCCTACACTCACATCAAGCGCGGAGTGCGCCCCAATGGCCACGCGCGCCACACCAATGAATACCGCCCAGACAAAAGGAAGAAAATAAAGCTTACGGTATCGGGTATGATAAATACTGAAGCAAAGAATTGTGGCCAGCAGAAAAGCATTGAATGAATGTCCGCTTGGAAAAGAATAGCCCGCTTCCTCCACCCAGTGATCGAGTACTTTTTGATCGATATTTTCTTTAAGGATCGGCGCGCCGTTGATAAGTTCGGTAAGGAATTTCTGGCGCTGTTCTTTCTCAAGTTCATACATACTATCCAGGTTCACCGTTTTACCGGCCTCGTGGATCAGGTAGGTATGACTAGGCCTTGGGTATTTCAGGATCTTCTTGGTAGCATGCTCATTTATGTATGCGAAAACAGACAAGATCACCAGAAGAACGACAAATGACTTACAAAAAGCGATCGTCTTTTCTTTTTTCGATTTTAGCCGGATCGTATACAGGAAGGCGGTCACAAAAACGATCAAAAGAGTACCGTATTTTCCCGCCGATTCGGTGAGCCAATAAGCTGTTGAGCACCAATAGGAGTCCTTCGAACAGGCCGTGAACTCGGGGTGCAGGAACCACACGGTTCCGAGCAATATAAGCCAGGCGGGTAAGGCTATGAATAAAATGTTCCTGATATGCCGAAATTTATCCTATAAAGATAGGAATATGGGCAAATCCATATAAAAGTATTTTTTTACCTTCACAGAAGCAATTATGGCCAAAAAAACCCTTAGAGTATTCCTGCTTTTACTGCTTCTGCTGGATCTTGGCGGGAAGGCTCAATCTTTCCTGCCCGTGTGCAGGAATTTTGGCCCGGAAGATTATGGGGAGGATGCAGAGTTTCGCTGCGCAACTACCGACCATAAGGGAACCCTGTATTTCGGTACCAATTACGGCATCTTCATTTATAAAGGTGAGAAAAGATCTTTAGACAAGAACTGGAAGATCCTTGCGCTTCCCGAGCCCGATGTGATCTATTCACTCTATATGGATACGGCAGATAAACGGCTGTATGTAGGTGGTCAGAACGGGTTCGGTTATTTTAATTTGAAGACCTATGATGCCGGCGAATATGTTTCCCTAAAAGAAAAACTTCCTTCCACGATTCAAAATGCGGAAACCTGGCATACTGAAAAAACAGGAAATACTATTGTATTTCACACGCTCGCTAACCTTCTCGTCTTTGATAACGGTACTATCACTTCTCTTCCCGCTCCAGAAAAAGGGATCTTCCACAACGTATTTAAAACGGATGGAAGTTCGCTGCTGATCAACGCGCTCGACAAAGGATGGTTTGTTTACACGAATAAAAAGATCAAAGCCTTGTCTGGTGAAACGCTTCCCACAGACAGATGCTACAGTGTAGTGGCAATATCCCCTACTACCTATTTGTTCTTTTTTCGCAATGTAGGCATCTACCGCGCCCGGGTTCAGGATGGTACTATAAGTGCTGTTGTTAAACTATCAGGAGAGGGTCTCGATAAAGTGTTAGCGGAAAAACAGGTCTATTGCGCCGCACTTTCAGCCGATACAACAAAGCTCGTGATAGGCACCCTGAATGGCGGAACTCTGTTATTGGACAGAGCCGGCAACATTCTTTCCGACATGCATAATTCTACAGCAATTTCTTCCTGCTATGGGTTATTCACTGACGACACAAAAAGTACCTGGATATTGGGCAAGAGAAATCTTTCGCGCTTACCGGCCGACCAGAGCCTTATGCATAAAGACTTTTTAGGAACTACCGTTCGCGGGATCTCGACCAAGGAAAATGAGCTTTATGTAGCGGCAGCCAACGGCCTTTACAAATTTAAAAACTCTGCTGCACTCAATTATTCGCCCGAAAAACTGGTGGAAGGTGATTTCAAAAAGATCCTTTCCTCTAATAGCACCCTTCTTTCTTATACAAATGAAGAGCTGGTGATCATTTCTGGAGAAAAAATAAGCAGGATATCCTCTCCCGCCCCTATTAATAATGTAACGTTCATCAATAACGCGACCTGGATAAGCACACAAGCCGGACTTTACAATGGAAATGAAGCCTTAGTAAAGGATGCGGCACTGATCGCCGGTAAAAATATCTTACAAGCGATAGAGGTTGGAACAAAAATTTACCTCCTGGTGGAAAACGAAGGGATCGTTGAGTGCGATAAAGAAGGGAAAACAGTAAGTTCGGTCAAATTTCCCGGCGTGCTTAACGCTAAACTGTTCTCTGACGGAGAAAAACTTTGGGTAAGTGATTTTACAGATACGTATATAGTAACTGATAATGCCCTCAAGCCGGTCGGCGAATCGAAATCCATTCTCTGGCTTTATAAAAGAATACCCGATGGTGGCCGCATTAAATTTGAGTTTGATTTTGATAACTACGCAAACCTTTGGTTGAGCGAACCCAATTCTCCTTTCAAAAAAGCGAATCTTTTTATGTCGCCGGTAGAAGTGAATGATGTTGAAAAAGCAGGCTCCAATTATTACCTGGCCACAAAGACGGGACTCTATGTTTCTAAACTTTGGTCGCCGAACACCAACGATCGCATAAGGATCTTTAAACTGAGTACCGACAGTAGCACTTATACGACTGAAAATACCGTTCGCGTACCATATGATGACAGGCAATCGCTTGTCGCGGCCTGCGGATTGAACAGTTTTTTCGATTCTTATCCAAACACAACCTACTATTACCGATTGATAGGAAAAGAAGACACTACGTGGACGAAGTCTAAAACAGGAAGCGAAATAAATCTCAATTCATTACCCTGGGGTGATTACACGCTTGAGGTAAAAGTGGCTTACGGAAATCAATTGGAAACGAAGATCGCAAAGCAGGCCATCACCATTTTAAAACCCTGGTGGGCCACCTGGTGGGCACTGCTTTTATGGATCTTGCTCTTCCTGTTATTTATTTATGTGATCGTGCAGATAAGCGTTTATCGTCTCAAGCGCTCGAAAATAAAACTCGAGAAGATCGTGGAAGAAAGAACAGCCGAGGTAACACACCAGAAAAACGAGATCGAGGCGCAGAAAGAAGAGATCGAACACAAGAACCACGAGATCACCGATAGCATCAACTACGCGCAACGCATCCAGAATTCACTTTTAAAGGATGAAAGCAAATTGAAAGTTCATTTGCCCGAAGCCTTCATTCTGTATCTTCCTAAAGACATTGTGAGCGGGGATTTTTACTGGTTCGCCGAGATCGAAGGACATATTGTACTTGCAGTAGCCGATTGTACAGGCCACGGTGTGCCCGGCGCTTTTATGAGCATGCTTGGCGTAGCCAAACTGAACGAACTTGCTGCAAAGAACATTTTCATGCCCGATAAATTATTGCATGAACTTAACCACTTGATCGTTGAAACGCTCGGCCAGAACATAGCTAATTCGGATAGCAGGGACGGAATGGACATCGCGCTGATAAGCTTAAATAAAAAGAGCCGTAAACTTTTTTATGCAGGAGCGAACCGACCGCTTTATATCGTAAACAAAAAAGAAAACGCTTTCTCAGAAATAAAACCCACTAAATTACCGGTAGGCGGAGGCCAATATGGCGAGAACCGCGATTATCAATTGCATGAGTTGAACATTAACCCCGATCTGTATTTTTACCTGAGCACAGATGGCTATGCCGATCAGTTTGGCGGTCCTCAAGGCAAAAAATTCATGACAAAACGTATGCAACAGCTACTTACTGATATTACAGCGCTTACCCCCTCACAAAAAAAGGAAGACCTGAAAAGCAAATACCTCGATTGGAAAGGAAAATTGGAACAGGTTGACGATGTTTGCGTGGCCGGCATCCATATTGGCGGCTGATTTTGCGGATCCACCCGTTTTTTGTATATTTATTTTCTGATTTAAAGCCTTTACTATGAAAAAACATCTACTTAAAAGTATTTATACTATTGCGGGCGTTTTATTGGCCGGCACTTTTTTTGGTCAGCCCATTTTCCCAACCATTTCCTCTAACCCGGCGCTTCCTGTTTTCCAGGCCAACGACGTTACTTACCTGAATAAAGATACGGCTGTTGCAGTTGGAAATAATGGCATGAGCTGGAGGAGCATTGATGGCGGCCTCAACTGGACCGCTATTTCCACTTTTACTTCCACCACCGATAACAACTCGGTGATCATGATGGGAAAATACATCTGCGTGGCCGGCGACCAGGGAACCGTGACCTTCTCTAATGACAAAGGTGTTACCTGGCAAAACACAGTGCAGGCGCAACCGGCCATCGATTATCGCGGAGTGCACTTCGCCGATACAACTTTCGGCGCATCGGTGGGTGATAATGGCGACGCAGTGATCTATCACTGGGTGGGCGGATTAGGATGGGCACATATTCCAAGTACGCAAACAGATACTTTTAAGGCGGTTTCTTCCTGGAAGACCAGTACAAGTGTATTTGTGGATGGAAACGCAATGGCTGTTGGTCATAACGGAGCTGTTTCTACTTATGCTTTCGGTAGCTGGACCAATCTTACACCTCCTACCACAAGAAATCTGAACGGAATTTATATTTTCCCCACACACGATACGGTGATCGTAGTTGGTGATGGGGGATTGATCATGAAAAGTCCTGACTACGGCGCTAACTGGGTCACTATTAATAGCGTGGGTAACAACCTGAACGATATTTCGGAAGGCCTTAACCCCAACCAATTTATCGCGGTGGGCGACAGCGGAGCGATCTGGGTTTCTAACGACCGCGGAAATTCATTTGTTGAGTTTACCATTGGCTTTGGAAACACCAACCTTAAAGGTGTTTCGGCAAAAGACCCGAAAGGTTCCTTCGCAGGATCCGGGAACGTGCTTCGCCTGATGGCTACGGATACTGTAAAGATCACTTACATGAGCGATTCTGTTTTATGCCCCGGAGAGAATTTCAAAGTAGCTATTGACCTGAGAGGCATCTTTGGCGGAAACAATCTTGTATCTGTTGAACTTTCAGATGCGGCAGGAAGTTTTGCTTTACCTACCGTGATTGGTTCGAAATTAAATCCATTGATGATCGATACGATCAGCTGCTCCATTCCCATGAATGCGACTGCGGCTTCTCTTTATCAATTAAGAGCTTCATCAAATGATCCGGTTCTTACAGGCGATGTAAACCCCATTACCGTAACTGTAAACTCAAAACCCAACAACGTGAACGCAACCGTGATCAACGGAACCGATATTTATGTGAACTCTCAGTCAGGTTGTACTTACCAATGGTTCTTCAACGGGAACCCAATGAGTGGTGAGACGGATACGATCGTTACCACCATTGGAAACGGGAACTATAATGTAGTGGTAACCGGCTCTAACGGCTGCTGGAACATATCCAATATTGTCAATTACAACGCAATAGGAATAAAGAACATTTCTGCCATGCAGATTTCAGTTAGCCCGAACCCGGCTACTAACGTAGTGAACATTTTTGTTCCTGGTACCACAGGAAAGAACCTGCTGATCTACAATGCGCTTGGCAAAAAAGTTGGCGCCGAGAAACTAAAAGCAGGAACCAATCATATAAACTGCGAAGAATTTGAAGCCGGCATCTACTTCTTACAGGTCGACAACTATACGAAAAAGTTGGTGCTCGTAAAATAAGAGTGTTTTTAAACTTACTAAAAAGCCCCGTCTCGGCCAAGCCGAGACGGGCTTTTAATTACCGGGCCAGTATAACCTTCCCCGAATACCACTTACTTCCTTCGGTGTATTGGATCAGGTAGGCCCCATCGGGTAAAAGGCCCAGGTCAATTTCATTCCCATTCTTTCCCAGGTCAAATCGTTCTATAAGTTTTCCGCTCAGATCAGAAAGAAAAACTTCTTTTATCCCTTCTGTTGTTTTAACAGTCAGTTTACCGCTTGTTGGATTAGGAAAGAATTCAAAGAACATTTCCTTTTCCGGACCGGCTAATTTTGCGTTCAGAACATTTGCAGAGTCTGATGTTAAGCTGTCTTTGACAGCTACAACGGGTGGTTTAGGATCTTTAGGTTTAGTTAATACTTCATGCGCTACGATCACGCGGGTTGTATCATTAAAGCTCTGTTCGTTCTTGCCGGGATCACAGGTACTTGTTCTTGAATACTCCTTGATAACACGCACAAGTAATTGATTCAATAATTCCACATCGTACTGATCCGTAGTTGGTTTTATATGCGCGCCACCTACCCCGCTGTGATCGGTTAAAAAAACATAGGTACCATTTGTGGCAAGCGCCATACTACGCATTAAGTACTCCGTGCTTTTATTTATGCCACTGGCGGCTATCGGTATGATCCGTATTCCCATCTCGGCCGCCTTATTGATCTTCTGAAGCACTTCCTTACGGGTGGCCTCGTCTTCATGAGGAGGAGCGTCCAAAACAAGGAACATGATGCGCGCAGCGGCATTCGCGCTCCATTTGATCTCTTCAGTAGCCGCTTTAAGGGCTTTGTCAACCGCTTCGGGGTAATCTCCGCCACCGGAGGCAGATTGTTCGTTTATGAAATCAATATTTGCTTTTATATTACTGCTTAACGGCGAAACTTTGGTCACATAATCGTCCGATTCATCTTTATAGAAAACAGATCCCAGGTTAATTTTAAAACAAGGTAATTGCTCGGCACAAGTGGAAATGATGTTAGCCATTTCTTCCTTGAGATACCGTATCTCATCACTCATAGAACTGGTTGCGTCTACCACAAAGACAATATCTATCTTATCGGGTATTGAAGCTACCACCGGCAACTCAATGGTATTTATTCCTTTCGTGAATTTTCTGATCTTTTCTTTTGAATATATTTTTCCTTCATAGTTTATTTCGATCATATCTGCCTTCTCTCCTTTTTCAAAGATATTGGCCCATAATTCGGCGCGACCCGCGTTGTTGGTATGTGATTGCCACAGGGTTTTTCCTGAAGATCCTTTAAGGCTTACCACGGCATCGATAACCGGTTTATTCTGCTTGTCACTTACAAATACCGAATATCTTTCCGAGGGCTCTATATTCCAGGTTTTTTTGAATTCGCCCAGGCCTTCCTTTTCTATCTCTTTCCAGAGTTCCCATTTCTTAAAATCATTTATCTCTCCGGCGGTAAGTGTACCTGCCTTGATGACCGGTTCCTTTACTTCTTTTACTTCCTTCACTTCTTTACCCGGCATAACTGGTACTATAGTGACAGATGATGAACCGGAAGTGGTAGTGGTTACAACCCTCTCACCATCTATGATCGTGGCGCCCGAACGGCTTCCCCGTACAGATATAGAAGAACCTTCGTCGGTCGAATAAACACCGGCCGAAGTAGATACTACAGAACTTACCGACTTCGAGGACATGCTACGGTATTCTTCACGGGTAATCGTTGCACCAGATTTCGTATCAGGATCGATAAGCGGTACTTTATAACTTACCACTTCCACCGCATCCAATGCTACGCCGTCATTATCCAAAGAGCAGTTTAAATAAGTAGTTTTGTCCTTCTGAATGATGACCGATGAATAGAGAACAGACTTATAACCAAGATAGACAACTTTTACATCGTATTTTGAAATTTTAAGGGGCTTAATAATAATTATTCCATCGAAATCAGCCGTACCGCTAGCTATTTTTTCTTTTCCCAGGTAAACAATCGCGTTTGCAAAAGGAATGGGCTCCTTTGTTTTTTTATCTACTATAGTTATCTTAAGTATACCGCTATCCTGCGAAAATGCAAAGCTGGCGATCAATATGAACAATACGCCAAGGAGGAGGGCGCTTAACCTGAGTTTGTCGGCAGTCGCGGTCTTTGGGCTGCGGGCCTGCCATTGAGAATGTGTTTTCATAAAAAAGTATTTTTGGTTTAGTAAGATCAATCATGAAGCTTGTTTTTTCTAAGTTACTATCACAAACAGCAAAAAACCACTGCCATTTGGCAAGTGGTTCAGTTTTTTTATCAAGTGGCAGGTATTTCCCGAAAAGTGGGGATCAGTTCTTACCCATTACCTCGAACTTCAGGTTCACAGCGATGCCATTCTCGTCTACCAACATGAGCTTGTGTTTACCAACCGACGGATTGAGTGCCATTTGATGGATCTCCCTCGTCTCGCCGATATAGTTCTCATCCAGATGCCAATAGATCTTTGTATTGATGTTACGATGCGCGGCTTCAAAAACAGTGCGACCCACTTTTCCGTCTATTTCTATCGGAACATAGATCTTTCCGTTGGGTTTTGGATAAAGTACGGCAATAGCTCTGTCCGATATCTTAGCCAAACATTCGGGTTTATAATCAGGCAGCACTTTATAATTCGGATGATTGAACTTATAGTATTTCTCAACCAGCGGAGGCAATACGAACCAGGTCTGGTGTTTCATATTGAAAACATTTTCACATTCGCTATCCACCCTGTATCTTCCGTCTTTCGTTAAATGAACGGTTTGGTGAAAAAGACAAGCTGTTGTGTTCAAACAGGTGTTAGGGATCCAAACCGTATCCGCTTTCTCGCAAAGCGAAGAAGCACGTTGACCGCTTTCGCGACAAACAGCCACTTTACTCATGTCATCCTTAGGCGCATTGAACCAGGAGGCCGATCTAGGTAATTGCGCGAACACATCGAACAAAAGAGGGGCGGCAGCTTTGATACCAGTCAACCCTGGGCGGCCTTCCCCATCCGCGTTGCCAACCCAAACAGATACCACGTAATCGGGCGTCACACCAATGGCCCAGGCATCACGGAAACCAAAACTGGTACCGGTTTTCCAGGCGATCTTCTGCGAAGACGAAAAAGCGCGCCAGTTGCCGTCTTCATCGGGACGGTTCACATCTACCATAGCTTCAAAGGTTTTATAGATACAGGCTAGGTCGGTTTGGAGTTTTTCCTTCCGCTCCTTCATTTTTTTGTGCTTCTTTTTTTCTTCGGCTACGAAGACGATCTCTTTCTTAGCGCCGTATTTTAGTTCCTGCGCCATTTGCGTATAGGCTTTATTCAGATCGAACAATTTGGCTTCAGCACCACCCAGTATCAGCGATAAACCATAATACATGGCAGGCCGATTCAAAGTTGTTACACCGTAATTTTTCAGATCGCGGTGAAATTTCTCCAATCCGTATTCATTCAGCATACGAACCATCGGTATGTTGAGGCTACGCGCCAGCGCTTTATTTACAGGAACAGCTCCATCATATTGTTGTGTGAAATTCTTAGGCGAGAAACTTCCGAACTGCGTGGGAATATCCTGCACCAGCATACTTGGTGTGATCAATCCGTCCTCCATGCTCTTGGCATAAAGGAAAGGTTT
>JANWKZ010000050.1 GCA_025451115.1 Bacteroidia bacterium | reverse complement strand
TTCAGCATATCGCTGCTTTCACACTGCGGACAACGGGCGTTGTCCTTGATAAGGCCTTTCAACGTATCGCGGTTCTGCAAAATGGCATTTCTTTTCTCGGCATGCAGGTTAAGTTGATCCACAAAGCGCGCTAACGCTCATCCTGATGGGCGGGAAGAAATTTGGTTTCGAATCGGCAACCGCTACCGGCGACCTCCTAACACTCATTAACTCCACCTCCTGGGCCATATTCGTTGTAATGGCTAAACCTTACATGGAAAAGTACCAAACGGTTACCGTGATGAAATGGATCTTTCTGTTCGGGCTATTCCTGGTTTTGCCATTTGGCTGGAATGACCTCCGCGCAACCGACTTCGGAGCCTTTACTACCGAAGCCTGGGCGGGGCTTGCCTTTGTGGTAGTGGCCACTACGTTTTTGGCTTACCTCCTAAACACCTACGCCCTCAAGGAATTGAGCCCTGCCACCGTGAGCGCTTACATTTATGTGCAGCCTTTTTTAGCTACAATTTTCGCTTTGCTATTCGGAAAAGATAGCTTAACTTTATACAAGATTATTGCTGGCGGATTAATTATCATTGGAGTTTACCTGGCGGGGAGAAAGCAAAAAACCTGAATTTCATACTTGATTAAGAAAAAATTTGAAACAAAAAAATTTTTTTTGGAAAATTTTTGGCACCCAAAAAAAATCCCGAAACAAGGCCAAATAA
Source organism: Bacteroidia bacterium (assembly GCA_025451115.1). Classification (GTDB taxonomy): domain Bacteria; phylum Bacteroidota; class Bacteroidia; order B-17B0; family Aurantibacillaceae; genus PALSA-968. Next base: position 4,939 of record JANWKZ010000050.1, on the reverse strand, counting down.
ATTTTTTTTTGCCGAATTTTTAGTATTTATTTGTCTCAAGTTTGAAGGGCGTCAGAAATCTTTCAAACAGACAAAAGTTAACAACCGAACTCTACATATACACACATTATAAAAACCGCATTTAATATGGATAAGAAAACAGCGGAATCTGTTTGGAAGAACTGTCTCGACGTAATAAAGGATAACGTGAACCCCCAGAACTACAAAACATGGTTCGAACCGGTGAAGCCTATCAAGTTACAGGAAAAAGTTCTTACGATCCAGGTCCCTTCGCAGTTTTTTTACGATTGGCTCGAAGAGCATTACATTACCCTGCTTAAGAAGGTTATTCGCAAAGAACTGGGCACCGAAGGCCGCATGGAGTACAACATCATTGTAGAGAACTCCTACAAAGGTGAGAAACCCGTAACCATCAAAGTTCCCTCACTTTCAAGAGAAATTAAGAACTCGCCTATGTCGATGCCCATCGATATCAGCGCGAACCCTATCAAGAACCCATTCATCATCCCGGGTTTAAAGAAAGTTACTGTTGAGTCGCAACTCAATCCCAAATACTCATTCGACAATTTTGTGGAAGGTGATTGCAACCGCCTCGCCCGCTCGGCAGCCTTCGCGGTTTCTCAGAAACCCGGCGGAACAGCCTTCAACCCTTTACTTATCTATGGCCTTAATGGTGTAGGTAAAACCCACCTGGCGCAAGCCATCGGTATCGAGGTAAAGAACAACTTCCCGAACAAAACCGTATTATACGTACAGTCAGAGATATTCTCCCGTCAATTCGTAGACGCCATCAAGAATAACGCCCAAAGCGATTTCGTGAACTTCTACCAGATGATCGACGTGCTGATGATCGACGACGTACAATTCCTTGCCAACAAGGAAAAGACACAAGACGTATTCTTCCACATCTTTAACCACCTGCACCAAAGCGGAAAACAGATCGTATTAACTTCCGATCGTCCTCCCGTTGACCTGCAAGGTATTGAGCAACGTTTATTGTCCCGCTTCAAATGGGGACTTTCTGCAGATCTGCAACCTCCCGGGCTCGAGACCCGTATTGCTATCCTGGAAAAGAAGATCTATACCGAAGGTATCGACCTGCCTAAAGAAGTTGTTGAGTATCTGGCTTACAGTATTACCAGTAACGTACGTGAACTGGAAGGCGCATTAACTTCCCTGTTAGCGCAGTCTACCTTAAATAAGAAAGCCATCACGCTTGAGCTTGCCAAGCAGATGATCGATAAGTTTGTGAAGACCACCGCCCGCGAGGTTTCTATTGACTACATCCAGAAAGTGGTATGCGATTATTTCGACCTGCCTATCGACGTGATGAAATCGAAGACCCGCAAACGCGAAGTGGTACAGGCCCGCCAGATCGCAATGTACTTTGCAAAGAGCATGACCAAGTCTTCGCTGGCTACCATCGGTATGCACTGCGGAGGTAAGGACCACGCTACGGTACTACACGCCTGCCGCACAGTAAATAACCTGATGGATACAGATAAGCGTTTCCGCGCCTATATCGAAGAGCTGGAAAAGAAGATCAGCTTACCTTAATAGAAAGCACTAAAAAGAAAAGCCCTGTCGTGAGACGGGGCTTTTTAATTTTCTATAGTTTCTGCTTTTACCTGAACGACTTCTTCCAACGCTCGAAGTTAGCCTTCTCTTCCGCACTTACATTTTCCTTGTATACGATCTTATAGGTGTAAAAGAAATCGCCTTTATGGTCGAGCGGCATTTCCACTTCCCGCAGGTGACTTTGATTCATCACGGTTAGCATGCATTTGCCTTCCTTGGCGTGGAAATAAGTGAGCCAGTGTTGGAAGTCATTCTTGAGTGTATAACCGTTTATAGCGAAGATCTCGTCGTTCATGGAGAGTCCTGCTTTCCAGGCAGGCGAATGGGGTGCGATCATGGTGATCTTCTTGTGATGCGCGTGCTCCACGGCCTTCAGGCCTAAGTAACGTTCATAGAAAGTATGTGCGTGGTGTTTCTCGAGTTCCAGTCCCAGGTAGGCAAAGCATTCCTTTAAAAGTGGTTCGTAGGGCTCGAGACCGTAAACGTATTTGTCAAAGAAATCATCCAATCTGTAACCGGCGGCCTCTGAACAAAGGTTTGTGAAATCCTCTTCTGCATATCCTTTGTTGTTCTTATAGAATTTATCGTAAAGATCTTTTAACACTTTTTGCAGGGAGTTCTTGTGTTTGGAATGTTTCAGGATCTGTACATCCAGCATAAAAGCCACTAAACAACCTTCATCGTAGATATTGGTCTTGCGGTAGGGCGCGCCCGGTGTATAACCATCCAGCCAATTATCAAAACTGCTGTCGCCCACTGAAAGATTGAAGCGCCCGAAGCTGTGCAGGTGTTTTGTGATCCGTTCCTCGAAAGCCTTTTCCCAGGTTTGTTGGTTAAAAACACCGGAGGTTAAAAGCAACTGATCGCCGTAATAGGTTGTTACGCCTTCGTACACAAAACCGGTGCGGGCGTAATTCTCTTTACTGTAATTGTAAGGATGCATCTCGGCAGGACGGATGGTCTTGATGTTCCAGGTGTGAAAGAACTCGTGGCAGCACAACCCGAGGAATTCGTTATACACACCTTCATGCATCAGGTGATAGGCCGGGCCAAAAGCAATGACCGTGTTCTTGGTATGCTCAACCCCGTGGTGGAATTTTTGTGGCAGGATGTGGAAGAGGAAATGATATTCCTTAAAATGTATGCCGCCAAAGAACCCGATCTGCTCTTCAATGAATTTCGTAAAATCGCGTTCGAGGCTTTCTTCGTTGGGACTGCACTCCCCGCTGAAGTGCAGGTAAAAGTCAATGTCCTTTACTTTGAACTTCTGCGTAAGAATATGCTGCGAAGCGATGAACGGCGAATCGGCCAGCTCATCAAAATTTTCCGCTATAAGCGTCTTTCCTTCTTTTTTTAAAGAGGTGGCTATGTAATAAGTGTCCGGAACATCCAGTGTAACTTTATGCTCCTTTCCTTCAAGCCCCGTAACATACATCATGCAATTACAGGGATTGGCATACATGATCTTGTCGTCACCGTACGTAGAACCCGCGTTCAGGTCGGCGGCGTAATAGGCGTAGGTTACTTTAATTTCTTTTTTTCCACCCGATTCAACCAGCCAGGTGTCTTTGTCGGTCTTTTTAAATTCGAGTGGCTTATCGTTCACGTCAAAAGCCTCGAACTTCTTTATGTTCTTCGAAAAATTGCCCAGCTCATAGCGGCCCGGTCTCCAGGCGGGCAGATTTACCTCGGTTGTTTGTGTGCTGATCCCCGAAATGTGCAGATCGATATATAAATAATGCGAAGCGGAGTTCTTTACATGAAGTTTATAATGCAGCATAGATTGTTTGGCTTTTAAACAAAGTAAATAAAAATACTTTTAACTTCGCAGCGTGAAGCGAATAATTCTTTTTCTTCTAATCTTTACTTCTATTCTCTGTAGGGGCCAGGACGCAGATAGCCTTTTGCAGCAATACAGAACCTATCCTGACGACACAAATAAGATCAACCTGCTTTACGATAAAGGCTTTGAAATTCATAATACAAATATTCCGGCTGCCATTGAATTCGCCAAAGCCTGTTATGTTACGGCTCAGAAAGTGGGTAATCCGCATTATCTCGCCAAGGCACTCAATTTTACCGGTATCCTGAGATCGCAGACCGGCCTGCAACAGGAAGCGCTGGCAGACCTCAAAAAAGCTTTGCAACTCAGGGTGCAAACGCGCGACACGTTTAGTCAGGCCATTATTCTGAATAATATCGGGAACGTTTACCGCGATCTTTCAAATACGCAGGAGGCAATGAACTGCTACGAAAGCGCCCTGAAACTTGCGCAGATAGTGAAAAGCGATCGCTGGACGCTGGGCTCTCTATTCAGTATCTCAGAAATGCAGGCCGAGCTTAAAAGATACGGGCAGGCCGAAGGAAACCTTTATACACTGATAAGCTGGGCCCAGATCGATAATGACCAGGAAATACTGGGGCTCTGCTACAAGAATATGAGCGATTGCAAACTGGGCCTTGGAGATACGATAGGTGCAGAAGCTTACCTGGGCCTTGCCATGGATGCTGCTGAAATGACCGAAGACGATATCCAAAAAGCGGATGTACTTCTTGCCACTGCTAAAGTAGAGCTCCTGCAGAAAAAACAGAGCGAGAGCGATAAGCACATGAACGAAGCCATGCGCATTTACACCCGTAATAATTATTCGGAAGGGCTCGTAAAAGGTTGGAAGCAGTGGTCGGAACTTCTTAACACGACGGGCGACCATAAGCTGGCTTACCTGTATCTTTCGAAATATGATTCTGCTATGCAGGTCTCCCGCTCGCTTGCGGCTGATTCTTTAGCAAATCTCTGGAGATCGGGTACTGCAGAGGAGGCCGTTGTACAAAAGGAGAATTCATCTCTCAGCAGAAAGATATTCGAATGTGTTATTATTGTAGCTTTGTTAGGCATGTTGCTTGTTGTCTCCTTAAAAAAACCGCATGAGCAAAAAGAACAAAAAGGATAAAGAGGACGGATTGGTGTATTCTACCAACCGCGATCTTTCTTTTGAGAATAATAGCGCTGAGGATGATGAAACGCTCGCAGCGGGCGAGCAAAACCTGCGCATTCATTTAGACAGGCTTGGCGGTGGCAAATTCGTTTCGCGTGTTATTGGTTTTGTGGGAACAGAGACTGACCTTGAAAAGCTTGGAAAAGAACTGAAACAAAAGTGCGGGGTAGGAGGTAGTGTAAAGAATGACGAAATACTTATACAAGGCGACCACCGCGATAAGATCCTGTCAATTCTGCAAAAGGCCGGCTACCATGTTAAAAAAGCGGGTGGCTGATATTAACAAAACGTAGCATTTTGTTAATGTAATTTGACCTTTTTCAAAGGCTGTTTGATCTATTTTTGCCCTGTAAGGTGAACACCCT
>JANWKZ010000049.1 GCA_025451115.1 Bacteroidia bacterium | reverse complement strand
GGCGGTTGCCAGTAATACATAGTTGTCCCTATGATAAGTAGAATGAGAAGGGCATATGCCTTCGAAGATTTTTTGATGAGTGGAACGGACAGGAAGGCTGCTCCCGACAGCGCCGTTACGACATTGATGATCCCCATTAGTCTCCACGGGTATTGAAACTGCCGGAGGAAAGGAATGTTTTCCCACAGCATTGTCGATACCGGTTGCATAAAAAAAAGAGTTACAACACAGAGCAGTGTGGTGTAGAGCGTGACGATGGTGAGCTGCTTCTGTAATTTTTTCTTCGCCAGGTAGAATAGAGAGATAGCAAGTCCAACCCAATGAAACACACCGGCGCTTACCGCAACCTCCGCGGTGCGAAGGTGCTCTGCATTTGTAAAGTTCGGGAGGAAGAACGTAGCAAGTTTTGGAAAGTGGTCCCAGAACAGATCTTTTGTAAACCTATATCCCAGCGTGTATTTGTGTTCGATGATGGCCGGAATAACAAAATATCCGGCAAGGAGTACGCCAGAGAAAAGCGCCGCAAATGATACGACCATGGATTTTTTTGATGAGGAGAAGAAAAGTACAAACAGAACACTCAGGCCAAAAAACATAACACCGACGATATTGTGAGATATGGATAGCAAAGCAATAGCGACGGCAGTCAGGAAGAAATAGCGGTATCGTTTCGTTTCATTCAGCTTTGTTATCCCGTATAAAATAAACGGTATGATCGTATACGCATAAATACCCCCGAGGCTTCCGCGGACAAGAATCTCAACGAGCCTGAATGGAGCGAATTGATACAGTACTGCAACAAGGAATGCGGTTCTATCATCTTTAAAAAACGCACGTGCAAACAGAAGCATGCCTATCCCTGAAAAAACGTAGCTTAGGAGAAATGCAATTTTTAGTGTTGTTACAAGATTTACTCCAAGGGCAACAAACGGTGAGGTAATGTAGTAGGGAAGCGGATGGAAAAAATTGAAGATAGGTGTTCCGTATCCGTAATTAAATGTGCTTGACCAGCGTACCGGAAACTGACCGGCAGAAAGTTCAGTAACGTATGATGCTATCCGTGCAAGGTGCATAGCTCCGTCGCTGGTGTGTGGGAGATCCTGGGTTAAGAATATTCCGATAAAGGGGAGAATGGAGAGGATGATTATCAGGAAATAATAACGGGTTACCTTCATGAGTTCGTGTCTACTTGCCTCAAATGATCGTTGCACCTATTATAGCAGAGGAGAGTATTCATGAAGCGCGCACAAACAGTACGGTACGACTATCTACTACTCGGTGGTATCCTTTTCCTTGCAGCATTTTTCCGCCTGTGGCGGATAAATTCTCTGACTGAGTTTCTGGGAGATCAGGGAAGTGCCGGGGTTGTCATATATGAAGCCTGGCAACACCACTCGCTGCCACTTGCAGGTCCCACTATAAGCACGGGCCAGCGGCCGGGTCCGTTTTATTACTACCTCATTGCACCGCCGCTCCTGCTCACAGGGTTTAACCCTCTTGCACCTGCAATATGGATGGGGATATTGGGCGTGGCTGCCGTTGCCCTTATATATATTGTAGGCCTGCGGTTGTATTCACCTGGTGTAGCCGCACTTTTGGCGTTTCTGTATGCTGTCTCTCCTCAGGTGGTCAAATATGCAAGGAATAACTGGAACCCAACGACTATACCTGTTTTTTTATTGCTCCTGATATATGCGATGGTAAAAATCCGCGAGGATCACGATGAGCGGTATGCGGTCCTTGCGGGTTTGGCTGCCGGGATACTGATTCAGCTTCATTACTCAAATATATTTACAGTAGCAATCGCACTGGCCTTTCTTGTGTTTGCCCACAGAAATTCGAAAAAGGAAAAACATGCACGAACCGGGATTGGTCGGTTTGTTCTTTTTATAGGAGGATTCCTTGCAGTGCTTGCTCCGTTTCTTGTTTATGAATCACAAAACGGATTTCGAGACGTACGGGAACTTCTGATTATTGCACTTCTTCCTCAACTCTCACTCGTTCCGGGAGGGATGAAAGGTGTTCAGCGGGGGTTTCTGGAGACTGCAGCACATGTGTATACGTTTGTGCTTCCTGTCGTGGCGCCGTTGTTCTTACAGGTTGTAACTATCGCCGCCACAGTCGCCGCATGTGTACGGCGTTCATTTTGGAGCATTCTTTTTGTTATGTGGTTTTTCGGAGGACTCCTGTTCGGTGGAAAGTTTTCGACTGAACTGTATGACCATTATCTTTTTTTCATCATGCCGATCCCGTTTCTCCTTCTTGGAAACCTTATCCACGCTGCACCTGCAAAGGTTCGTACAGTGGTGATAGGAATAGTGTGTGTCATAGGGTTGTTCTATATGACAAAAACAGATGCATTTGCACCCGGATATAGGGATATCCCCCGGACAGAAGCCGTGACGAAGCAGGTGATAGAAGCGGCGGAAGGAAAAGACTTTGCTCTTACGATTGTTGACGGCAGGTCACACTCGGACTTTCACTACAGATTTTTTCTTACTATATGGAACGAGCCCGCGAGTGAAATAACAGAGAAAGACTATCCTCTCATGTTTATAATCTGCGAAAAGGAATCATGTCCGGACGGTGAAGGACTTATTGCGCGAGACATACTACGATCTTCCTGCTATGAACATGTATGCACGAAAGTACTCTATCCTGAAATTTTTATGGACGGGTGGGATTTTGTAAAAAGTTGGAGGATAGAGGGGGCGACGCTTTATAAATTTGAGCGCCGCACTTCTCCCAGGCCGAAGAATACGTGAAGAGAAGCGTGAGTTGAAGCAACCTGAATTTTGTACAATAAACTATATGGAACACATAATCGGTCTTAACGCCGTTCTGCTGTTTGCACTTGCTGTTCCGGTCGTCATGACCTACCGGATCCTCCCGGTTGAAGGTACGCCGTACTGGCTTTTTGGCCTTCTTTTTTTTGCGTTGGGCGTAAACGTACTCCTTGGTCTCTACCCTGAGGTACTTGGAAAACGATCCGTACGCCTGTCTGCCATACGGCGCGGGATTCTTCTATTTGTCCTGGGTGTAACAGTGGTGGCAACTACGTGGACGGCAATTGCAGACAGGCACAAAACTGCTCCCGAGTATAACGTTCATGACATTATTCTTCAGCAGGAGATAGCAATGCGGTATATCCGTGAAGGAAAGAATCCCTATAAAGAAACGTACTTCGGAACGGCTATGGAAAAGTTCAACTATGACGAATTAGGCAAGCCTGCTGTAAACCCGGCGTTATATCACTTTGTTATGCCTCCATGGTACCTCGTTTTCCCGTTTACCGTATCGGTGACCTGGGGAAAGATTGCAGGATACTTTGACGGACGGATGGCACTTCTTGTAAGTTATCTTATCCTTCTGTTTGCTATATGGAAGCTCTACACAAAGGAAGCGTTGCGGCACCTTAGCATTATCCTTATATCGTTGTCTCCGGGCATCATAGATTATTTCATAGAGGGGCGCAGTGATATATTCGCATTAGCGTGGTTTATGCTGTCCGTGTATTGTCTGGAGAGGAAAAAATATCTTCTTTCTGCCGTTATTTTCGGATTGGCACTTATGAGCAAGCAGACGATATGGTTTGCAGCTCCGCTCTATGCGGTCTTTTTGTGGGTTTGGCAGAAATACAATCCGGCAAAGACTGGTATGTATCTGCTCGTTGTAGGCGGTGTCGCGATGGCACTTGCCGTGCCATTCCTGTTGTGGGATGCCGAAGCATTTCTGGGAAGTGTTGTGTACTACCTAAGCGGAGGTGGGGAAAACAGCTACCCTGTAGCCGGGTACGGTTTTTCCATGGTTCTCGAGAGTCTGGGAATAATTAAAAATATTCATGACTATTATCCATTTGTGTACTGGCAGGTGCTTTTCGGGCTACCCGCGTTGGGGATTGCAGCATGGTGGTTTATGAAGAAACCGACAGTGTCACGGTTTCTTGTAGGATACGCAGGAAGCCTTATGATTATCTGGTATTTCAGCAGGTATTTTAACAACAGTCACCTGGGGTATATAGGAACAGTATTTGTGCTCGGGATGTTGAAACAGTGGGATGAGTCAGGGTCCGGCCAGAAATTACAATCATGAACACACGGATTTTTCTGATTCTTATTCTTTTTGTGGCTTCGGTGTTGCGGGTATATTCCATAGATACAAATCCGCCGTCATTGTCATGGGATGAAGTATCGATAGGGTATAACGCGTATAGCATCCTTCTTACCGGAAAAGATGAACACGGAAGGTCATTCCCTCTTGATACGTTTACCGCATACGGGGATTATAAACCTCCCGTACCTGTATACCTTACCGTTCCGTTTGTTGCGATATTCGGTCTTAATGAGCTGGCGGTGCGGCTACCGTCAGCGGTTTCCGGCATACTTTCCGTACTTCTCTCATATGTGATAGTGCTTCACCTATTTGTAAAGCACAAAAATAAAAAGACACTCGCGCTTGTGACGGCTTTTCTTCTTGCAGTATCACCCTGGCATATAAATTTATCCCGGGCTGGTTTTGAAGCCAATATTGCGGTTATGTTTGTGTTGTCCGGTGTGTATCTTCTTCTCTGCTCGCGGGAACGGATGAAGCTTCTTCTAGTAGCATGGATTCCGTTTGTCCTGGCAATCTACACATTTAACAGTTCACGGTATTTTGTTCCGATTTTGGCTGTGGGTTTCCTTCTTTTCTTCCGGTTGCCGAGCCGAAAAAATATTCGGTTTATGATAGGAGGGTGGGTGATAGCCGCAATGTTGATGCTTCCCATCATCGGACACCTTACGTCACCTGAGGCGTTGCTACGATTTAAGGAAGTAAACATTTTTACGGACTTGGAGATTGTTTTAACGGCAAATGACAGGATGAAACTAGACGGAAACGCATGGTGGTCAAATATCTTTCATAACAGACGGGTAGGGTATGCGCTTAGCTATGCGACGCATTTCCTGGATCACTTCCAACCATGGTTTTTGTTTATTAAGGGAGACGGTAACCCAAAGTTTTCCATCCAGGACGTGGGGCAACTGTATAGTGTAGAGGCGCCCTTTCTCCTTATGGGTTTGTATTGGCTTTTTAGTACTGACCCGCGGCTGGCATCGTTTCTGTTGTTTTGGATTATCGCGTCCGTAGTCCCCGCGGCCGTCGCCCGCGAAACTCCGCATGCCTTACGGATAGAAAACAGCTTGCCTGTATGGCAGATATTTACCGCGTTCGGGGTCTTGTACTTTCTCCGCCAGTTTACACGCCGCACCATCGTCCGGGTCCTTGTTATAGGAATAGGGCTTGCCATGGCAGGGAATATCACCTACTACGTGCATAATTATTACAATCATTATCCACGGGAATTTTCGGGTGAATGGCAATACGGATATAAGCAAGCATTCGAGAAGATTAAAACTATAGAAGACAGATACGATAAGGTTGTCATAAGCGATACGATCGGACGTCCGTACATGTACTTCTTGTTCTACAGAAAGATAGATCCCAGAATATTTTGGAACGACCGTACTTCTGCATTTGATGACGCGGGTTTCTATAATGCCACACGATATTCTAAGTACTATTTCGTACGGGACGAAACGACAGTATTTGAACAGAATACGCTGTATATAGTTCATCCGAAGGAAGCATATAAATATTCACATACAATAGATACTGTCCGAAAGCTTAACGGTGAGCCAGCTCTTGTCATTATGGATAGCTTATGAAAATAACCGCTTCAAAATTATTTTTGCTTGCAATTTTTTTCACCGCCGCTGCCCTGCGGTTTTGGCAGCTCGGAGAAGTACCGCCGAGCCCGGACTGGGATGAAGCGGCACTAGGCTACAACGCCTCTTCTATTCTCAAAACCGGAAAAGACGAATACGGAACGCCATTTCCTCTCGTACTGCGTTCCTTCGATGATTATAAACCGCCGCTTTATATGTATCTGGCGGTTCCCTCCGTTGCTCTATTCGGATTAGATACGTGGTCCGTCCGGCTTCCTGCCGCCGTATGCGGAACGCTTGCCGTTATCGGCGTCTATTTTCTCATAACGGAACTTCTCGTCGTGACAAAACTCAACCAGAAAAAATTGAAGGTACTGCCATATCTTGTTGCGTTTCTTCTTGCTATTTCCCCTTGGCATATACAGTTCTCGCGCATTGCCTTTGAAGCAAATATCGGGGTGTTTCTTAATATTTGGGCACTGTACTTTTTCTTTCGTGGTCTGTCGTCCGGAATATTTTTGTCTCTATCTGCGCTTGCCTTTGGCTTGTCGTTGTATGCGTATCATAGTCAGCGGGTATTTATTCCGCTCCTGGGCCTCTTCCTTATTGCGCTTTTCCGCAACCAGCTATTTCGATATCCGCGAAGAGTCGCCGTGGCTGCAGGTATCGGTGTACTCATTGCACTTCCTGTATTTCTTCTTTATCTGAGTCCGGCGTCGTGGACGCGGCTTAAGGGAACAAGCGCGCTTTCTGATACGACTGCTCTTTTAGCCAGAAGCGTACAGAAGTTACAGGCAGACCAGGAAGCCGGAAATACAATAGGAACACTGCTTGATAACAGGCGGATCGTATTCGCACAAAAAATTTTTGAAGGGTACATATCCCATTTTTCTCTGCGGTGGCTGTTTCTGACCGGGGATAACGACCGTCATCATGCGCCGGATACAGGTATTTTGTATCTTTGGGAGCTTCCAATGTTATTGTTGGGGATGATTACTGTCGGAAAACGTAGTGGTATAGCTTCCAAACTTCTATTTGCATGGTTGTTCCTGGCACCAGTGGCTGCGTCGCCGACGTCTGAAACTCCTCACGCCATCAGGAGCCTTGTTCTTCTTCCTGTACCACAGATATTTGTCGCGTTCGGGTTGATGCGTATGTGGGAGTGGTTGCGGGCAAAAAAAAGAGCGTTGTTCTACATTCCCGTATTTTTCTATGCGGCCTTTATTGTGTGGAATACTGCTTCCTAT